>JBAZCM010000015.1:0-28321 GCA_041654935.1 Sphaerochaeta sp. | reverse complement strand
GGCGCCACAACGATGGTCAACCGGCAGAATAACGTTTACACCAAGCTCATCAGCTTTTTTGAGGAATGAAGCTGCAGTTGCTCGATACTCCTCCTCTACCAGGCTCTTACCAACGGTATGGCCTTGTTCCAAGAGGAAGGTGTACGCCATTCCTCCACCGATGACGACTGCCGAGCAGGTCTTCACCAAGCTCTCAAGTACGCTGATCTTACTGGAAACCTTCGAGCCACCGATGATGGCAACAAAGGGTTTTTCTGGATTGGCCAAAAGCGGCCCCATGAATTTGACCTCTTTTTCGATCAAGAGACCGGCATATGAGGGCAGGTAGTGGCTCACACCTTCGGTGGAAGCGTGGGCACGGTGTGCAGTGCCAAATGCATCATTGACATACACATCGGCGAGGGCAGCAAGGCTTTTTGCAAAAGCGGGGTCATTGGCCTCTTCCTCTGCGTAAAAACGTACATTTTCTAGAAGAAGCACCTCACCTGCCTTCAAGGCAGCGGCAGCCTTCTCTACTTCAGCTCCAATGACATCGCTAGCAAGTGTCACTGGCTTACCCAACAGCTCGGAGAAGCGCTTGGCGACCGGTGCCATGGAGAAGTCAGGGTTCTTTTTACCCTTTGGGCGACCGAGGTGGCTCATTACCACCACGCTAGCCCCTGCTTTGAGCAGATGCTCGATGGTAGGTAGGGCGGATCGGATGCGTGTATCGTCGGTGACTATGCCATCCTTCAATGGCACATTGAAATCTACGCGGACAAGGGCCCGCTTACCTGCAAAATCTCCATCCAAAATTGTGTTCAGGACCATATACAACCTCTGTAACAGGATCTAGTTAAAAGTTCAGGCCTGTAAAGACAGGCCTGAACCATAGAAAACCAATGTGTTATTTCACCAGCTTCTTGGCAAGGTCAACGACACGGGCAGAATATCCCATCTCGTTATCGTACCAGCTGATAACCTTGAACATACGATCGCCGATCTGCATGGTAAGCAGGCTGTCGAAGATCGAAGAGTGGTGGTTTGCAATGATGTCATGGCTGACAATCGGGTCAGTGGTGTACTCAAGGATTCCCTTCATCGGGCCGTAAGCGGCAGCTTTCATTGCTGCGTTGATTGCCTCAACGGATGCGTCCTTCTTCAAGGTTACAACCAAGTCGACGACCGAACCGGTGGGAACGGGTACGCGCATGGCCATACCATTGAGCTTGCCCTTCAGGGCAGGGATTACCTCACTGACTGCACGAGCTGCACCGGTGGTGGTAGGGATGATCGAGACGGCACCAGCGCGAGCTCTGCGCAGGTCGCTGTGTGGCTGGTCGAGCATCACCTGGTCGTTGGTGTACGCGTGCACAGTGGTCATCAGGCCCTGCTCAATGCCGAAGTTGTCCTCAAGGACCTTGGCAATCGGGGAGAGACAGTTGGTTGTGCAGCTGGCATTTGAGAAAGCCTCAAGGGAGAGGTCAAGTTGATCGTCGTTGACACCCAGGACAACGGTCTGGTCGATCTTGTCCTTTGCAGGAACGGTGAGGATGACCTTCTTGGCACCCGCCTTGATGTGATCCTTGTATCCGCCGCGATCGCTTTCGGCCTTGGTGAAGACACCAGTGGACTCGATGGCGATATCAACCCCAAGATCCTTCCAGGGAAGCTCAGCAGGGTTGCGCATTGCGAAGATGGGGATCCTCTTGCCAGCAACGATGATAGCATCATCGGCTACTTCGACACTCTTATCATATACTCCATAGTTGGAGTCGTATTTCAGAAGGTGGCCCAAGGTCTTTGGATCGGTAAGGTCGTTGATACCTACGATCTCGATGGATGGATCCTCGAATGCGATCTTGAAGACGTTTCTACCAATTCTTCCGAAACCATTAATTGCAATTTTCATTCTCTGTTTTCCTCCAGGAATCTTTCTGTATATCGATATTAATATACTGTTTTCTCTTCCATAGGGTCAACGCTAACCCTAGTTTTTCACTAATAATTTTATGCGATTGATCTTGTGGCCTTCGATTTCATTGACAGTAAAGATGGCCTGCTCATCTTCAATCGACTCTTCATTTTGCGGTATTTTGCCAAAAAGTTCAAATACATAGCCACCGATTGTTTCAAATTCTTCATCTGAGAGACGTAGGCGGCATGCCTCGTTCACCTCTTCAATCGGAGTGCGGGCATCGACGAGGTATGTGTTGGGTGCAATCTCTATGATCGTGTCCTCTTCATCCTCATCAAACTCATCCTGGATATCCCCAACGATTACCTCCAGGATGTCTTCCATGCTGACAATGCCGCTCACTCCACCGTATTCATCGATGGCGATGGCGATATGGACCTTTCGTTTTTTGAATTCACGTAGCAGGTCGTCAAGGTGTTTGCTCTCTGGGATGAAATATGGCTTACGCATCAGGCGAGAGAGATTGAACTCCTTCTCGATGTTGCAGCGGATAATATCTTTGACGTAGAGGATGCCGATGATGTTGTCGATGGTCTGCTCGAAGATCGGGTAGCGAGAGTACCCCTCTTCAGCAATGACTTCATACAATTCATCGAGGGTAATATCGCTATGGATGAAGGCCACATCGACACGGGGGACCATGATCTCTTTGACGGTCTTGTCCTGTAGCTCCCCGATTCCCTCGATCATCGTCTGTCGTTCGGCAAGTTCATCCTGCGTGGGGTTGGGAACTGCCTTCTTCCTTCTCAAGCTAGCGAACAGACGTGTTCGTAAAAGGCTCAACGTTGTGCCCCCCTCAATTGCGCAAGCAGTGCTTCTTGACTGATGAGCATCGGCTCATCTGAGTCGTTGGTTTGATGGTCATGGCCCAAGAGGTGCAAGGTGCCGTGGATCAAGAGACGCAACAACTCTTCTTCTGTTTCCACGTTAAAGGATTGCGCATTTCTTTTCAAGGCATCAAGGCTAATGGCGATATCTCCGAGGTAGGAGGCAGCCTCTTCTCCTGGCCAAAATTCTTGTTCATCCTCACCCTCCGATGCGAAGGAGAGAACATCAGTCGGTTCATCGATATTTCGATAGGTACGGTTCAAGGTTTGCATAGCATCATCGCTGATGAAGCTGATGCCGATTTCAGCACTCTCGGAGCCCACGAGAGCCCAGATATCCTGCATGGTGGATTGGACCCATTGCTGGGGGGCCTCCTGCTCAAAGGATTGCTCCTCATAGGAGACCTCGATAGTCAAGGTATTCACTGTTCCTCCGGATACTCGATGCGTTGGTGATCGCGCCCGATGAGCGTTTGGACAAAGGACTCTTCGATGCGGTTGAGATCGGTGAGCGAAAGACCGCTGTCGTTCAGTTGTCCCCGCTCAATCTTACCCATCACGAGGGAGTGGATAAGTTTTTGGTACTTGGAGTAAGAGGGTTGTTTCAACGTTCTTGTCGCTGCCTCCACTACGTCGGCAAGCATGACGATTGCACTCTCTACGAAAGTCGGTGGATCACCGGCATATGAATAGTCGTCAATATTTATCTCAGAGCCGCTTACGCGAGCTTGTTTGGTCGCTTCACTGTAAAAGTATTGGATTACATCATTTCCATGGTGTTGGGCAATGATATCCAGCACCTCCAGGGGAAGGCCGGCTTCCCTCCCCTTCTCCAACCCTAGCTTCACGTGACTTTTGATAACGGCCACCGAGAGACTTGGTTTGATGTCATCATGTTTGTTCTCCCCGCTCTGGTTCTCCATAAAGTACTCAGGGTGATCAGCCTTTCCGATATCATGGTACAGCCCACCAACACGGGCAAGCATGGCATTGGCTCCAATGGCTTTGGCAGCCTGGTATGCAAGCTCACTGACGTAGCGGCTATGGTTGTAGGTGCCCTGTGCTACAGCGCTCAACCGTTCAATGATCGGCGAATCGCTGAACGCCAGTTCATTGAGGCGGTAGGCGGTGGGGATATTGAAGAGTCGCTCTACCAACGGCACAAACGCTTCTACGATGATGACACTGAGAGTGATGTTCACTACCACAGAGCCGATCAACGGAATGACTGAATGGATTTGAATGCCACTGAGAGGACTGAAGGCAAGGGCTGCAACCGACGCTATTGCCGTGGCGTAGAACCAATTGAAGAGGTCTTCGAGTCGCTTGATCGAGTAGTTGAAGAAGTGCAGAGTAATCGCATTGATCCCCAACACAAAGAAGAAGGTCATCAGCGTAGCCTCACCCATCAAGGTTGCATAACAGGCAAGCAGGAAGGCGGTGATATACCCAAGGCGCTTGTGGCTGGTAATGTGGGCAATGAAGAGTGGGGCAAAGTAGAGCGGTAGGTATCCGTCGACCAACGGAAGCGAGCGGCCACGCAAAAACACGGTGACAAAGTGCATTGCAATGAGGGAGAGGATGATACTGACAAGTAAAAAATTCAGAGAGAGGTAGGTTCGCTTTTCCTGTTCAATGATGCGTAAAAAGACTATTACACTGACAATGGTTGCAATGAGGATGAAGAGCGATCGGCCAATCAACTCAAGGATTGAGTATCCAAATGCATGTTCTTGCATATATTTGAGCATGTCGAGTTGAGAGGCGGTGACCACTGTATCGCGACCGATGAGTTTTGTTCCTCGCTCAATGGTATAGGTTGGCGCAACAATAGACGCTGCCGCTTCATCTCTGAGGCGCATCGTCTCGATGCGGTCGTAGTGGATATTCTCCTGCAAGAGCAGCGAAAGTGTATCGCCGATCAAAGAGAGGGGTATCTGGGCAGCAACGGTGCTACCATAGCCAGCGAGCCAGGGGTTGAGGGAGAGATGTAAATTGTCTTTGGTATAGAGGTCTTGGGAAATGGCTCGTTCAGTTTTACCTGTTGAGGGAGAGGTGTAATCTAGTCGATGGTATCCCTCCCCTTCGACTTCCATGAGATCACTGGAGAGAAAGAGGCCTTCAGTGAGAACGTGGTCTGCACTCTCTTCGAGGATGGCAAGTAAGAGAGCTTGGTCATTGGGTGCCAACAGGCTGATTTGGCGCGTGACACGCAGTCGATCAGTTAATCCAAGCTCTGTAAGCAACGATTCAACCCCACTGATGTCTTGTTTGCCAAAGAGGGCAATGAAGCTGTCAAGGAGATCTCGGGATTGAACGGTGGGACGAATCTGGTAGGAGAAGAGCGGCAAAACTGCAGATCGTTGCTGCTGGGCCAACTTCTTTGCAGCGGTGAGGTCAACAAACTCAAACCCCTTGGTTGCGTAGAAGTCCTCATCAGCGAGCTGGCCTTCCTGATACAAGGTAGAGGGGTCGTAGAGGCCAAGGATCGATCCTTTACCGCTGTAAAGAGTCACGAGCATTGCCAGTATTGCGGTAATGATCAACAGAACAACCGCTAATTGTTGACTGAAGCGGTTTCTGCGAATCTCATCCTTACGTCGCATTGCAGCTCTCATCGGCTCTCCTCTCTCTTCCCATTTGCCGCATATGCTTCAATAATCTGGCTGACGATCCGAGAACGAACAACATCGCGACTATCAAAATACACAAAGTCCAGGCTATTGATGCCTTGCAGAATTCGGGTAGCATGGACCAATCCACTCTCCTTGTTTCGTGGCAGATCAACCTGGCTGATATCGCCGGTGATTATGGCACTACTGTTCTCTCCAAGACGAGTGAGGAACATCTGCATCTGCTCGATGGTGGTATTCTGCGCTTCATCGAGAATAACCGTAGCATGCTTGAGAGAGCGCCCTCGCATATAGGCTAAGGGAGCAATCTCTATCGATCCATTCTCCTCAAGGCGCCGAATATTCTGTACGCTGATCATCGCCTCCATTGCGTCATAGAGAGGACGTAAATATGGGTTGATCTTCTGGGCAAGGTCACCTGGCAAAAACCCGAGACTCTCACCGGCTTCAACAATTGGCCGGGTTAAAATGATCTTTTGGCGCTTGCCTCCCAATAGCTGGGAGAGTGCATATGCGACAGCCAAAAATGTTTTCCCTGTACCCGCCGGGCCAATGCCAAAGACAATTTGGTTGTTGGCCATGCTATTGATATACGCCTCTTGGCGTTCGCTTTTGGGATAGGCAATGCGATTATGGACGTTTATGTATGGGCCGCCCTTGGTCGGCTGATCAACGATTTCGCTGATCGGTCGGTCATTTTTTACTGCCTGGTACTCCAAGAATAATTCGGCTTCACTGAAGTAGTGTTGTTTCTCGGCAAGACGGTCGAGACGGTTGAATAAGAGAGAAAAGCGGTTGGCCATCGCATCGTCAGCACCGCGAATGGTCAGTGTATTGCCTTTTACGAACAAATCACCACCTAAGAGCGCTTCCAGATATGGTACGTTGCGATCGTTTATTCCTAGAACTCGCTGTATCTTCTCCTCACTGCCAAAATGTACGGATCTATCCATTGATCACCTGTTATCAGTCTCCGAGCGAACCCATCCGTGGCTCTCTTGTGTCCACTGCTCTTCGATGTTCAATTCGCTCAATACATTCCACGACAAGTATACCGACACCGTCGGAACCCATCGATATTGGTTGTTCGATAGTACTACACTTGCGTTGTATTTACAATTCAATGACCAATCACCCAAATCGTGGGTCAGGTCAAAGCTGATCGAATTGAGGTTGAATTGGGTGTTGTACCTGCCCGACCCGCCAAAATCAAAGCTGCTGAGCAGATCTTGCCACATCATCGACAGCGAGAAGTGCTCATCCTGCCAGTATCGATGTAGGCCAGTATTAATTGATTTGATGGAAAGACGAGCGTCAAGAAACTCCGCTATCCACAATCCCAGGGTAGCTTGCACTTCAATACGCGAAGAATAGCGGTCTTCGAAGTGAAAGTAGAGCGAGCTGTCGATACTCCAGGAGAGGGCGATTCGACCTTTGTAAAAGACAACCTGTCGGTCCAGTAAAGAGAGCGTTGCTTTCATCGATTGACTCTTCACCCCTTCGGCAGTGCTTCCCTTACCTACCCAATGTAAGAGCAGATGAGGGATCTCGGCGCTCAAGCTCAACCGTTCGATTGCATTCTTCTCTCCATCCTTTGTCAGACCAGTGAAATCCAATGTTTCAGTGAATCGATATTGTCCTTTGGCACTACGAAAGGAGAACACTTGACCGATTGAGAGGGCACCCCACCCCTCATCTTCTACCTTCTGCAGGTCAAGGCTTTGGTTGACGGTAAAGGTAAACCGCTCATCCTTGTATCCAAGTGTTGCATTGAACGTATCGGGGGCCAAACGCTCCTCTATTTCGCTAAACTTGGCGCTCGTCGAAAGAGAGAATGGGCCGAGCGTCGTTGCCACCAGGGGAGTTATACTCTGTGTCAGTGGCCAGAGCACGGCAGTTGCTGAAGTCTGCACTGTTATAGTATTGGTCTTGAAGGTACGTCCGATCTTCAGGCGATGCACGGTCACATGGTCCTTATCAAAGGCCCACCGGTCCGTCTCATGGACTTCCCCACTTGCTGAGCGGTTGGTTTGGGTTCGAGCCAATCGTTGGCTCAGGGTATACTCAATCCCCAAGAATGGTATGGCTACATCACTTATGGAAAAGAGCTGGGCATCTTTGCTATGAAAGGTTTGCTTGCTCAAATCATCCAATATAGTAATCTGAGGAACCAATTGCTCCCTGACTGTGATGATATTGGAGTGAGGGGTGGCAAAGAAAGTGAAGGTTGCCTTGGAGAAGGAGTAGCGATACTCCATCGTCCCTTCTGTTGGGTCCAGGCGTTGATTGAAACGTTGCTCCAGGTTATAGGAGAGGGCGAGCTCCTGCCGAGCTGTGGATGAGACACTTCGTTTGGCAACTGTTTGGCCGAAGATAGGGGCCAACAAGGGGTCTTTCGGCAGTTCAATCTCTTTGACAGCAGATGGTTGTTCTTCCTTTTTATTAAGATTACGGCGAAAGGAGAACAACGTTCCAGAAGCGCGCATCTGCAGTTCTGGTATATTCAGCTCGGTGATTTGATACCCATACTCCCCGTCTTCCAGTTTGTATCGTCTTTTTGCCGTAGCGCGTAGCGAAGAGATCGACAACGACGAAAGATACGGTGCACTCCACCCAGTCGGTAGGGTGAAAGAGGAGACCAAAGTCCAGTCTGCGGTGGTAATGTCACCGGTAAAGTCAGTGGGAAACTCCATTTGCTTGCCAAGAGCTCCTTCAATCGAGAAGCCGGTCAAGCGATTTGCATAGGTACGTTTTACCGACGGATCGCTATACAGTGGCAAAGAAAGGCGGACATTTGCCCAGCGTGAGGTATAGGAGAGTTTTGGCTCGGCGAGATATCGCAGAGTCGTTACGTCGCCAAAGATGGTCTTTTTATCCACTCCTTGGGGGTCTATTGCCAACAGCCCCATGCCTTGGATTGCCAATTGTCCTTTGAAGGAGCGTATGTCGGTATTCAGACCGAGACTGAGGCCACTGTGTTCGTAGGCATCGGCCATAATGGAGAGGTATGAGGAGCTCTCTTCAGCCCATTGCTCGAGTGCACTGGCCTTCAAATCAGTGCGGTATAAGAGATTGTCATGATGGATGGGGCGATCTTCATCCTTGGCCAACAGAGCAAGTGTCTCACTACGGTCAGCCTTACCCACAGTAGGATCCTTACCAAAGATCTCCCATGTGGTAGAGACGAACATGCCTCGTTCACTGTTAAATCCCATCGCGGGATTTCCCACCATGCGATTTTCGATAAAGGGGAAGAACGGAAGCCACAGGACCGGCACCCGTCCCATATAGAGGGTCCCGCTCTTTACAAAGAGATCACCGCCGCTCTTGAAGACCAGCTGCTCTGCCCTGATCGAAGAGAGTGGGTCTTTCGCTGAGGTAGCGATTATCCCTTTGTGGTGCACACTCACCGCGCCCATAGAGATGGAGACCAGCTGGTCAGCGAGGGTATGAAGGGTGACTTTGCGATCTTTGTCGGGGTGCTCAACGGTTGTGTGCGAATCAATCATGATAAGCTGACCCAAACCACGGTTATAGGTGAGGATTTCAGTCTCCACTTGGGAGAAAGCCGCGCCATCGTCGTAGCGAACCGATCCTTGGGCAGTAATTATGGAGTGCTCAAGGTCCACGATCAGACGATCCCCACTCAGTGAGTGTTCCCGCTCCTGATTCGATACACGAAAAGTTATCTCTACTGCCCCTTCGAGTATAAAAAGGTTTGCTTGAGGATTTTCTATTCGATTAGCATGAGCGATATGAACAAGGATGCTCTGTTCAGTATCACTGGTTGGGCTCTCATCAATGAAGGTGATGGAGTGGTATGCAAAGAGTGCATTACGTAGCTCACTGGGTTCGAGGTCAGGGTCGAGGCCCCTGATGAGGGCCATTTGACGTAACTCATCCCCTCTTGCTTCGCTGATACGCACAGCCAAGAGATGCTCGTTGGCGCCGATAAGCGGAGTGAGTACCACCAGCGTCAAGAGCAGGATAAGGGGCGTGATTCTACTGGACTTGGGCGTGACCTTTCTCATGGAGCATCTGTGCAAGATAATACCCTGTGTGAGAGTGCTTGCATAGGGCAAGTTGCTCCGGTGTTCCCGTTCCAACCACCATACCTCCCCCATCTCCACCCTCAGGACCAAGATCGATGAGATGGTCAGCTTGGGCGATGACATCAAGGTTGTGCTCGATCAAGAGGATTGTGTTACCTTGGTCAACGAGGCGGTTGAGTACCTCCATCAGCTTCTTCACATCGGCAAAATGCAGGCCGGTAGTCGGCTCATCCAGGACATAGAGGGTTTTACCGGTAGAGTACTTGGAGAGTTCGAGGCTCAACTTTACCCGCTGTGCCTCACCCCCACTGAGGGTCAAAGCACTTTGGCCGAGTTTGATGTATCCGAGGCCCACTGAGTTGAGGGTGTCGACCCGTCGTTTAATCTTTGGGATCGCACTGAAGAACTCACCGGCTTCGCTGACGGTCATCTCCAGGACGTCGTAGATGTTCTTACCCTTATACCGTACAGCAAGAGTCTCCTTGTTAAAGCGTTTTCCGTGACACACGTCACAGGTCACGTAGACATCTGGGAGGAAGTTCATTTCAATTTTCAGCGTTCCGTCACCTGAGCAGTGTTCACATCGCCCTCCCTGTACATTGAAAGAGAAACGTCCGCTCTTATACCCACGCGCTCGACTCTCCGGCAGCGATGCAAAGAGCTCTCTGATCGGCGTGAAGAGGCCAACGTACGTGGCAGGGTTTGAACGGGGGGTTCTTCCAATGGGACTTTGGTCGATATTGATCACCTTGTCGATGTGCTCTACCCCTGAAAGAGAGGAGAACCCGTCGTAATTGGGGTTTTTACGGGCAAGCTGGCGTCGCACAGCAGGCAGGAGAACTTCATTGAGCAGCGAAGATTTCCCACTGCCTGAGACTCCGGTGAAAACGATCAGTTTACCCAAGGGAATGTCGACATTGATGTGTTTGAGGTTATTCTTATTTGCCCCTTCTACGCGAATGGCGTGGCCGTTACCACTACGACGCTGTGAAGGAATCTCCATGGTCAGGGTGCCGCTGAGGTATTGACCAGTCACAGAGTGTGGGTTTGCAGCAACGACCTCAGGTTTGCCTTGGGCGGTGACATATCCCCCGTGAACACCAGCCCCGGGCCCTAGGTCAACAACCCAGTCTGCCTCTCGGATGGTCGCTTCATCGTGCTCAACCACGAGGACCGTGTTGCCCAGGTCCCTCAGACTCTTGAGGGTTGTGATGAGCATTGCGTTGTCACGCTGATGAAGGCCAATGGAGGGCTCATCCAAAACGTAAAGGACTCCGCTGAGCGCCGATCCGATTTGGGTGGCCAAGCGTATACGTTGGGCTTCCCCACCGCTGAGGGTGGCACTTTTTCGGTCGAGTGTCAGATACGTCAATCCAACGTTGGCAAGAAACTGCAGACGGTTACGGATCTCCTTGAAGACCTGGCGGCTGATTTGCATCTGACTCTCAGTCAAATGCAGGTTATTGAAGAAGACGTTTGCTTCTTTTACGGAAAGGCGGGTCGCCTGCATGATGGACATATCGCCGATGGTGACGGCTAGGGCCTCTTGGCGAAGACGGTCCCCATGGCAGGTAGGACAGACCTTGGAGGTCTGAAAGCCATTCATCCACACCTTGATCTGCATAGAGCCAGTTTCGTAGTAGCGCCTTTGTAAGTCTGGGATGATACCGGCAAAGGGTTTTTCGATCTGGAAGGTTTGGTCGCGCTTTTCGCGTCGGTACTCAACGTAGATCTTCTCATCGCTGCCATAGAGGATTGCATCGATTACCTCTGGCTTGAGGTCACAGAAGGGGGTGTCCAAGGAGAAGCCATAGTGATCGGCAAGTGCTTTGAATTGAGTGCGAGACCATTGGGCATCAGGGTTCATCGTGGCGATAGCCCCTTCGTTGAAACTTTTGGAGTAGTCGGGAATGATCAAATCGGGATCAAACTCAGTCTTCTCACCGAGCCCATTGCAGTCAGGACAGGCTCCAAATGGGTTGTTGAAGGAAAAGAGACGTGGCTCGAGCTCCGGGAGGGTGATACCACAGTGAGGACAGCTGTTTGATTCGCTGTAGATCTCCTCATGTTCACTACCATCGTCGGCAAGGAAGGTAATCTTCACCAACCCTTGGGTCATCTCTGTGGCAGCTTCGATTGAAGAAGCGAGTCGGCTGCGGTTCTCCCCTTCGAGGATCAGGCGGTCAACCACTACATCAATGGAGTGCTTGATCTGCTTGTCGAGCTTGGGCACCTCTTCCAGCTCATACATCACGCCGTCGACTTTGACCCGTTGGTATCCACTGGCCTGGGCATCCTCAAAGACCTTCTTGAATTCACCTTTGCGTCCTATCGCTACCGGTGCACTGACGATGATGCGGCTGCCCTCAGGGGCTTTGTAGATAATAGCGATGATCTGGTCGACACTCATCTCACTGATGGGCCGTCCACAGACATGGCAGTGAGGAAGTCCTACCCTTGCCCACAATAGGCGCAAGTAATCGTAGATCTCGGTGACAGTTCCTACGGTGGAGCGTGGGTTTCGATGAGAAGACTTTTGCTCAATCGCGATTGCTGGAGAGAGACCTTCCATATAATCAACATCGGGCTTGTCCATTCGGTCTAGGAACATCCGAGCATAGGAGGAGAGGCTCTCAACATATCGTCTTTGCCCTTCGGCAAAGATAGTATCGAAGGCAAGCGAGCTCTTGCCACTGCCTGAGAGCCCGCTGATAACTATCAACTGGTCTTTATCCAACTCAAGGTCGAGGTTCTTCAGGTTATGCTGCCTCGCCCCTCGAATGATCAATTTATTCTGCATCTTCTATCGCTTCCAACAATGCCGACTTTGCTTCATCGACACTCACTTTGCGTACCAACTCTCCCTTCACATAGAGAAAGATTGCGTTGCCGATTCCGGTGATGGCAATATCGGCACTCTTTGCTTCTCCTGGGCCATTTACCTGACAGCCCATGATGGCCACCGTCAGATCTTTGTTGATGCCCAAAAGATCCTGTTCAACCGAAGCGAGGAAGCCTTGGCTGTCAAAGCTCGCACGGCCACAACGCGGGCAGCTGACAATACGAATTCCCTTACGTCTCAGCCCTAAGGTCCGTAGCAGCTCTACCCCAGCTTGCACCTCAGTCTCAATCTCACCGGTGATTGAGATACGTAACGTACTGCCAATTCCCTCACTAAGCAACTGTCCAAGCGCCCATGTTGATCGAACCACTGCACTGACAACCGAACCGGCCTCTGTTACCCCAAGATGCAATGGATAGCCGCTTTGGGATGCGAAGAGTCGGTTGGCCTCTATGGTGAGGTTCTCGTCACTGGCCTTCAGGCTGACCACCGAGTTGGTAAAGGAGGCCTGTTCGAACCAATTGAGGTAGGTCAAAGCCGTATCGCTCATCAGTTTGGCTGGAGGATCATCTCCCTTGGGCAGCGATCCACTATTCAAGCCGATACGAATGGCAACATTGTGATCTTTTGCAGCTGCGAGCACTTCATCAACTTTCCACCGCGCGCCGATATTGCCTGGATTGATTCGAATTTTATGAGCCCCTGCCTGGATGGCATCAAGGGCAAGCTTATAGTCAAAGTGGATATCAGCAACTACCGGGATGGGGCTATGGGAGCAGATATAGGAGAAAGATTCTCGATCTTCAAATGAAGGATAGGAGAAACGAATGAGATCACATCCCATCGCATTAAGAGAGCCAATGCGCCTGATGAGCTCATCAAGCTGCTCTTTATCCCTTGGCATTGGATTGTCATACATTGTCTGCACAAGAGGAGGAAGGCCTGCGCCCAGCAGCTTCGTCCCAACCCGTACCTGTTTATCTACACTCATGTATTGATCCTCTTAATCCGCCATCATAGGTAATCACTTGACAATTGTACAGTATCTACTACTCAAAGAGAAGACTTTCACTGACAAAACCCTCACTCGATCCACTGAGGGCAAGCCCATACGGCTCACCGGGCATCAGGAGGACAAACATGCCACTTGTCAAGGTAATGACGGTTGTCGCTTGGCTCTCAGTGAGGAGGATTTCTTCCCCCCCATTGCCAGATCGGGCCTTTGCTTCTTCGCTATATCCAACGGCGATGACTTCACTGCCCTCTTGTACATAATGGAGGAGCATCCGCTGTCGTTGGGCAACCAATGAGCCGGTAAAAGATTGGCTTTGTCCATCTCCTGGGCGTCGAATAACACCTTCAGGCAGATTGCGTTCACCGAGCAAATACGCTTGTATTGCACTCACTAGAGGGCTGAGCGACTCATATCGACCTATCTCTTGTACCCGATCGTATATCATGCCCCTAGGATATCGATTTGTATCTGCTCTGACAAGGAAGAGAACACATTGACTAAATATATTTATATCAATAATATTTTATACAAGGAGAATAGTCATGGAACATTCCATTTTAGATAGCATGAAAATGCGTCGTTCAGTTTATCAGCTTGGCAAGACATTGCCCTTCTCCACCGATGAGTTGGAACAGCTTGTCAAGGATGCCGTTAAATATACACCGTCTGCTTTCAACAGCCAGACCAGCCGTGCAATTGTCCTCTATGGAGAAGAGAATGACTGGTTGTGGCAGTCGATTTTCGAAAAAGTACGCCCGTTGCTTGCCGATGGGCAGGAAGCTTCTACGAAGGCAAAACTTGCTTCTTTCAATGCAGGAGTCGGTACCATTCTCTTCTTTGAAGAGTTGGCAATCGTCTCGCAGCTAGAGAAGGATTTCCCACTATACAGTGAGAACTTTGGCCAATGGAGCCAGCATGCCAGCGGCATGACCCAACTTGCTGTTTGGACCGTCTTGGCAGAGCACCATATTGGTGCAAGCTTACAGCACTACGGCAACCTTATTGAAAAAGAGGTCCAGAGGCGCTATGAGCTGCCCACATCATGGTCATTGATCGCAATGATGCCCTTCGGCTCCATTGAAGGACAGCCACCAGCGAAGCAATTCGGTGATATCAATAGTCGGGTCCTGATCAAGGACTGAGAGCTTGCAAGGGAGTCTGGGGTAGCGTACGATGGGCCATGATCTATCGAACACGCTACCACAGTCCCATCGGCACGATGGTGATCGCCGCAGATGATGAGGCGATTGTTGCCCTAGATTTCTCAGAGGAGGAGCTCTCCTCCTCCTTTGAGACCGATCTGTTACTCCAAGCAAAAAATCAACTTGATGAGTACTACCGGGGAGAGCGTAAAACGTTCTCTCTACCACTCAAAGCCAACGGAACTGTCTTCCAAGAACGAGTTTGGCAGGCCCTACTTACCATACCCTACGCAGAGACACGCTCCTATGGGGAGATCGCTGCACAAATAGGCAATCCCAAGGCAAGTCGGGCTGTTGGTATGGCCAACAACCGCAATCCAATCAGTATCATCATACCTTGTCACCGTGTGATCGGCAGCGATGGAAAACTGGTTGGATATGGGGGTGGTATGCACCGCAAGGTTTGGCTCTTGGATTTGGAGAAGGGCCAGATTTAAACACTGATGACGGACCTATGTAGCCCGTCATCAGAGAAGTGTGATATTGCTTGGTGCTTACTGAAGTGCCAGTAGGCTGAAGACCAAAGTAAAGAGTGCTACCGTCTCGACGATACCGATGACGATGAAGTAGTTGGCTGTACCCTTGCCAGTTTCGGCGAGGGCATCAGATGCATTTGCTGCAACCAAGCCCTGCATCCAAGCAGAGAGTCCAATGGCAAGACCACCAAACACACCAACGCCGAGGGCCAAGGTTGAGGCAACGCCTGCACCAATTGCTGCAGCGATGAAGTTCATCAGCAAGAAGCCATAAATTGTCTGTGTCAGTGGAGCGCCTGCGAACGCGACCATGATGAAGGGCGCCGGCTTACCGTTGGCATAGCATTTCTTCCAACCGCCCACTGCGGCCTGGGCTGCAGCTCCGGCACCCAACCCTGATCCTAAGGCAGAGAGCGCCAAGGCACAGGCCATTCCGATAAATTCCAAGTTACCCATGTGAATCTCCTTCGTTGTCGTCGTTGGCAACGATTATTGTTCTTCCACCGTCTGCGCAAACGGTTTATATGCGACTCCAGTCCACTCCATGCCGAGTTGTCCTGAGAATTCCAATAAGTTAAGTCGTACCCCGTGGACCACGACACTCAACAGCCCCATCACCAGGTTCAGTGAGTGTCCGATTACCAATACCACGATTCCGGCAATGATTGCCACTCCCCCTCCCATCGAAGAGGCCATGGCATTAAACGATTGGGCAATTGCCACACTGGCCATACCGACAGCAAAGAGGCGGATATAGCTCATAATATTACTGAAAGCACTGATGGTGTCGAGGAAGGTAGTGAAAATACCACCCAAGCCTGAGACCAATCCTTTTACAAAGGGAACTCCCGGTGCCTGTTGGCCAAAGAGCAATACCAGGACAAAGCCAACACCTACTACCGATCCGACAGTCACCAAATCGATGACAGTGCCAATGACCAACTGCAGGACCACCAGATAGAGGGCAAGGATTGCTACTAGCCACCCAATGTCGGCGACTAAGCTCAGGTCCTTGTGTGGCGCTTTTTTAATGACATTCAAAGCACACGCCAAGGAGAGCTGCACCGTACCGATGATGAAGCAGAACTTCATGACGGTATTTTGGGCGGTGACGGCATCTAGGCCAAAGAGTTCGGGATAGTTGGCTATCTGTGGAATGACCAACTTCTGTAAGAATGGCAGACGCTGCAAAACTGCCAAAGATCCAAACCAGGTGCCGGTCAACGACCCCCAGACAATGGTCGCTGAGGCTAACACATAGATGAGCATCACCAATGTTGTGGGTTTTTTCGTCTTGAAGTGTATCCCAGCGGCAGCGAGAAGGAAGATCAGGCCATAGCCGGCATCCCCGATGATCATGGCAAAGAAGAGGGTGAAAAAGAGAAGGAACCACATCGAGATATCACCTTCGGTGTATCCGGGTACCGTTCCTAGAATATCGAAGACCGGTTTGATGATTCCCACTCCCTTGCGATAGCGTACTAACGTTGGTGGGGCATCCTCTTCATCCACATCCTTGAGCAGGTACGCCCAACTGCCTTCCTTGGCAAGCTGTTCGAACGAAGAGACTGCATCTGAGGGCAGGTAGCCACTGATCCAAGAGAGGGTCTCTTCCCCTTCCATGGAGGAAGCGACCTCCTCAAAGGTCTGGGCTTGGGCAAGTCGCTGGCGATAGCGCTCAAGGCAGGTCAAATAGACTGCTCCCTTGCTCAACGCTTGTGCAATCTCATCCTGCTCTGTATCAGCTTTCTTTGCGAGTTTCTGTAACTCTGAGAGGCTGTGAGAGCCAATAGAGAGCTTATTAGCTGGTACGGTGGGAGGCAGTTCAGACCCGATAACAGCGATTGCCTCCCGCTGCGCTACTGGAGCGAGGCGAAGGTACGAAATCGATGGATCAAGGCCAGCCAAATCTTTGGCGCCAATGGTGTAGAAGTGGAGGACTATACCCTCTTGGGCAAGTTCTGTAATGTGTGCAGGATCGAAGTCCCCCCAGGGAGTAAGTATTTCTATCTGTTGGGCATACGTGCGTGCCTGCTGTTCCACCTCTTTACGACGTTCCAACAGACCTTTGTATCGATCAACGAGCTCAGCACAGGCTTCGCCAGAGAGATTTTTTTGTTTAGGTAATGGGTCTTTGCCATGGAACTCTTTGATTGCAGTGACTATGGAAGTTATCGTATCACAACGACGGGAGAGGGTTTGACCTGCCTCGGTGGGAGCGAGGTCGCCCTCCAAGTGTAAAAGACCGCCCTTACGAAGGCTTTTGAGCATCTGTCGCTTATGGGTTTCTTGGACAACGATATAGGCTTTCTTCATCTCAACAATCATATCAATGTCCTCCCACCAGCTTTTTCTTGGCAATCTTTCCGCGGACAACAGCAGCGGTCTGCTGATCTCCTAAGTAAATACCAATGATTCGGATATTCTCCTTTGCCTCTGGAATTTTTACCTTCTCAAAGAGGTTGACCCGCTGACTTGTTGTCCTCAGCTCATTGGAGAGCAATTTGATTTGTGTTGCCAAGGTAGCTATCAACGCATCAAGACGGGCGTACTCGCGTAGGCACTCCAATGCTTGGTCGACCCATAACGGATAGAAGTGAAGGTCGTAGGCCTGCTCGTCGAAGGTCAACTCTTCAAAGATAGGAATTATGACTCCGGCGATATTGCCACGGGAGCGGACGATTGATTTGATGGTGATTAAGCTTTCGATTCCTCGGTCCGGTCCAAAGGCTGGGTTTTCACCGTAGACGGCGATCCAACTTTGCATGTCTCGAACGAGATTTTTCTGAGATCGACGATGCAGTTCAATTTCCGCTTCGATCTGGCGAATGACCAATTGCAACTGCTGTTTTTTCAGTTGTAAGGTCGGCAGATAGCGTTCGTACTGCTTTAATCGGTCCTTTTGAACCTTCTGTTCGTTCTTCGTCAGCTTGACGGCCATATCTGCTCCTAGTAGTCAATTGGCTTAGGCCAGCGTGTCTTGATCAAATCGGTACGTAGACCAGTCTCATTTGGCTCAAAACAGTCAGCGAGAATCTCCCAACCGAGGTCAAGCGCTGCTTCCAAGGGGATATTGACCGAAAGGTCCATCATTTTTCGCTCAAAAAGATCGCCATATTTGAGCAGTTTCTCATCCCATTCGGTCATCATGAATCCCATCGACCGTTTCTCCAGTGACTCCTTGAAGGAGGCATAGAGTTTGATCATGCCGTCCATGAGGGCGCGGTGATCATCGCGGGTATGGCTGTTGACCTGCTGCTTGAGGCGTGAAAGCGATCCAAAGGGCTCGATGCGCCCACCTTTGAGGTAGTATTGTCCCTCGGTGATATAGCCGGTGTTATCAGGAACCGGGTGAGTGACGTCATCGCCTGGCATCGTGGTAACGCCTAAGATTGTCAGTGAGCCAGCTCCTTCAAAGTCAACGGCCTTCTCATACCGGGAGGCCAGGGAGCTGTACAGATCCCCTGGATATCCGCGGTTACTGGGAACTTGGTCCATGGTGATCGCCATCTCTTTCATGGAGTCGGCAAAGTTTGTCATGTCGGTGAGCAGGACCAAGACCTTCTTACCATCGAGGGCAAAGCGTTCGGCTACAGCAAGGGCCATATCGGGGACCAGCATACACTCTACGGTAGGGTCACTTGCGGTGTGGATGAACATGATGGTTCGGCTCATTGCCCCACTCTCCTCCAAAGTATCCCGGAAGAAGAGGTAGTCATCATACTTCAGTCCCATGCCCCCGAGGATGATCAAATCAACTTCGGCCTGCATGGCAATGCGGGCAAGCAGTTCGTTGTATGGCTCACCACTGACACTGAAAATCGGCAGTTTCTGGCTTTCAACGAGCGTATTGAAGAGGTCAATCATCGGCAGACCAGTGCGAATCATGTTCCGAGGGATGATTCGGCGGGCTGGGTTGACCGCCGGTCCTCCGATTTCGATGAGGTTCTCACTCATCTGAGGCCCATTATCCCGAGGTCTTCCGGTGCCGTCAAAGATTCGACCCATGAGGTTGTCACTGTAGCTGACGCGCATGGGCACGCCCAAAAAGCGCACCTGGTCTCCGGTGGAGATACCCTGAGCTCCGCTGAAGACCTGCAGGCTTACCAGCTCTCCGTCCAGCTTGATGACGTTTGCCCAGCTCTCACCATGAGCTGAAGTGACGATTCCCAGCTCTCCATTGCTCACCCCCGCCGCACGGACGGTGATGACGTTTCCTACGATTGATTCGATCTTGGAGTATATCTTCTGCATGGTTATCCTACCCTTCTCTCTTTCGTTGCCAACATCTCGCTAATGGTCTTCTCAGCGGCCTTGAACTCTGCGCTTTCAAAGGCGGTGTTGTTCCAGTCCAGCAAATGCTGACGCAGCTGGTAGAAGAATTGGCGTACTTCGCTCTTCTCTTCAAAGGTATAGTTGGCCTGTAGTAACTTATACATCACATCAAAGACATAGCGTTGTCTTTCAACAGGAATTGAGGAGTCGACTGGGTCGAAGGAGTTCTGTTGGAGGTAGAAGGCATCAATGAGCTCCCCCTTCTGGTAGATTACATAATCCTCCAAAGAGGTTCCCTCTTCACCGACGACCTTCATCATCTGGTTGATTTCATTGGAGGCAAAGACGATTGATCGTGCATACTCGACTCGATCACTGTCGATGGTTCCTTTGTACTTGGACCAAGAGGTCAATGGATCGATAGCCGGATACTTACGGGCATCACTGCGTTCGCGTGAAAGGCCGTGGAAAGCACCCACAACCTTCAGTGTGGCTTGGGTTACTGGCTCTTCAAAGTTTCCACCTGCAGGACTGACTGTCCCACCAATGGTGACCGATCCAATCTTGCCGTCACGAAGCCGTACTTTTCCAGCTCGTTCATAGAATTCAGCGATGCGACTCTCTAGGTACGCAGGGAATGCCTCTTCACCGGGTATCTCTTCGAGTCTTCCACTCATTTCACGCATTGCCTGGGCCCATCGGCTCGTCGAGTCTGCGAGCAAGAGGATATCCAGGCCCATCTGCCGATAGTACTCGGCAATGGTCACTGCGGTATATACGGAAGCTTCCCGGCTGGCAACAGGCATAGAGCTGGTGTTACAGATGATGATTGTACGCTCCATCAATGAGCGGCCAGTGCGCGGGTCAACGAGTTCAGGGAACTCCTTGAGGATCTCAACGACCTCACCTGCTCGCTCTCCACATGCTGCCACGACAACGATATCCACATCAGCATTGCGGCTAGTCATGTGCTGTAGGACTGTCTTACCTGCACCAAAAGGACCAGGAGTACAATAGGTTCCCCCCTTTGCGATCGGCAGGAAGGTATCAATGGGTCTGATCTTGGTCACCAGCGTCTCATCTGGACGGAGACGCTCTTCATAGAGTTTGATCGGCTCTTTTACCGGCCAGGTGAAGATCATCGACAGCTCATGGCTGACTTTCTTCTCATTCTCAATGGTACAAATTATATCTCTGACCTGGTAGGTACCAGCTTTGGCTATCTTCTTTACTGTCCAAGGTCCGTCGATAAGGTTGAAAGGGACCATAATCTGGTGGGTAAACAGGCCCTCTGGAACGGTTCCAAAAGTATCGCCGGCCAAGAGCTTGTCCCCGACTGCGGCAGTTGGGGTGAACTCCCACTCGTTGTCTGCAATTGGCTTGAGATAGACACCGCGTTGGAGGAAGAAGCCACACTGCTCGGCGAGCTCGGGCAAGGGGTTCTGCAGCCCATCGTACACCTGCTGCAAGAGGCCAGGGCCGAGCTCAACGCTGAGCATCTCATTGGTGAATTCAACCTTATCACCGACTTTGACCCCACCGGTCATCTCAAAGACCTGCAAGGCTGCCTCATTGCCACGAATTCGGATGATCTCACCCTTGAGCCGTTCATCACCGACGATGATGTAGCCGACCTCGTTCTTGGAAATAGCTGAGTCAAACTCAACTGTAACCATGTTTCCATTGACGCCTAAGACGCGCCCCGTGCTTGTAGCCATATCAAACCCCACTATCGTTTTGCTATTTCACCCTGTAGGTCGGTAAAAATCCGTGAAAACTCATCATTGCCCTTCTCTTGGACAAAGTGAGAACGTCGCTGTAGCAACTGTAATTTCAAAAGATGCGCCAAAAGCGCCTCGATACTGAAAACTTGCAAGCCTACCAGTTCGTCGAGAATCTTCCACTGCAGGTTGAGTAACATCAACTCAGCTTGCAATGGGTCATCACACTCCAAGGCAGCGCGAACTGCCTCGACGATTGCGTACTCGGCAACCTCTTTGCGCACGACTTCCTCACCCTTATAGAGCGGACGCCTAGAGCGTTGGGAAGCCAGTTCGGCGCGTAGCATCTGTTGATACTCCTGCCATTTGTTCAGAAATGTATTTCTTTGCGGCTGGCGTTGAGCAGCTGCATTGAGAATCTTCATATCCTTTGCACCGACGAGTTCTGCTGCCCGCTTTAGAAAATCATCCACCCCATAGGGTAGCGGTCCATCGGGACGGAGCAGAGGGAGTGTAGAAGCAAAGTAGTAATAAGAAGCCACATCGACCCCCTACTCGAAGATCAAGGCTTCGATGGCGTGTGAGAGGTAGGGCTTGAGCAAGAGAGCGACTTCACCGGCTGTGAAGTCAAAGAAGCTCGTTCCATCCTTCTCCATCAACTTGAAACCACCATCAACGCGCTCGGAGGGTCTGATCTCCAGCCCGCCCTTCAATTCTGCGGCAAGTTCACCCTTCAGTTTCTCGGCCAACTTCTCAAGTTGGGCAGCATTGACTTCAAGGATTTTGGACTTCTCATCCCCAACGGCAGTAACTACTGCCTTGATGAGGGAGATAAGTTCTGCGGATGAGAAGGCCTTCTTCACCGAATCGGCTAACAGGCGGTCTAGCTGGGCAACAATGGCAGCCTTCAGGGAGATTTGGACATCCCGGCTAGCCTGCTGTAGTGATGAACGTGCGCTGCTCTCTCGGGTTGCGATATCGCGCTCTGCCTTGGCAAGCAATGCATCTGCGTCCTTGCGTGCCTTGCTCAGCAGCTGGTCTGCCTCTTTCTTTGCAGCGTCCACAATAGCTTTTGCCTCTGCTTGGGCAACCTCGATGCCATCCTTGCGGATGGATGCGACCAAATCCTGAATTTGCTGGGCCATATGATTCCTACCTCAAACCAGATACTACGAAATATTGCATCGCGTATGCAACAATGGCACGGGATCAGAGCCGGTGCCAGAGTGCGTTCATTATCGATGAACGGCAAATAAATATCAACAGGTCTGAAGAATTGAAGCAACACTAATACCTACCGACCTCTAAGGGTGGAGGATTGAGATGCACTACATATACCAGGTAATGAAGAGACATCGGCCCCTCTATAGCGGCCAGAGAGAGGCAGTAACGCTATTGACCCGTTGTAAATCGGCTTTGCTCAGTGAAGGTATTCTTTTGGTCGATTACCTACTCCTCCCATCCTCCTTGGAGTTGCTGCTCGCCTTTCCTCACATCAATTCATCTTGCCAAGGTATCCCCTCAAAAGCTTTGCTGACGATGTTTGCACACCTTGGTCGGGCCGGATGCAATTGGCCTTACAGTGGTTTTTATGAGCTGTTTCATAAAAGTCAATGTTTTGCTGAGCTGGGAAAGAGTGGATTTGACTCACCTCTTCCCTTGAACGCGATTATCGATGCAAAGCGAAAGAGGTCAACCGTTGAGATCAGAGCGGATGAGATTGCGTAGTGCCTCAATTCCTAAGATGATAGCCGCTTCGGTGTCGTGATTGATTGGATTGTCCATGCCCAAGGTCTCTCGTTCTTGGTTTCCGACAACAGAGAAAGCACTGCCACACCGCACCCCTAGGTGTGAGGCAACAACAAAGAGGGCGGCACTCTCCATCTCACTGGCCAAGACGCCAAGCCGTTTATACGCTTCCCACTTATTTAAAAGATCATAACTGACTGGCATGATCGCCGGATCATGTTGCCCATAAAAGGAGTCTTTGCACTGCACCACCCCTACGTGTGAACGCAAAGAGAGTTGATCGGCAGCCGCAATGCAGGCATTTACGATTTGCCAGTTGGCAGTAGCCGGGTACTCAATTGGGGCATATTCACGGCTGGTTCCTTCAGCGCGCACCGCAGAGGTGGCAATGACCACATCCCCTCCCATCACCTCAAGAGCAATACCCCCACAGGTGCCAATGCGCAAAAATGTGTCAGCACCGCATTTGACGAGCTCTTCCATCGCGATAGCTGCACTGGGTCCACCAATACCAGTTGAGGTGACACTCACCGTCTCCCCTTCAAGGGTTCCGGTGTAGGTAATGTATTCACGGTTATCGGCAATCAGTTTGGCATCATCGAGGTGTGCGGCGATTTTGGCCACACGCTTTGGATCTCCGGGAAGGATGACGTAGCGTCCTACATCCCCACGCTTGGTATGCAGATGGTACTGCACTCCACTTCCATCCATGTAATCGCTCATGTTGTACTCCTAGTACTAGTATCGTGCAGAGAGTGGGTGCTGTAAAGGGATTTGATCAGAGCATCACGTAGGTCTTGCCCATTCCTCCATCCTCAGGAAGAGCAAATCGGAAATCTTTAACGGCACGTTGGGTTTTAAGGTATTCACCGATCCCGCGACTGAGAATTCCATCTCCATACCCATGGATAATCGAGAAGTTCTCCATACCGTGGACCAAAGCCCCCTCAATTTGGATTGCCAGGGCTTCGAGCGCTTCTTCGAGAGTAAGACCTCGTACATCGAGTGTTGGATGGGGACGGCGGGCACTGGAGGCGTAGAGTACTGTTGCGGTAGGCTCGACTCTCTGTGCAGGAGTGAGGTCACGAGCGCGCAACGTCATGCGCATCACATCGATGGCCACCACATAGCGGTCCTTGCCAATCTTCTCGATAATCTTTCCTTCACGCTTGGAGGGACCACAAAATACATCCATACCCACTTCAAAGTGGTGAGGCTTTGAGGGTGTTTGAGCGTGCTCAACCTCTTCAATCAACTGCTGTAGTTGCGTCGATTCTTCTGCAATCCGCCCTTCCAACTCCCCTATTGCCTCCTTGACGACCTTGGCCTTGGAGCGATCGACTCCCTCACGGCGCAAAGTTGCCACCAATTGCTCTAATTCACTGCGCTTTTGGCGGGTAAATCGCTCCAGGCTGGTGAGTTGGCCACGCTTGAGGGAAGCTTGCTCCTGTTTGAGCCGCAGTTCACGTAGCTGCACTTCCTTGACCTCTTGCTGAAGAGCCCTTCTGCGGTCAATGAGGGCGCGTTCACTCTTCTCCAGATTAAGGCGTTTACTCTCCAGGTCTTTGATGATTGCCGAAAGCTTCATCTGCTCGCTGCCAAGCAGCGTCTCTGTACGTCCAATGACTTCTTTAGGAAGGCCCATTTGTCGAGCCATATCCAAGCCATGACTCTCACCTGGCAGCCCTACCACGATGGTGAACGTAGGCTCAAGCGAAGCTTCATCAAAGGCCATCGATGCGTTGATCACCTCTCGCTTTGCATAGGCAAATTGTTTGAGATGGGTATGGTGGCTGGTCACCAGCGTGAGGCGGGAGCGACTTTGGGCGTATTCAAGGATTGATTGGGCAAGGGCAGAGCCTTCGACTGGGTCTGTTCCGCTACCAAGCTCATCGAGGAGAATCAAGGAAGCAGGTCCTGCACCTTGGAGGATCTTGGCGATTTGTTTCATGTGTCCACTGAAGGTAGACAGCTCATCATCGATGGACTGCTCATCGCCGATATCGGTCCAAATACCATCGAAGAGTGGCAGACAACTGCCCTCTTTGGCTGGCATATAGCCACAGAACTGGTTGAGTAGCCCAAAGAGCCCAACAGTTTTGATGGAGACCGTCTTTCCTCCGGCGTTTGGGCCGCTGAAGACAACCGCACGCACCTCATCATCGAGGACGAGGGTAATCGGCACCGCTTTCTTTCCTAGAAGCGGATGGCGAGCCTCTAGGATTTTTAGGCCTATTCCCTCCAAATCAGTCGCTGAGCTATCGGTGGCCAGCGTCCAGCGAGCAATAGCCAGCATACCATCGGAGCGGCCAACTGCCTTGATTAGTTTCAGCAGTGATCGAAGGGTATCGCGGACCTGAGTTGCCAAGCCATCGAGGATTTTGGCAATTTCGATAAGAATTTGGTTTTGTGCCATCACCACACTGTTGTTCAACTCAACAAGGGCAAAGGGCTCCATAAAGAGGGTGTTGCCACTGGCGCTGGCAGTAGAGACAAACCCATCAATCTGGGAGTGTGCTTCCCGCTTGATGGGAATTACCAGTCTGCCGTCGCGTAGTGCCTCTTGGTCGGTTTGGACCGCAGTTGGGTTTGCAGCGATGAATGAGCGGCAGAAACTTGCGCGCTTGGTCCGCTGTGCCTCAACTTGTCGCATCAAGGAGGCGATCGCCGGATGGCTTTCTCGCACCTGGCCTGCTTCATCCAGCGTAGTAGTGATCTCTTTAGCCAATTGCTGCAACTCTTCAGGAAAAGAGGGGCCCATTAATGCCTGGGCTCGCCCAAAACCCTCTCCCTCCTCGTCGGTGGTGTGCAAAAACTCAAAGAGTGAGTGGGCTGCATTGATATAATGGGCCACATCCAACAACTCTTGTCCATCGGCAGCAGTGCTGTGGTCTTTGAGGCGCGATAAAAATGGCTCGATCTCAGGGAACGTGACAAGGAGAGAGTCGCTGGCAAACCCAAAGAGAGAGCGGCACTCGGTTATCGTAGCTTGGCGCTCAACAAGGGCGGCTCTCTCATAGACAAAGGGGAGATTTTTTACGTAGGAGGCGCCACGATGGGAGCGACAGTGGGCAGTAATGGACCCTACAATCGTAGGAAAGCCTAAGGCCTCAATACTCTTGGGATTCATCGTATTTCCTTCGTGAGCGCCAGGAGGCACTGCTTTCGCTTTTGCCGTGGTAGAGGGGCTCTTTCTCATCAAGGGAGTAGACCATCCGCAAATAACTCTCGTAGCGGTCTGGATCAATTGCTCCCTCCTCCACTGCCTCCTTGACCCGGCAATCTGGTTCTTCATCGTGGTAACACGGATCAAAAGAGCAGTGAGGGGCATAGGGGGTGAACTCAGGGAAAGCGCGGAATAGTTCACTCTTCTCGGTGTGGGGAACCATGATCTCCCGCACCCCAGGGGTGTCGACGAGCCGGTAATCCGGTCCTTCGAGCAGAAGGGAGTGGTTGGTAGTATGTCGGCCCCGGTTGTACTTCTCACATACATCTGCGGTTCGTTGGTCGCTACCCAAGAGCTCGTTGATCAAGGTAGATTTCCCTACACCGCTCTGCCCAACAAAGGCTACGGTCTTGCCAAGGAGAGCCTTGTTGAGTTTTTTGAGGTTCTTATGGGTCAGTGCACTGACTTCCAGGGTCTGATACCCAAGGCTTTTGTAAAGTTTGAAGCGATCTTGCTCCCATTTGTCCAGGCCCAAGTCACACTTGTTGAGAACGATCATCACATCAACGTTCTGGGCACAGGCGATAACCCGATCAACAAATCGCGGGCGAAATGGTGGGTTATCGGCACTGGTGATACAGATAATCAAATCCATATTGGCTACCACTGTTTGGTTGGCTGCCCCTTTGGCGTTCCAACGGGTGAAGGCGTTACGCCTCTCTAGGCGTTCAATGATCATCCCTTCACCGCTACCGGTGACGGTAAAAGAGACAAGGTCTCCGACGGCAAGCGGATTGTACTCCCCTTTGATCTCCTTCAGTTGTTTGCCCCAAATCCTGCATTGGTAGGAGTCCCCCTCATGCAAGACAGTAAAAATATTGTTGATTCCTCTGTTGATAAGTCCGGTCAGTTCGCTCATATTCCTCCAACAACAACTGTAATGTGAAAGACGACTCTTGACAACAGAGGGTCATCTGCTACCCTTGGGTATGTTTGCACTTCGCGCCTGTACAATTGACAGATGCCATCACTGGGCCTATGGAAAAGGAGAGCTCTGTTACCACCACAGCCCCGACCAAAACGAGATTCTCCGGCAGGCTGTCCAGAGTCTGAGTGATGATCAGCCGCTGGTAGACCTATCGGTCAGTGAAGCCCATTTTACAGGCTTTTGTGTAGCTCCTAAACGGATAGCCGGTGTCAATTTGGCGTGGAGTACCTTCACCGATGTAGACTTCTCAGGTGTGACGATGGTCAATTCGTTCTTCGACTTTTGTCTCTTTGAACGGTGTCGCTTCAATGACGTGGACGTACGCTACTCTGTCTTTGCAGGCAGCCGATTTGTGGAGTGTGATCTCAGTCAGTCTCTCTTCATCCATACTAACTTCAGTGGCATCAAGGCTGAACACTCTAACTTTGGCAGCTGTGACTTCTACTATGCCACCTTCCATACCGCAGATCTTCGATCCACAAGCCTGGAAGATTGTAATCTGAAGAAGACTGACTTTCGCAATTGTGCCTTACAGGATGTATCGGTGCGCTACTCCAACTGGGAGGAGGCCCATCGATGAACATCTACCAATACTTCTCTGCGATGAGCTTTTGTAATACCTACCTGGTGGCTGATAAAGAGAGCGGTCAAGCGCTGCTCATCGACCCTGGATCAGTTGAGATCGAGCTGATCAAGCTCATTGAGTCCAAATGCTTCTCACTCACCCACGTTCTTCTTACCCACGATCATCTTGCACACCGAGAAGGATTGGCAACACTGCAAAAGATCTATGAGCTGACTGTCTGGGCTTCGGTCTATGGTCGCTATCCCTTCCCGTATAACTCAGTCGCAGGAGGTGAGCGCTTCTCTTTGTGCAATATGGAAATTGAAGCCATCCATACCCCTGGCCATAGTGTCGATAGCATTGTCTGGAAAGTAGGAGGTGCCCTCTTTACCGGCGATGTACTGCTCAGTGGCCGCATCGGAAGCAGCGGGGGCTTTAAAGAGCACCAATTGCTCCTCTCCCAGATCGAAGAGAAGCTCTTTAGCTACGACGAACATACCCTACTCTTCCCTGGCCACGGGTCACCGAGCAAGCTTCGTATTGAAGAGCTCTTTAACAGCTCCCTCACTCACCGTCACCATGACCTAAAGCGTTTTTAAACCGCTTTGGCATCGGAGCGATTACTCGAACCCGCTCTCCTGTAATTGGATGGTCACAGCCCAAGATGAGGGCATGGAGCATCAGAGGCATCTTCCCTCCTGACCCGTAAATCGGATCTCCAAGAATTGGATGGCCGATTGAGCGCATGTGCACACGAATTTGGTGGGTTCGACCAGTATGAAGGCTAAGGCGTACAAGAGCCCAGGAAGCGTGTTGTTTGATGACTGTCCAGTCAGTACGGGCGCTTCTCCCC
>JBAZCM010000014.1:0-28345 GCA_041654935.1 Sphaerochaeta sp. | reverse complement strand
GTCGGTATCGCCCTTGTCCTCAGCTTCAGCAAGCGTCCGCTCATGCTGACCGGAACTGCCACGATCATGGTCCTTGCGCTGATCATTCGGCGAATACCGTATACGATACGCTCCTCGGTTGCGGTACTGCAACAAATTCCGCTGACCATTGAGGAGGCCGCCATCTCCCTTGGGGCGAGTAAAATGAAGACCTTCTTCACCATTACCATCCCGATGATGGGTAACGGAATTATCAGTGGGGCAATTCTGAGCTGGGTGACGATCATCACTGAGCTGTCGACGGCAGTTATCCTCTACAACGCTCACACGATCACCCTAACCTTGGCTGTCTACACATACGTCAGCAGAGGTAGCTACGGGGTGGCAGCAGCGTACGCGACAATCTTGACGGTAACTACCATCATCTCCTTGCTCATATACATGAAGGTAACCGGAAATAAAGAGGTGACGCTCTAACGCAATGAAGCTAATCTTTATCCGTCACGCAGACCCTGACTATGAGATAGATTCTCTCACCCCGTATGGATGGAAGGAAGCCCAGGCGCTCGCCGATTACCTTCAAGAGATGGATGTAACCGAGTACTACGTCTCTCCGCTTGGGCGAGCGCAAGCCACCGCATCGGTGACGATGAAGAAGATAGGAAGAGAGGCTATCACACTTCCTTGGCTCACTGAGTTTACCCATCCAACCCCACTCAAGCCTAGTTATCCAGACTCTTCGGCGGTCCCTTGGGATTGGAGACCAGCTGATTGGACAAAAGAGGAGCGCTTTTTTGACCAACAGAAGTGGATGGATGCCCCAGAGATGGTCGACGCAAACATCGCCCACCACCATGGTGAGGTGATCAGGGATTTTGATGGGTTTCTTGCCCAGCGAGGGTATGAACGTAGGGGGAGGATGTATCATACAGAGCTCGGCCACGATGAAACGTATGTCTTTTTCTGCCACCTCGGGACCAAAGGAATTCTCCTTGGCCACTTGCTCCATCTCTCCCCAATGGTCTTGTGGCATAGCCTGTGTGCTGTTCCCTCCTCAATTTCTACCGTAGTGACCGAGGAGCGACAGAAAGGCCTGGTCTCAATGCGGATGCTCTCCTACGGAGCAACCCCCCACCTAGAGAAGGCAAACCTCGATCCCTCTTTTGCAGCTCGTTTCTGTGAGACCTATGAGATGGTCGACCAACGCCACTGACCGGCCATCAAAGTCTCGCCTTTAGCAGACAAGCGCTTTCTTGACAGAGCTGTGCAGCTCTTGCCATCATGTAACGACGATGCGGTACTCCCTTTTTCACAAACGGATGAAAGGCCCTCCCTTGGTAGAGGGTCAGAAGCCTGTCGACTCGCGAAGTATCGAACGGTTGAAGGCCGGTCGTCTCGCCTCTATGGCCTTACAGCTAACCGCCCGTCTCATCGAGCAATTTGGGCCGCGACCTGCCGGCAGTGAGAACGCTCGCCTTACTGCCCATGAGATTGAACGCTCACTCAAGCCCTTCTGTGACCACACCGAAAAAGAAAGTGTGCCCCTAGACCTCTCCTTTAGCGTTTTACCGCTCAGAGTCATGGTCTATCTCTATCCGATTTTAGTCCTGCTCGCTCTCTTTGACCTTTCTCTGATAAGCCTCTTGCTCTTTGCTCTCTACCTTGGATGGGTCTATCTCTTTCGCTATCGCTATAGACCATCTACAAGAGAGCCCAAGAAGCCGGCAGAAGGGGTTAATATCCATGGAATCCTCGACCCTTCTGGTGAAGTGAAGCAAACAATCCTCTTTACAGCACACCATGACAGCGCCTATATCCAGCGCTACAATCGCCTCGACCGTGCTGCTTACCTGGTGAGAGTTGGCCTTCCGATTGCCCTCTTTGGCCTTATCGGCATCCTCTCTTTCCTCCTAATCTTTACCAAGACCAATATTGGCTCATCGATTATTCTGCTGGCAATGCTCGGCGCTACCTACTTCTTTGTTCCGCTTCTCTCCTTCTATGAGGAGGGGGCAAGCGTAGGGGCTGGAGACAATCTCAACTCAGCTGCAATCATCGTGGAGCTTGCCCGATACTTTAATTGGAGGAAGGCGAACGATGAACCGCTTAGTCAGACACGCCTGCTCTTCTGCTCCTTCGATGGAGAAGAGGTTGGTCTGCAAGGATCACAACATTGGTATAGAGAGCACAGTGACCTGATAGAAGGGGCGATCGTCCTGAACTTTGACTCAATCTACTATGCTGACTCTCTGACGTTCCTCGAGCGTGATGCCAACGCAACGGTACAGCTCAGCAAAGCCTTGGCCCGCCGCTGTGTCTCTATAGCTCACTCGATGGGGTATGCGGCTAAGAGTCGCTCAATTCCCCGTCTTGGTGGAGCCACTGACGCCGCTTCGGCGAGTCGGGCAGGAGTGCAAGCCACGACTCTCATAGCAACCGCTTGGGATGATCGCTCAAAGGGCTCGGTACAGCATACCGAAGCTGACGTGGTCGAGGCCATTGAGCCAAAGGCTGTAGAGCAGGCGATCTCGATTGCCATAAGATTGGTTGAGTTGGTGGAGTCAAATTCCCTCTGGGAGGAGAGCGCTGAACATACTGAAGAGCCAGAAGTTGAAAAGGAGCCCTCACTCTCCTTTGGCAGGCTTACTCATCGATAACTATAAGGCTGGCACTACCTTGTGAAAGATTGGAAATTGCCTCTTCTAGCTGAGCTAGATGGTGGGAGGGAAGCGTTCCTGCTATAGTAATCTCGGTAGTGAATTGTTCATCAATGATGGTCGTTTCTGTCTTTGCAAACTCAATTTTGATGAGATCATAGAGGTTATAGGGTATCGTTGTGGTGAATGAGGTTTTGTCGATAAGCTCTTCGGTCACCACATGACCGAGCACTTCTTTGACGCTATCTCCATACGCTTTGACCAGTCCTCCGGTTCCCAGTAGGGTCCCTCCAAAGTAGCGGACAATGAGCACAGCGATGTTGGTAATCCCGCTTCCCTTGAGTACCTCTAGGGCAGGGCGGCCGGCAGTATTGCGTGGTTCCTTGTCATCGGAGTAGGAGTGCTGTTGCCCATCAGGTCCGACGACTGCTGCATGGACCACATGGTTTGCCCCGGGGTGTTCGGCGCGAAATTGAGCTACCAAGGCTTTGATCTCACCGAGGTCTTCAATGGGTAGGGCGACTGCAATGAAGCGAGACTTACGAACTTCAATCTCCGCCTGGGCTCGCTTCTTAAGGATTCTCACCTACTCCTCCTCGCTGAAGAGGATTTCTTTGGAGAGCATAAGCTGATCATCAAAGATGAAGGAGGCATTAAAGCGCTTGCCTTCGATTGCTTGCGGCAGCCAGTAGCGATCATCCTCCCACATTTTTTCATAGGGGATCTGGTCAGTCTCAATCCAGAAGGGACGCGCTTCATCGGTCTCTTTCATCTCTCCGGTGTATGAGTCGGCAAAGTACACATACCCTCTTAGGCGCAGTCCGTCCTTGAATTGGAAGTTCAGTGTTCCCCGCAGCGACAGGTCGTTTACGGTGATACCCGTCTCCTCTTCAAATTCACGTGCTGCTGCTTGGTCTGCGGTCTCGTCTGCCTCAATATGACCGCCAGGGGCATTGACCAAGCCTTTACCCAAGCCGGTCTTCTTGTCGATGAGCAGCACCTTGTTCCCCTCAAAGAGGAAGGTAAGCACGCACACCTCAGTAGGCTCCCAAACTTCCCAGTCAATTTGGTCAACAGTATCAGCAGCTGTCCAAAGATCCTCTGTTTGCTCTAGCTCGATTGGCTCCTCTATAGAGGTTTCTTCGGGATGTGCCTTATTGTAACATGCGGTGCAGATGTTCTCATCGCCACCGATGATCCGATTGAACTCCAGTTTGGCACCACATTCGGTGCAGTGAAGCGTAAATGGCAAGGCCCGCTTGCGCAAAGCGTAGAGGAGGCCAATACAAAGCGCTAAGAGTGGCCAAGCCCAGTTGTGGTTCCATCCTCGGGTGATGATGGTAACGACCCCCACCTCAAAGAGGAGGAGGATCGAGGCAAGGTATATGGTGGCAAAACGTTTTTTAGTGGAGTTGGGTATCTTGCGCTGAGAGAGATTGAGGAAGAGAATAGCGATCAAAGCCCAAGAGTAGTAGCGATTGATGGTTTCTAACAACATGGGTCAAGCGTAATGAGGGCCCTTCGCTTCGTCAAGGTTCTCGTTGCGATGGCCCCGGTTTTGGGGTAAGCTTTCAACACCATCATCCAGGAGGGATTTTATGAAACAACAAGAGGGTATCGCTGCAGTGATTGACCACACCTTGCTTGCTGCTACAGCCACTGAAGCTCAGATTGAGCAGCTGTGCAAAGAGGCAATCAAGTACAACTTTGCCTCGGTTTGTGTGAACGGCTGTTGGGTAGAGCTGTGCGTAAAGTTGCTGAAAAAGAGCGAAGTAAAGGTGTGTACGGTGGTGGGCTTCCCCCTCGGAGCTATGGCTAGCAAGAGCAAAGCTCATGAGGCAAAGGATGCTGTGATGGCAGGGGCGAGCGAAATTGATATGGTGATCAACGTCGGATACCTCAAGGGACACGACGATGACTTGGTCCAAGAAGATATTGCGATGGTGAAGAAGGTATGCGGTAACGCCAAACTGAAGGTCATCATCGAAACGTCGCTATTGAATGATGAGCAGAAGGTTCGCGCTTGTCGCCTTGCAAAGGCAAGCGGAGCCGATTACGTAAAGACTTCCACCGGGTTTGCTGGCGGAGGAGCTACTGTCGAAGATGTGAAACTGATGCGTAAGACCGTCGGTCCTGATGTTGGTGTCAAGGCAAGCGGGGGAATCCGCACCTATGAGGACGCCAAGGCTATGATCGAAGCCGGTGCAACCCGTATCGGTGCTTCGGCAGGTATTGCTATTGTAGAAGGGGAACATGGCGCGCATTGAGGGGGCAGGGGAAGCGACTGATTTTCTAAAGAGTCTTGGCTTTCCTACCCTAGATGTCCACGATACGTTCAGTCACTTTGATTTCACGCACCCCGGTAGGCGGATTCTGGTCATCGGGCCCATGGGCTCGGGCAAGACGGAGTTTGCCGCCCGGGTCTGGCGTGATGCCTCGATCGCCCAGAAGAAGGGAGAGCGGGTGAGGCAACTGACCTCCAGCGGGGAGGTCGACCGCCGCCAGGTATTCTTCATCCGTAGCGAAATCGATGGGGCTCGCTTCACCGACTACCCTGAGGATGCTCTGGCTTACCGTGGTGGCTACATCCAATGCGGGCCAAACATCGCCAAAATCCGCGACTCTTTTGCCCTCGAGGAGGTACTCAAAGAGAACCCGACGGTGGGTACCTTTATCATCGATGAGGCCTCCTTCTTCGATGAACGGATCGCGTATGTGGTACGCAACCACAGCTACGAGCGGGGGGTGATGTTCATCTTCCCCACCCTGATCCTTAACTTCCGCCGTGACCTCTTCAACTCAACGGCACGCCTGATGCTCGAGATGGCAACCGATGTGATTCCCTTGACCGCCTACTGCGAGCACCACGACTGTGTCAACGATGCCTTCTATACCTATCGATACTACCAAGTCGATGGGCAGGAGTGCCCGGCTCTCTACTTTGACCCCCTGATCATCGTCGGAGGGGATGCGACCAAAGAGAGCCGTCTTGAGCCAAACTACGCCGCTCGCTGTGACGAGCACCACTATCTGCCAGGTAAGGAGTATACCTTCTTCCACCTCAAGCCCCTTGGCGAGCGGGCGATCAGAGGAGAGGAGAAGCCTTTGATCGATGAGCTTGCCGCTCTGAAGGGGAACATCAAGGCCTCGATGCTCTATCAAAACTTCATTGAGCGGTTTGGTGGCAAACCTGACGAAGAAATCCTTTTCAATGCCCTGAAAGTTGATAACATTGCTGAAAAAGCGTTGGCCTTCCTCTTCTTTGAGCAGAATTTGATCCCAGAGCCGACACTGCTACGCTTTTCTTCATTGCTGGAGTTGGATACCTCCTATCTGGAGAAAGTCCTCAGCGACAACAAGCGACCGGTCTCTTTCGACCAACCCTACCTCTTCTGATCATCATAAATTCTCATCGTATACAGCAAATCTGAAAGGCCCTGCATTAAGGACAGGACCACTTTAGCTGTATAGAGACGAGAGGCAGCGTGTGTATCAGGTACCAAGGAGACGGTGGATCAGTGGCCCTCGGTCATTCAATGAAAGCGCACCAACACCAACCGCTCCGATCAAGGCAGCGCCAAAGCCAGCTCCATCATCGATTTCAGCTGTGATGGCAGGGAGGTTGAATTGCTGCGCCAGCGCCTGGCGGAAGAGGTGGTTCTTTCGGATGGCACTGCCGGTAGCGATGATGGACTGGTGAGCTTTCATAGTGTCCTCTGCATCACGCCCAAAGGCTCGCAGTTCATCGACAATCCCATCGATGGTTGCCAACACCAACTCGCCCATTGAAAGGTTGTCCAAGGTGATGTTGGTAATCGAGCCGCGGACTGCAGGATCTACCCGAGACCCAGTGAAGCGAGGATCCACGGTCAAAGATGATTCACCTGTCGACTGGGCAGCTTCCTTCATCAGGGCAAAGACTGTCTCATCCTCGATCTCCACTCCACTGCTTCTAATGATCTCAGTAAAGAGGGTGTGCATGGTCTCATACGCTTTGCCCGCTGTCAGGGTTGCCCCCACATGTAAATAGCCTTCACCAAGGAAGGGGCGAAGCTCCATCGTTGAGGGGCAATCGGAGCTGCGGCTAAAGAGTGAGATCTGTCCGCTGGTGCCAATGGAGATCAAGGCCGACTGCTGCCATGAGGAGACCATGCCAAAGAAGCCGGCTTGGTTATCCCCAACCCCATAGACGACAGGAACGCCGTCGGGCGTTTCACCAGCAATGGCAAAGGGGTGTGATGCTGAGAGAAACGGTGCGTCCGAGGCGCCAAGAACCTCATTCAAAAGACCACGGTCAAAGGTCTCAGTGACCGGATTGAAGCCACCGTAGGTGCCTAAGCAGCTCGGATCAGCGGCAGAGAGCGTCGTGCCGATCAAGCGACTGGTGATGTATTCGATGATCCCACAAAACCCTGCTGCATTTTGGGGCACCTTGCCCAGGCGACGGTTTGCATAATGGGCCAAAAGGCCGTACCCGGAAGGCAGGTGCCAACCGCTCTGTTCAAAAAGGGCTTGTTGGGAGCTTTGGTTATCAAAGACCTCCATCGCCCGTTGGTCGAGCCAGGTATAAAGCGGGGAGACCGCAGCCCCCGATCGATCGTAGTAGAGGATGCCGTGCACTTGCCCGGTCACACAGATCGAGGCAATGGGCTCTTTGAGCTCACCCATGAGCTCTCGAACAGCCAGTTCGATGGCATGAGGGTCCTGGGCATAGGCGTAGGGCTCTCCTGTATCGATTCGTCGATTGGGCCTGCTGGTACAGGAGGGGACCTCTTGGGCATCCAAAGAGACGGCCATCAAGGTAATGTTTGTTGTTCCAATGTCGATGCCGATATGTAGTGTAGCCATGACAACTCCTCGCATCACACCGCTGTGATGCTCTGCTGAAAAGAATACCATGAGATGGGGCTGGTTTGCAGGGTCTTTGTCATCTATCGATTCAATTCATCCCCAAGGGGAGTGTTTGCGAAGCCGATGAGACTGAGAGTAGGCTCTTATAGAGAGAAGGGGAGGCGGTGGTAGTCGACTTGCATCACCGGCCTAAAGCCTAAGGCAGTGTAGAGGGCGATGGCATGCTCATTGGTGGACTCTACTTCGAGGGTCAGTTCAGTTGCATCCAAAAAGAGCACATCGATGCCCTGGCGCATCATTGCCGTGCCATACCCGTGGGACCGCTCCTCTTTGAGGACCCCAACTCCATAGATCTTATAGGAGGAGGGCTCTTCAAATTGGGCGTTGAAGACGCCCACCGGTCGGTCGTCGTGGTAGTGGATGAAGACACGCCTTCCCTCTTGCATCAGCATCACGAGCATTCGGTCGCGGCTCTTTTCCAGCGAACCTTCGAAGATCAGGCTCATCATGCGAGCAGCTTCTTCACGGTTCATCCGATCTACGACTCGCAGCGTTCCGCTTGCCTTCTGTGGCTTATACTCATCACGGCGTAGCAACATCAGGTACTCACTACGCTCAATGTGTGGATACCGGCTTGCTAGGTACGCTTGCCCAGAGGCAGAGGTTGCCTCTGCGGTGAAGAGAATTTGTTTGAAGGGAAGGGAGGCGTACTCGGTGAGGGCTTGCTCTACCAATGCTGAGAAGTGACCACGACTACGAAAGCGTGGATGGGTGTAGCCAGAGAACTCGGCTTCTTCATCAGTTGGGAAGAAGGCACAGAGAAAGGAGACGAGCCTATTGTGCTCATACCCAAGAAAGAAGCAGGGGATGTCTGGGTCAGTGTTGAGGCGATTGGAGAGAAAGAGCCTGCCTTGCAGGCCCTCCTCTTCTTTTGCCCATTGCTCGAGCTCCTCCACCTCCTCTTGTTGGGAGGCAGAGAGCTCTTGGGTGGCAATAATGTGCACTGTCAGGCCCGTACCAAATGGACAGCGAAGCCACTGAACTCCTCATTGAAGTAGCAGCTATTGACCTGCCCCTTTGCATTGAGTTTGACCGATGACTCATCAACGCTGAGACCAAACTTTCCAAGGTGGGCAGCGGTGCGCTCGACATCGATGCAGCGGAAGCCCAGGTGACCCTTTTTACCCCTGAAAGGCTTGGGAAGGATCTCAATGGTAGTGTCCATGAAGGTTGAGGAGTTGCCGTCACGACGGGCCATGCCCAGAGCCTGCAGCATTGCGATAGTACGCTCTGCTTCCTCTTTGTTCTCGTTATCGATGCCCACATGGGCGAACTCAAGGCCCTGCAGGGCGGTAACGGCATCGCTGCACAGCTTGGTGATCGCACCCCAATCCTCTGCTTCGATAAGGTCAGCCTTTACCATCCACGATCCACCGACGGCCAGGACGTTGGACTGCTTGGCGTACTCGGTCACGTTGGCCAGGCTGATACCGCCGGTAGGCATGAACATCAGGTTGGGGAAGGGGCCGGCAAAGTTCTTGAGCATATTGGTACCGCCGCTCGCTTCGGCTGGGAAGAACTTGAGGGTCGTCAAGCCCCGGGAGAGGCCGGCTTCGATATCGCTGGGGGTGCAGACCCCAGGGACGACAGGCACGTTGTTGGCGATACACCAATCGACAACTTCGGGGTTGAAGCCTGGGCTGACGATGAACTTTGCTCCGGCAGCAACGGCTTTTTTAGCAAACTCTACGTTGATGACCGTTCCAGCTCCCACGAGCATCTCAGGATACGCTTTGGTGATCCTGCCAATCGCCTCTTCAGCGGCTGCGGTGCGGAAGGTGATCTCTGCACAGGGCAGACCTCCGTCGATCATTGCCTTTGCCAGACCTTCGGCTTTGGAGGCGTCATCAATCTTTACGACGGGTACGAGGCCGATCATTTTAAGTTGGGAAAAGAGGGTGTCATGCATCATATTTCTCCTTTTTGAAACCGTGTTTCAAAATAATATTGACAGAACTCAGCATACTCTCTATGATGGTAAATGACAAGAGGTAATCGTTCTATTAGTAAGACTATATCACGGAGGTTATATGAGTAAGAAATTTGTCACATTTGGTGAGATTATGTTGCGTCTGAAGAGCCCGGCCCACGAGCGCTTCTTCCAATCCCCACTGCTTGAGGCTACCTTCGGTGGTGGAGAGGCTAACGTTGCCGTCTCCCTTTCCCTGCTGGGTAAGGATGCAAAGTTTGTCACCGCACTGCCGAATAACGATATTGGCCAGGCAGCGTTGCGTGAAGTGCGCAAGTGGGGTGTCGATACTTCCTCCATCAAAATGACCGAAGATGGGCGGGTAGGAATCTACTTTTTGGAGACCGGTGCCAACCAGCGTCCGAGTAACGTAGTGTACGATCGCGAGGCTTCCTCGATCGCATTGGCAAAGCCCGCTGACTTTGACTTTGCTGGCATCATGGCCGACGCTGCATGGCTACACGTCACCGGCATCACCCCGGCGATCAGTGAAAGCGCTGCAGACAGCGCCCTTGCTGCGATGAAGAGCGCCAAGGAGGCAGGGGCAACCGTATCGGTGGACCTCAACTACCGCAAGAAGCTCTGGAAGTGGGGTAAGACTGCTCCTGAGGTAATGCGCGAGTTGGTCAAGTATGCTGATGTCATCGTTGCCAACGAAGAGGATATTCAAAAGTGTCTGGGCATCGAGGCAGATGTCGACGTGACCAGCGGCGAGCTGAACATCGATGTCTACAAGGCCCTTACCAAAGAGGTAAAGAAGCAGTTCCCCAACCTCTCAATTATCGCAGTCACCCTGCGTGAGAGCCGCAGCGCCGACGTCAACGGTTGGAGTGCAGCCCTGAACGGAAAGACTGGTTTCTACCTCTCCAAGAGTTATGAGATCACCGATATCATCGACCGTGTTGGCGGTGGGGACTCCTTCTCCGCAGGACTTATCTATGCATTGAGTGAGTTTGGTGAGGATGAGGAGCGAGCGATTAACTTTGCCGTTGCTTCCTCGACCTTGAAGCACTCCATCGGTGGAGACTTCAACCTTTCGACCAAGAAGGAAGTTGAAGCTCTGCTTGGGGGAGATGGCTCGGGCCGCGTCCAGCGCTAATCACCATTTGCACGTTATTACACCGGCTTATCGAAGAGCTTCTTCGTGAGCCGGTTTTTAATTTGGTAGGTGACGAGCATTGGAAAAGGAGTGCGGTTTCGCTATAGTGAAACAATGCATGCACAACCATCAATCAAAGACCTTTATGAAGCCGCCAAGGCGTACGATGAGGCAAACCTACCCGATGTCTTCTCAGAGAGCGACCTGATTTGCGTCATCGGCCAGTCGGGTGAACCCTACTATGTATCAATCGTCTCAAACGCCTTTGCCGCCTATAAAGGGGAGGCAGGGCTCACCGGCTATCTTGCCCTCGCCTTCAGCGATGACGACGATCCAACCTATGAGGCGATGGAGCTCGATCTTGCCCAAGAGTGTCTTTTGGCGATCTTCACTGAGGACCTGGATGAGCTAGAGACCGAAGATCGCAAAACCCTCACCGCAAGTGGAGTTTCATTCAACGCTTCGGTCCCGCAGTTTCGATTCAAGAAACAGTATCACTACCCATGGTACATCGAAGAGAGCGACCGTTCTGATTTGACATTGATCATGGAGGCGCTGGTCTACGCCAAAGAGTACTTTGGACGGTATGGGAAGACCAAGCAGAGTGACTCATTGATCAAATGGCTTGATGAGCTTGGGTTGGAGGAGAGTGATAAAAAAGAGTATGTGCCTTGCCTAGAGCGTGATGAGAAGGGCTTCTCGGTCACCGCTCGGGTCTTGCAGGACGAATCCTATGGGTTTATCTTTCCCCAGGCCTTCTTCACCAATGAGGAGCGCCAACTGCACTTTAAACGAATGAAGGCCCAGCCTGGCAAGATTCTCTACTACATCACCGGCATTCTTCCCAACCCTCTGATGGGCACCCTCGATACACGTCCGGTCTATCCGACCTTCGCCCTTGCCTACGACCCTCAGACCGACCAAATCCTCAACCTCTCAATGGTCGAGGATTATGAGAGCGAACACCCAAAGTTTGTAGGTGAGCTTCTCGCTCTTTTTGAAGAACGGGGGAAAGTGCAAGCCATTCACTGCTATGGAAAGCGAACACTGCCGCTATTGGAGAAGATCGGGCCACAGATGGGGGTGATGGTCGTCGATGGGGTAAGCAACGAGCGGGTGGACCAGCTGGTCTTTGAGATGTTTGCAGAGCTCTTTGAACCGCATGAGCATGGGCCGCATTGCGACCATGATCACGACCACGATCACTGATGGCTACGATTTTTATCACGGCGTTTACCGTCCTCTTCCCACTCTTCTCCAAGATTGCCATTGGCATGGTGGTCCGAAGAGCAGGATTTTTGCACGAGCGCAGCATCGCTGAGATGAACAATTTCGTCTTTCGAATCCTCTTGCCAGCCCTACTCTTTGTGAATATCTACCAAAGCGACTTTGCCTCGATCACCTCCTTTGATTTTCTGTACTTCAGCCTTGTTGTCTTGGTCGGCCTTTTTACCCTTGCTCTCGTCATTATCCCAAAGATGGAGAAGGCCAATCCACGTAGGGGTGTCTTGGTGCAGGGGATCAGTCGCTCCAACTTCATCTTCTTTGGTCTGCCAATGGCTCAAACACTCTACGGTGGGGCAAGCAAAGGGATAGCCAGCCTTCTCGTTGGAGTACTGGTGCCAATTCTCAATGTGATCAGTGTGTTTGCCTTGGAGTACTTCAGAGGATCGCGACCAAACTTTGTGAAAATCCTTAAGAGCATTGCCCTGAACCCCATTCTCATTGGAGGATCTTTGGGTCTAATCACCGTGTCACTTGGAATAACGCTGCCACCCTTATTGGAGAACCTGCTGGTCGATATCAGTTCGATTGCTACCCCGCTTGCTCTCATCCTCCTCGGATGTTCGGTGACCTTCTCTTCAATGAAGGAGAACCGCAAAGCCTTGGCCATTGCGGTCTCTGGTCGTCTGATTATTATTCCGGCAATCGGGGTGGGACTTGCGCTGCTCTTTGGCTTCAGGGACCTTGAGTTGATCCTTTTGATGGCCCTCTTCGCCTCACCGACTGCTGTAAGCTCTTTTACTATGGCTCAGCAGATGGGAGGCGATAGTGAGCTCGCCGCTCAAATTGTCGTACTGACCACCACCCTCTCGCTCTTCACCCTCTTTGGGTGGATCAGCGCTTTGATGGGTTTGGGCTTCTTCTAGCGCTTGCTCAACAAGAGCTCAATGGCTCGGTCAGTGCGAGCCCCTGTCTCCCCGGTAGAGGGGCAGACCCCCTTACCGAGCAACTGGTCGACGACCGTCTGGATGAGCGGCTGGGCGACATGGGCCGGAGGGGCGGGAACCTCAATGATCTTTTGCCCCTCCTCAGTAGTCAGGATAATAGGGGCTGCGATATCAAGAACCGAGTACTCAAGTCGAGCATCCTCAAAGTAGATAGTGGTACGATCTTCATCTTTGTAGGTATTGAAGGTCCAAAGCCCGGTCCCTCCGACGCCACTTTGGGTGGTGAAATGTCCATGTACCACATCAGGGGCTTGGTAGTAGCCGCCCTTATTCGCCGACGATCCACTGGCGTGGGTGATTGGTCCAAAGTACCAGTCGATTAAATCGAGGGCATGAGAGCCAATGTCATGAAAGTGGCCTCCGCCACTGACCTCTGGCTGGATTCTCCAAGGATCGGTGCCCGCTCGCTCACTCTCTGATGCTCTCTTGCTCATCTGCACATGAACTGCTTGCACAGCTCCCCAGGCAGCGGTATCGATGAACTCTTTGATCATCAGAAACTTGGGCAATGCTCTTCGATAATAGGCACTGAAGAAGGGAACACCTTGCTTGTTGCAGTATTCGACCATCTGGGAGGATTGTTCTGAGTTCATACCCAGGGGTTTCTCGCAGTAAACAGCCTTGCCTGCTCCTGCACAGAGCAAGGTGTAGAAGCGGTGAGTATTCGGGTGCGTGGCAATATAGACAGCATCGATCTCTTCGTCGGCAAGGAGACGGTCGATGTTGTCGTACGCTTTGCCCACTCCATGGCGAGCTGTCCAATCCTCTGCTCGCGCCAACGTGCGGCTCATCACTGCTACCAGAGTCGATCCAGCCGCCTTATAAAGGCCGGGACCACTTTTTTGTTCAGTAACCGAACCACAGCCAATCATGGCCCAACGAATTTGCTTCATGCTTCTTCTCCTTCGGTGTACCCAAATAAGGCGCTGAGGGTCCGTGCTGCCTCCAAAATCGTGCTCACATTGCTCTCTTTCTCATCTTCGCTATAGCGAAACTTTGGCCAAGAGACACTGAGGGCAGCGATGACCTTACCCGAATAGTCACGAATTGGAGCGCCAATACACAGCGTCCCCTCCTCATGCTCTTCGTTGTCTTGGGCCCATCCCTGACGACGGATCATCTCCAGCTCACCGGAGAGGAGCTCTGATTCGCGAAGGGTGTTGACGGTGAACGGTTTTAACGGAACCTTTTTCAAGTACGTAGCATACTCTCTCTCATCAAAGTCGCTGAGGAGGATCTTTCCAATGGCAGTGCAGTATAGCGGAATAGACTTGCCTACCCGCGAATACATGCGAATGGTGAAGGAGGACTCCTTCTTCAACACATAGACCGCCTCATCCTCTTCCAGAACGCCCATGTGTACCGTCTCACCCAGCTCATCACAGAGGCCTTGGGCAATCGGATTAGCCAAGTTGATCAAATCCAGGTGCTCTAGGCCACGACTGCCTATACTGAACATCTTCAGCGTCAGGCTATAAAGGTCAGCTGGGTCGCGATGCACATAGCCAAGGCTCACTAGCGTTGATAAAAAGCGTAAGAGTGTTGCCTTCGGCAGTGAAGTGGTCTTTGCTAAGTTCTCCAGGTTAATTGAACGATGACGGCTGAGCGCTTCCAGGATTGCGATGGTCCGGATGACCCCGCTGGTCTGTTGGCGCTCTCCTCCAGTCTGTGTTCCTTGCTTCATTGGCTCAACCCTCGAAGTACGCCTTCGCGTTTCCAAAGCTGATATCGCTGACAAAACGACCGAGTAGCTGCATGTCTGGAGGAACCTCTCCCTCCTCAACCCATGTTCCCCAGATGTTACAGAGGATTCGGCGGAAGTACTCATGACGGGGGTAGGAGAGGAAGGATCGGCTGTCGGTGAGCATTCCCACAAAGCGGGAGAGCAGGCCGATGTTGCCCAAAGCCTTCATCTGCTCCTCCATGCCATCCTTGTGGTCGGCAAACCACCAAGCACTGCCCAGCTGCATCTTGCCTGGTCTTCCGTCTTGGTAGCAGCCCATGAGGGTGGCAAGACTGTAGTAATCCTTGGGGTTGAGGGTGTACAGAATCGTCTTGGGAACCTCTCCGGTCACCGAGAGATTGTTGAGGAAGGCTGAAAGCTTTTCAGCAAGGTTGGTGTCGTGCGAAGCATCGTAGCCAGTGTCAGGACCGAGCTCTGCGAACATCTTGGCGTTGTTATCCCGGATGGCAGCAAAGTGCAGCTGCATGGCGATATCATGCTTGGCATAGGCACGGGCGAGGGCGGTGAGGACAAAGGTCTTGTACGCTTCAATCTCCTCGGCGGTAAGGCTCTCTCCCTCCATTCGTTTAGCAAGAATGGCATCGACTTCGCTCTCACTCTTAAAGATTCCAACCGAAGTGGTCAGCGCATGGTCGCTTGCCCTACAACCCATTGCAACGAAGAACTCAAGGCGCTTGACCAAGGCTGCAATAACATCAGCGACGCTCTTAATCGACATTTGAGCAACAGAGCCCAAGCGCTCCAAATAGGCCCCAAAGTCATCTTTTTCGATGTTCAAAGCTTTGTCAGGGCGATATGAGGGCATTACTTTGGTGGGGAAGTCAGCTTGACCGGCAATCACCTTGTGCCAGTCTAGGTCATCAGCCGGGTCATCGGTGGTGCCAATGGCGTAGACCTTGAACTGCTGCATGATGCCGCTTACCGAGAGGGCTTCGTTCTCTTTGAACTGACGGTTTGCCTCCTCATAAATTGCCTTTGCACTGCCCTTGTTCAAGGGCTCGGTGATCCCGAAGTAGCGCTGTAGCTCCAGGTGAGTCCAGTGGTAAAGGGGGTTGCCCATCGCATGTTCGAGGGTGTCAGCCCACGCAACAAACTTGTCGTAGGGGTCGGCTTCCTTTCCGGTAATCAAATGCTCAGCCACTCCGTTGGCTCGCATCGCCCGCCACTTGTAGTGATCTCCACCAAGCCAAGCATCGGTGATCGTCGTAAAGCGTCGGTTCTCGGCAATCTCCTGGGGGATGAGGTGACAGTGGTAGTCGTAGATCATCTGCTCTTTGGCATAGTCGTGGTAGAGGATCTGTGCGCTCTTAGTCTGTAGTAAAAAGTTTTCGTCCATGAAGGGTTTCATTGTTCTGCTCTCCTTTTATTAGAGAATTACTCCATCTTTGAAGATGGAAATCTCAGCGTATCCGTTAATCTCATTCTGCGCCTTCTTCTCGCCGCTTGCAATGCTTCTGATAAGGGCGATCAGGTCATCGAGGACCTCATCACCCTCTTCACGAAGCAAGCGCCCGCCATCAAAGTCAATCCAGTTGGCTTTCTTCTCCGCCAAGGGAGTGTTGCTGGCGATCTTGATGGTTGGAACCGGAGCTCCCAGAGGGGTGCCACGTCCAGTGGTAAAGAGGATGATATGGGCTCCTGCGGCGGTCAATGCTGTCGTGGAGACAATATCGTTACCCGGCCCTGAGAGGAGGGTGAGACCACGTTTGGTCACCCGCTCGCCGTAGGCAATCACGTCGGTGATCATCGCCTCTCCGCCCTTTTGAATGCAACCGAGGCTCTTATCCTCAAGGGTGGAGATGCCTCCCTCCTTGTTACCCGGTGAGGGGTTTTCGTAGACCACTTGATCGTGAGCGGTGAAGTAGTGCTTGAAGTCGTTAATCAGGTGCACCGTCTTCTCAAAGACTTCGCGGTTGATCGTACGGTTCATCAACAGCTGCTCCGCTCCAAACATCTCAGGCACTTCGGTGAGGATAGCACTGCCGCCCATCGCGGTCAGGGCGTCACAGAAACGACCGACCAGCGGATTGGCGGTGATGCCACTCATTCCATCCGATCCTCCACACTTAAAGCCGACAATCAGTTCATCCATGGAGACAGTTTCGCGTCGGTCGCCCTTCATGTTCTCATAGAGTTCACCAATCAAGTCCTTGGCCACTGCCAACTCGTCGTCGACCTCTTGGGTGGTAAGGAACTTCACCCGCTTCTCATCAACCTCTCCCAAAAGCTCACGAAAAGATTCGGGGGTATTGTTCTCACAGCCCAAGGAGAGGACCAGTACTCCACCTGCGTTGGGGTGGTGGACCAGGTCAGCCAAAATTGTGCGGGTGTTCTCATGATCATCGCCGAGCTGGCTGCATCCCCAGGGGTGGGTCCACACATGGATCCCATCGTAGAACTCTCCCGCAGGCAGGTTTTGGTCTGCCCAGCGGATGAGAATCTCAGCGGTGCGGTTCACACATCCCACTGTAGGGACAATCCAAATTTCGTTACGGATTCCAATCTTATCCTCGTCGCGCCGGTAGGCTTGGATGGTGGGGGTCTTCTGTTTCCACTCGTCTCTCAGCAGGGCAGCCTTCTTGGTAAAGAGGGCAACCTCCTCCTCATCGTAGACGTATGCCCCTTCCTCTTCGAGGAGGGTACGGATATTGGTGTCATGAACGTGCATGCCTACATTGATCGACTCTTTCGCTCCACCAATGGGTGCGCCATATTTGAGGACAGGCTCTCCTTTGGCGATGGCCTTGAGGCTGAACTTATGACCTTGTGGGATTGTTTCACCCAAGGTGAGCGATATGTCGTCAATGGTTACCACAGTCCCTTTCTCAAGGGTTTTGACTGCGACAGCAACGGTATCAGCTGGGTGTACCTTCACAAAAGATGCGTTCTTCATAGGATCTCCTTCAGGGCACTTGGCATACCCAGGTTCCAGATATTCTTCAAATACGATTCAACCAGTGAGGCGAGGCCCTCAATCTTGGTAAGATCCTGGTCCCACCATTGAACGTTGGAGAGCACCGCTGTTGCTAGGCGAGCGGCTTTCTCCTCGGCGCTGCCTCCCTTTTGATACAGGGTGGCAAATTCAACCAGGATCGCGTGGTCGTCTTGGATCAGATAGGTCTTTCCATCGCGCTCACCCTTGAGGGCCGAACCGTCAAACTCCACTCCCTCATAGAAACTGATCAGAGCCGCGAGAGAGAAGGTCAGGCGTTTGGGCAGCTCATTGTGCTTCTCAACGTAGGCGAGTAGCGACGGAAGGTTTCGTGTCTTGAACTTCGAGACCGAGTTCAAAGAGATGGAGAGCAGCTGGTGAGGGTTGAACGGGTTCTCAAAGCGTTCCAACACATCGGCTGCGTAGCGCTGTAGCTCCTCTGTCGATCCATCCATTGAAGCGATGATCTCCTCGAAGATGCCGTTATACATGAAGGGGTAGAGTAGATTCTTGTCAGCGATACAATCCTGTACAGTCTCTAGGCCTGCTTGGTAGGCGGCAAGGACGCTCATGGTGTGTGCTCCGTTGAGGATGCGTACCTTACGGGTGCGATAGAAGCTGAGGTCTTCGGTCCAAATGACATTCAGCCCAGCTTTTGCCAGCGGCAGTTCATCCTCGTAGGATCTGCGACTATACTCAATGACCCAGAGGTGGAAGATCTCAGCGCTGACCATGACGTTGTCGTTATACCCCAAGCGACTCTGCAGGTCATCGACCTCGGATCGCGGATAGCCTGGGACAATGCGGTCAACTAGAGAGTTGAGGAAGTCACAGGACTCCTGCAGCCAATGCGTAAAGCCTTCATCAAGGCCCCATTCGTTGGCGTGCCGCACTACGATTCGCTTTAAATTCTCCCCGTTCTTGTCGATTAACTCACAAGGGATGAAGATTAGGCCTTTAGTCGGATCTCCTGCAAAGGCTTGATAGCGATGGTGTAGCAGGGCACAGACTTTTGCTGGAAAGCTCTGCTGCACCCGCTCTGGATGATACGTTTCCTCTACGTAGGCGATGCCCGCTTCGGTGGTATTGGAGACCACAAAGCGGAGGTCAGGGCTGGTTGCAACCTCCAAATAGGCTTTCCAACCATCCTCTTGGTAGGGGTTGAGGACGCGGCTGAGGCTGGTGATTGGTCGAAACTCTTCGACTGCCTTACCCTCCTGCACTCCTCGGAGGATGGTGGTATACAGGCCCTCTTGGGAGTTGATGAGCTCCCCAAGACCTTCGGCGATGGGTTGGACGGCTACGACATTGCCGTCAAAGGACCCCTCTTCATTGAGGATATCGATCATCCAGTCTACGAATGCTCGCAAGAAGTTTCCTTCACCAAATTGAAGGATTCGTTCGGGGCGAGTGACTGGCTTGTGGACTTTTGAGATGCTGTTCATGATGGTTGCTCCTTTGCCAATAAAGTTTGATAACGCGAGGGACTCCAAAGCACGTTTGCCATAAAGGCTGCGGTGCTCTGTTGAAAAACGATTCCAAAGATAATCGGCAACGCGGTTGCCGGTGGAAAGTACTGGATTGCCAAAACCAGCGATGCGCTGATATTGCGCATGGCGATGGCGAATGTCAGGCTGACCGTCTCTTCTCTACCAAAGCGAAAGAGACGGGCAACAACACTTGCGATAAGGTAGCCACTGACCGCAAGTGCCAATGAGGAGAGAGCGATTCCTAAGTATGACCAGGAGAGACTTGCCAAGAGCTGTTCACTCACAGATGCCGTGTTGATGACGACGATCAGGACCAGGGCGATTTTTGAGAAGGGCTTCAATGATGGAGCAATCGACTTTGTTACCGTTCCATGACTGATGGTATTGATGGCACTGCCTGCTGCGGTGGGAATGACCACCAATGAGAACAAAGAGGCCATCATCGAGCGACTGTCGATCGCCACAGAGACCCCACCAAGCAGCTGTATCAACCAGACGGTAGTCAGCGGCGCTACCAAAGTTCCGATGAGGATAATCGTCAAAGAGAGCGGTTCATTGCCCTTATGGATGGAGCTCCAAAGATAGCCGGTGATGGCTGTGGGGATGGCAGTCAGAAGAATGAAGCCAATTCGAACTTCAGGGTCAGATCGAAAAGCCACCGAAGCGAAGAGCCATGCAACCACTGGCATAATTACCAAAGAGCCCAACAAGAAGACCAAAAGAGCTTTGGGCCGTTTGATGACAGCTGCAAACTCTGCGGTGCTGATACCCAAGCCGCCAATGAAGGTGACGGTGATAAAAAGAGCCGGGGTGAGGGAGGTCAGTGATACGATTCGTGAGCCTAACAGGAGACCGGCTATCACACCGATGGGGGTGAGGGCGGGCATGAGGCGGTCCAATCTTGTATTTAATTCCCCAAGGGATTTCTTAATAGCTTGAAAATGAAACATCGTTTCAAAGAATACCGTTCGCTCCTTGGATCTGTCAAGTTCTTCGTTGAGTCTGCCGTGGGGTGTACTCTCTGTAGAATCTGGCTAGAGAAGGTGAAGTGTGTATGCTTTTTCATTAGTCTCTTCGCTAATATATCTAGGCTATGAGCCTAGAAAACAAGGATGCTTTGTACTTATTGTTGGCCTTTGTACATTTTCTTTGTTTGACAACGCTATGGGGGGACTGTAGAATACAAACGTGTAGATTCTGTGCTAAGAAACCACAAACAAAAGGAGAAATACGGAATGAAGAAACTGATTGTTGCACTTTGTATCCTTACAGTGCTGACTTCAGTGGTCTTTGCTGCAGGTACCGCTGAAGGCGGAGCCAAGAAGAGCAATCTTCGTGTCGGCATGGTCACTGATGCAGGGACAATCGATGACAAGTCCTTTAACCAAGGGACTTGGGAGGGAATCCTTAGGGCCAGTGAAGACTTTGCCCTCGACGTGAAGTACCTCAAGCCAGCTGGAACCACCGAAGCTGACTATCTCAAGGAGATCGGTAACTTGGTGGATGCAGGCTATAACATGGTCATCTGCCCAGGCTTCAAATTTGAGACTGCCCTCTTTGAGGCGCAGGACAAGTACCCTCGGGTGAAGTTTGTCATCCTCGATGGTGAGCCGCACAGCGCCGACTATTCGGAGTTCCGGATTGAAAAGAACGTCGTTGGTGTCTACTGGGCTGAGCATGAGAGTGGCTTCCTCGCAGGTCTGGCTTCTGCCCTGCAGATGAAGAGTGGTAACTTTGGTTTCATTGGCGGTATGGAGATCCCTGCTGTACAGAAGTTCAACTGGGGCTTCCAACAGGGTGTCAATTACGCTAATGCAAACTTTGGAACCAACATTGTCATGAGGCAGGAGAACAACCTCTATCAGGGAACCTTCGATGATATCAGCGCAGGCCAGCAGATTGCTGCCTCGATGTACGACCGTGGTGTCAACGTGATCTTCGCTGCCGCCGGTGGTGTAGGCGTTGGAGTCATCAACGAGGCGAAGAACCGCGCTGCAGCTGGAAAGACCGCCTGGGTCATCGGCGTTGATGTTGATCAGTACAACGAGGGTGTGATGCCCAATGGTAAGTCGATCATCCTCACCAGTGCAATGAAGTACCTCGATCGCGCTTCCTACGACATGATTGAGCATGAGCTCAATGGCACCTTCCCCGGTGGAGAGGTCTTGCACCTCGATGCCACCAACGATGGTGTTGGCATTCCAGTCGTGAACCCGAACCTCGATAAGGCTGTCACCGATGAGGTGGCCCGAGCCTACGCCAAGATGAAGAGCGGCGAGATCAAGGTTGCAGACCAAGGCGATGGCTTGTTTAAATAATTGAACATTCCGTCCAAATTGAGGGCCATCACATTGTGCGGTGGCCCTCCTGCTAAATCGTCATCCAATCTCAAAAGGAGTTTTTGATGGGCTACGTAATTGAGATGCTGAACATCCGCAAGGAGTTTCCCGGGATTGTCGCCAACGATGATGTGACTCTCCAAGTAAAAGAGGGAGAGATTCACGCCATCCTTGGCGAGAATGGCGCGGGCAAGTCCACGCTTATGTCGATCCTCTTCGGTTTGTATCACGCAGATCGAGGGACGATTAAAGTGCGCGGAAAAGAGGTGCGCGTCAACAACCCCAACGATGCCAACGACCTGGGTATCGGCATGGTACACCAGCACTTTCAGTTGGTGCAAAACTTCACTGTCACTGAGAACATTATCCTAGGCAAGGAGGGAAGCTTCTTCCTCGACCGTAAGAAGGCCTCGAAGCGGATTGCTGCCCTCTCTCAGCAATATGGACTGAACATCGACCCCGATATGATCATCGAGGATATCTCGGTGGGAATGCAGCAGCGGGTTGAGATTTTGAAGATGCTCTATCGAGATGCGAATATCCTGATCTTCGATGAGCCAACCGCAGTCCTCACCCCCCAGGAGATTGAGGACCTGATTCAGATCATGCGCAACCTTGTCCGAGAGGGCAAGTCGATTATCCTCATCACCCACAAGCTCGCTGAGATCAAGGCCGTGGCCGATCGATGTACCGTCATCCGACGGGGCAAGCTCATCGGTGTTGTCGAGGTGGCCGACACATCGGTCTCCAAGATGGCCTCGATGATGGTCGGCAGGCCAGTGAGCTTTAAAGTTGATAAACGCCCTGCCCAGCCGGGACGGGTGATTTTGGAAGTGCGGGATTTAAGTGTCTTAAATAATAAGCGCCTCTTAGGGGTGAAGGAGTTTACCCTTTCGGTGCGAGCCGGGGAAATTGTTGGTATCGCCGGAGTCGATGGCAACGGGCAGACCGAACTCATCGAAGCGATCACCGGACTGCGCCCCATAGAGGGGGGAGCGGTAATCGTTGATGGTAATGATATCACCCATGCCGATGTGCGTAGGCGCAATGAGGTAGGGGTTGGCCATATCCCCGAAGATCGCCAAAAGCGAGGATTGGTGCTGGAGTCCCGACTCTATGACAACGTGGCGATCAAGGAGTACTATCACACGCCTTTCAGTAAGCGGGGAATCCTCAATGAGGAGTACCTTACCGAATATGCCCAAGAGGTAGTCGATCGTTTTGATGTACGCAGTGGTGAAGGCATCTATTCACTGGCTGGAAAGCTTTCAGGAGGTAACCAGCAAAAACTCATCGTAGGACGGGAGATCAGTGGGACCAGTGAACTTTTAATCGCAGTCCAACCCACCCGAGGTCTGGACGTCGGGGCGATTGAGTATATCCACAGCCAGCTCGTCGCCCATCGTGACAAGGGTCATGCAGTACTGCTCGTCTCCTTCGAACTTGATGAGATCTTCAACCTCTCTGATCGCATTGCCGTAATCTTCAATGGGGCTCTGGTCGATGTTGTGGAGACAGGAAAGACTGATGAAGAGCGTGTTGGATTGATGATGGCAGGAATTAAAGCCGGGGAGGGCAGGTGATGATAAAGCGTAAAATTCGTGCTCGGTCAAGCAATGCCTTCATAGTCGCCCTAAGCGCAGTCTTCCTTGGCCTGCTCGGTGGAGCTGTCTTGATGGCTTCAATTGGTAGCAACCCCTTTACTGGGTTCTACTACCTCTTCCGAGGAGGGCTGATGAGCATCGAGCGCATTGGCAATACTCTGGCAACCGCTACCACATTGATGCTCGTTGGGCTATCGGTGGCCTTTGCCTTCAAAACCGGACTCTTTAATATTGGGGCCAGTGGGCAGATGCTCATCGGTGGCCTCTGTGCGACTTTGGTCGCCCATAAGATCTTTCTCCCTCGACCTATCTACCTGGTGGTCTTGGTAGGCAGTGCCCTGCTCGGTGGAGCCCTATGGGGAGTAATTCCAGGGTTCTTGAAGGCTAAGTTCAATGTCCATGAGGTGGTGGCCACAATCATGATGAACTGGATCGCCTATTGGTCAATCTACTACTTTGTGCCTGCCTATCTCAAAGGCCCGTCACTGGAGACTGAGAGTGCTTCGATTGCTGTCAGCCAATCGCTGCGAGCCCCGTGGCTGACAAAACTTTTGAATGGCTCATACCTCAACTATGGCTTCTTTATCGCCATCGCAGCGGTGATCATCATTCGCTTCATCCTCGATAAGACTACTCTGGGCTTTGGCCTGAAGGCGGTAGGAAGCAATCGCTGGTGTGCCGAATATGCAGGCATCAAGGTACAGCGCAACGTCATCATCTCGATGATGATCGCCGGCGGCCTTGCTGGCCTCGCTGGCCTCAGCTTCTATACTGGGTATTCGCGCAATATGCAAATTGGGATACTGCCCTCCCAGGGCTTTGATGGAATTGCCGTTGCCCTCCTAGGGGCCTCCAATCCCTTGGGAGTGCTTTTCAGTTCTTTATTCTTCGGTATCCTACAATCAGGCAAGGGGTTCATGAATGCCATGACCTCAGTGCCACCAGAGATTGCCGATTCGATTATCGCCGTAATTATCTACTTCACCGCTACTAGTGTTCTCTTCTCCCGCTTCTGGGATCGGGTGAGAAGGCGTCGTCAGGACCGTCGAGCAGGCGGAGAGGAGAAGGAGTGAGTCTATGTGGAACACCTTGAGCAGCATCTTCCCCTATGCAGTCGGCTATACGATTCCCATGCTGGTAACCGCCCTCGGAGGCCTCTACTGTGAGCGCAGCGGTGTAACCAACCTAGGGTTGGAAGGCTTGATGTTGGTAGGATACTTTGCCTGTGCCATGACTGTCCGACTCTTGGAGCACACAGCCATGAACCCCAATGCGCTGTTGCTGTTTGGCCTGGTCATCGGGGTGGCGGCTGGAGCTGTCTTCAGCCTATTGCACGCCTTTGCCTCCATCAACCTCAAAGCTGACCAAGTGATCAGCGGAACGGCGATCAACATGCTCGCCGGAGCAATCACAGTCTACCTCGCCCGTCTGATCAGCGGCAGTGGCAACGTGCGGATTCGTATGGGTATCATTCGTAAGAACATCCCATTTTTAGCAAAGATCCCCATCATTGGCCCACTCTTCTTCAGTCAGACCTATTGGACCACCTGGATAGTATTGGGAATCTGGGCCCTTTCGTGGCTCCTGCTTTACAAGACGAGCTTTGGCCTACGCTTGCGAGCGTGTGGAGAGCACCCCTCAGCGGTTGCTTCGGCAGGGGTGAACGTCCATCGGATGCGGTACTTTGGTGTTTTGATGAGCGGCGCCCTCGCAGGACTAGGAGGAGCGGTGATCCTCATCACCTATAGCGGCGAGTTCAACGGAACGGTAGCAGGCCTTGGGTTCTTGTCCATTGCTGCCCTGATCTTCGGACAATGGAGTCCTCTGGGTATCTTGGGGGCGACCTTCTTCTTTGGAATCGCTACGACCATTGCAAACGTGAGCCAGGTAATTCCTTCGCTTTCAGTTGTCCCACCGGTCTTCTTTAAAACCTTCCCATATGTTATTACCTTAGTGGCTCTGGTGCTCTTCTCGAAGAAATCAGCTGCCCCAAAGGCAAGTGGGCAACCATTTTGAACATGAGTTTTGGAGGATTCAATGGATAATTTGTTGGATAAGATGCAGGAAGCTGCAATGTATATCACCAGTCGCACAGGATCTGAACCGCTGGAGATCGGTATGGTGCTAGGCAGTGGACTCGGAGATCTTGCAGACGAGCTGACCGATAGCGTCTCAATCTCTTACAAAGATATTCCTCACTTCCCCGTCTCCACGGTCTTTGGCCACAAGGGCAGACTGGTTGCTGGGATGCTAGAAGGAAAGCGAGTGCTCTGTATGCAAGGTCGCTTTCACTACTATGAAGGGTATGGGATGGATCAAGTGGTCTTCCCTATCCAGGTGATGCATGCTCTGGGCATCAAGAACCTTTTGGTCACCAACGCCGCCGGTGGTGTGAACACCTCCTTCAGTGTTGGGGATTTGATGTTGATCGTCGATCATATTCGCTTGATCGCTGATAACCCAATGCGTGGCCCCAACCAAGAACAGCTTGGTGAACGCTTCTTTGACATGTCCAACGCCTACGATAAAGACCTCAGTGACTTGGCTCGCAAACAAGCAAAAGCGCTTGGACAAAAGCTGCAAGAGGGCGTCTATATGTTCTTTGCTGGCCCCTCCTTCGAGACTCCGGCAGAGATACGTGCAGCGCGAATCCTTGGAGCTGATGCGGTGGGTATGTCCACTGCCCCAGAGGCAATAGCCGCCAGCCATATGCACATGAAGGTCTTGGGAATCAGCTGTATCACCAATATGGCAGCTGGTGTCCTGGACCAAAAACTCTCTCACGACGAGGTGATGGAGACCGGTGAGCGGGTCAAGACGAGCTTTATCGCCTTGGTTCGTTCAATCACCGCCCAGTGGCCGCTATGAACGAAGAGGCCCGTCGCCTGATCGCCGCCCTCAGCCTTGAACCTTTGGCAGGCGAGGGCGGTTTCTTTCGGCGTGTGCACACCTTTTTTGATGAATCTGGCGCAGAGAGTGGGTCAACAATCCTCTACTTGATGGCCGGCAGTGAGTTCAGTGCTCTGCACAAGCTGCAAAGTGATGAGGTTTGGACCTTTCTTGAAGGCGATCCTGTGGAGCAACTGACTATCGACGATACCGGTAAACATTCGATTGTCCAGCTAGGAAAGGCCAGTGAGGGCAAGAGTCCAGTTTCGGTGGTCAAGGCGGGTCATTGGCAGGCTACCAAACCAATAACCATCGATGGATGGGCTCTTTGTACCGCAACAATGGTACCCCCATGGGATGAAGGGACCTTCACTCTTGCCGATCAGCAGCTCCTGGATCTACTGGCACAAACCGATGAGGTACGCCGCTTCATCAAGGAGAAGTGATGAGACACATCCTGGTGACCGGGGGAGGCAGTACCCTTGGAGAGGCGATCGTACGCTACTATATCGAAGCCGGAGATCGTGTCTGGGCAACCTATTATCAGCAGAAAGACCGCCTAGAAGCCCTCAAAGAGGAGACCGGCCCATCATTACAACTTCTTGAGCTGGATGTGACTGATGAGGGGTCAGTCGATCGGGCAATTGGCTCTCTCGATCGACTCGATGTGCTGGTCAACAATAGCGGCATCTTCACTGAGTCACTGGTCGCCGATCTTTCGCTTGCAGAGTGGCAACGGGTTTTCGCTGTGAATGTAGAGGGTGTCTTTTTACTCAGCCGCAGAGCAATACCTCTTTTGCAAGCCAGTTCTGGTGCGATTGTGAACATCGCCAGTATCAATGCGTTTATCCCAACCTTCAGTAAGACAGTGCACTACGATGCCTCCAAGGCAGCGGTAATTGGCTTCACACAGAGCTTGGCAGCCGAGCTAGCCCCGCAGGTTCGGGTCAACGCAGTTGCCCCAGGGCTTCTAGCTGCCCCCCACCTTGACAGAGACCACCCTCTACGGCAACGCTATGAAGAGCGTTCGCTCCTCGGCAAGCTTGTCGATGTGAAAGAGGTAGCCAAGGTGGTTGGCCTTTTGGGCGATTGCAAAGATATGACAGGCCAGACCGTCGTTGTTGACGGGGGCTATACGATAGGGTAGCGATGAAAATTCTTTGTGTAAGTGATGCGACAGACCCATTGGTCTACTCGCAAAATATAGCAAGTCGATATGAGGACGTGGATCTGGTGATCGCGGCAGGAGACCTGCCGCTGCACTACCACGAATTCATTATCTCAAGCCTTAACAAGCCTCTGTACTTTGTCTTTGGCAACCATAACTTGGAGCATCTGAGCAACTACGTCAAGAACAATGAGAACCTTCCCACAGGACATGCAATCATCTCAGAGACCAATGGACACATGCCTCCTTTCAGCGGCGAGTTCATCGATGGCAAGGTTCGTCGTGACCGTAAGAGTGGGTTGATCATGGCGGGGCTGGGAGGCTCAATGCGCTACAATACCGGGCCCCATCAGTTCAGTGAAAGGCAGATGTTCTTCAGGATGGTACGCATGATACCTCGGCTTCTCTTCAATCGCATATTCCATGGACGATACCTGGATATCCTTGTCACCCATGCTGCTCCATTGGGCATCGGTGATGACACTGACCTGTGCCACATAGGCTTCGCTACTTTTTTAACCTTCATGGAGCGATTTAAACCCAAGTACCTTTTACATGGCCATATCCATCTCGTCGATTTGAATGCCAACCGGCATCATGTGTATAAGCAGACTCAGATCATCAATATCTATAACAGCTACGTCCTTGAGGACCCACAGCTGGGCAGGAGGGCACGCCGTGGCACGTGACTTGTTTAGCCAAACCAACGAAGACTTTGAAAAGGCGAAAACGCGGGGAAGAATTCAATCGGTACTCTCGAACCTAGCATGGAAGAACTCTGATCTTCTGAGCTTCTATGCGGTCACTGAGCTTATCAAGCCACGCAACGAAACGTATCGGGGAATGCGCACTATTCCCATCTCCCAGATCATTGGCAGCGAAGGACGTTACCAGGATTTCAGCCAAGCGTTCTACCCTAAGAAGGAACTGCTGCGATCACGGTGGCGGTCGATCGATGGGGCAGTCAAGCAATACATCATTCTGCCACCAATTTCGGTCTATAAGCTTGGACAGTGGTACTTCGTCCGTGACGGAAACCACCGGGTCTCGGTTGCCAAAGCCCAAGGCGTTGAGTTCATCGATGCTGAAGTTGTAGAGTTGGATAGTCAGATTCCCTTGGAAGCAGGTTTGACGATGAAGCAGCTACGTCGACGAGTGGTACACTACGAGCGAAAGGGTTTCATAGAGCAATACCATCCAACCTTCCTGCCGATGGATGAGATTCGCTTCTCCTCTCCAGGTTCGTACCCCGAATTAGTCCACCATATCCAGGTGCATAAGTATTTCATCAACCAAGGACGCAGCGAAGAGCTCTCTTTTGCCGAAGGCGCTA
>JBAZCM010000013.1:0-28604 GCA_041654935.1 Sphaerochaeta sp. | reverse complement strand
GTATGAATATCGATACGTCATCCCCAATCGTTTCATCACTTCGCCACTTCTGGGGTTGTTCACGTCATGTGTTGCTGTGATATACGGTACGTTATCCTCTTTGGCTTGGGCGATCACCGCCATACATGCCTCTGTGACAATCCCCTGGCCCCAGAATGGGGGAATTAATCCAAACCCTAGGTCGCGACTCTCAGTATCACTGAGGTGCACATATCCGATGGGAATATCATCGCTCTTGTGACAAATGGCATATTGATATGCACGCCTCTGCTGATACTGTTGGGCATAGTTGACCCGATAGAGCTTCTCTGCCTCTTGCAGGGATGTAACAGGATACCACGGTAGAAAGGCATTCATTTCCCGATCTGAAAAAATCCGGTAAAGCGCTTGGATATCATCAATAGTGAACTTCCTTACGATTAGCCGTTTGGTCTCCAGTCTTGGAGTATTCGATGCTTGCATGCACATCCCTCACAGAAATGATGGCGTGTTTCACGCCTCACCCCTGCCACTATAGCATGGTAATGCCACGAAGAAGCGTTTATAATGGCTTCAACAGAGGGCCCATCTTATACGAGCTTATTTGTAGACATCAGGAAGAAGCAGCTCAGCTTCCGATAAGGAAAAGATTCGATAGTGCGGCTGGTAGCTCTTTCGGTACTCTTTGCTGTGGTGGGCTACATATCTGCCTGAACTCAACAACGCTTCAATGTGCAAGACATCTTCATCGAAGTAGTCAATCAAGATTTTATTATTACTCACTTCCAGCAAGATCAAATCCCACTGCTCTGCCCATTGTTCAATTGACGGTAAGGTGTAGGAGTGAGCACTAGCAATGAAGTGGGTTACATAGCGCTCTTTACTCACCACGTTGTCAAGGACAAGATCAAGGGGAACTCGACAGAAGTTCTCACCAAAACCACAGGGTTCGATATCCCTGCGGCCGGTACTATGCATCGTAGCCAACTCCTCTTCCAGATAGGCAAGTGCATTAGTTGGGTTGTCAAGTAAATGGCCAGGTCCAAAAAGATCCTGAAAGAAGCTCTTATAGAGATCGATGAGTCTGAAGTGAGGGGTTTGGAGACGGTGGCGCTCGATTACTTCCAATATGTCTTTAGCAAAATGCGGATTATCTGATGGATTATATCGACTCATGACTACCTCACAACGGGATGACAATCAAATGCCCATCTATGTCCTCTACCCGTACCTCCATCCCATAGACGGCCCGGATGTTCTCTGCGGTAATGACCTCTTTGCCTCCTGCTGCCCAAATCTCTCCGTCTTTCAGTAGCAAAAAAGAGTCGCTATAGCGCAGACTGAGATTCAGGTCATGCATTGCCATAATCGCAGATCGGTGGCTAGAAGAGATGACCGAGACTATCATGCGCATCAGCCGATGTTGGTTGTAGATATCCAGGCTGCTGGTCGGCTCATCAAAGAGAATGACTGTAGGGTCCTGGGCAAGGGCCCTGGCAATCTGTACTTGTTGGAATTCTCCGCCACTGAGCTCATCGGCATAGCGCAGGGCAATGTCCTCGATCCCTGTCAGGGCAATCACCTCTTCTACCTTCATATAGTCGGCAGTAGTGGGGGCCCATTTGAAGTGGGGTTTTCGTCCTAGGAGGATGAGATCGAAGACCTTCATCATCGTCATCTCAGCGTGTTGAGGAACCCATCCGAAAATCCGGGCAAGCTCAAGGCCGCTCATCTGGGCAGTCTCCTGCTCTTTGACTGTTACACTTCCCTGCCCAGGGGTGAGGATGCGGTTGATGCATTTGAGTAGTGTCGTCTTGCCAGCTCCATTTCTTCCGAGGATTGAGAGAATCTCCCCTTCCGTAACCGAGAAACTTACTCCTTCGATGACCGGCCGGCTCTTGTACTTGAAGCTCAGGTTGTTGATCTGTAGTATCATCGCTTTCTCCCGGCTATAAGCAAGTAGATAAAGAGTGGTCCACCCAACAGAGAGGTGAGGATTCCTACCGGTAACACCATTGGAGAGAGCATCGTACGGGCAAGCGTATCGGCAGCCAGCATCACGATTGAGCCGATCAACGGAGAGGCGACCATCAAGAATCGGTGGTCAGAGCCAAAGATTCGCCTAGCGATATGAGGTCCGAGTAATCCGATGAAAGCAATGGTCCCAAAGAACGAGACTATCACCGCAGACACGATTGAGGCGGCAAACATACCACCGATACGCAAAGCAGCGGTATGAACCCCAAGGCCACGGGCGGTGTCCTCACCACTATCCATGGCATTGAAACTCCAGCGCTGCAAGAAGCTGAGGATTGAGAGAGGGATCAGTACAGCACAGATGATAGCCAGGGCGTTCCAACTAGCCCGTCCAAGGTCTCCGAAAGTCCAGGAGACGATGCTCGCCAGCTGTACTGAGTTTGCAAGGTACTGCATCAAGGTAAGACCTGCAGAAAAGATCGATCCGATGGCAATTCCGGCGAGGACCATGGACTGGGCAGAAATTTCGGTGAGGAGAGTGAGGGCAAGGATCGCTAGGGTGGAGAGCACTGAAAAAAGAAACGCGCTGAAAGCCACTGTGAAGAAGTCACTGACAATAATAGTGCTGGTGGTGCTCGTCCCTGCTCCAAGGAACACGATGGCAAAAGAGGCGCCAAAGGCCGCCGCGCTTGAAAGTCCTAGGGTGTATGGGGATGCTAGCGGATTACGGAGCACCGACTGCATCACTGTCCCCGAGAGAGAGAGCCCTGCTCCCACGACGATAGCGGCCAAGACCCGTGGCATGCGAACATCCCACACAATCCTCCCCTGTCCGCTACGGTCGAAGCGGGCGATGGAAGAGAGGATCGCGCCAAATGGGATACGAATCGATCCAATCCAAATAGCTACGATACTGAGGACGAGCAAGAGCGCCAACCCTGCTACCAGCAAGAGCGTCTTACTGCGCAGGTATTGCTTGTATTGGAGGGTTAGCTGCTCCGGCTTTTCCATTGTATGTTGCTCCTGTATCAATTGAACCAGTCAACTTGTGCAGGCATTGCCTGCTGCTGCTCAATTACTTCACTGAAGCTCAACGGCACACCGAAGAAGAGGGTCCAAATCTCCTCCGCCTTCTGTGCGATATTCACATCAGCAAAGAGCTCGGGGTACAAGACCTTGCCCACGTAGTAGACGTTCACCAGCTGGTTGTCCCAGTTTGTCCCGTAGTACTTGTAAACAAAGGTTACATACACGTCTTTATTGGTGAATGCTGGTACCAACTCATCCAAGGCCTTCTTATTCTTTCGATACCCCTCTCTGGAGAGGTTCAGATTGGCTGCATCGATGAAAATATAATCAGGCGATGCCGCAATAAGGCTCTCCAGGTCCGTCATGTAGGGCTGGCGATTCCCTGCCGGGTTGGTGGGCATAACATTCACCGCTTCGGTAAAGTCGAAGGGAATGAAGTCACCGGTCGTTCTGAAGAGATCGGCCATTCCGTAGTACATCATCCCGCCGGCGTAGCCGCGCTTGGGGGTGGTAACCTGTGTCTTTCGCGCAGCAAGGTCATCCATCAGGGCCTTCAGGCCATTGGTGAGCGTCTTGGCCCGATCTTCTCGATCAAGGGCCTCACCAAGCATTGAGAGCTGGTAATAGAACTTGTCCATCTCATAAAACTCGATATCAACATCCACACCGATAACTGGTATTCCAAGGATATTCTGTAGGTGATCAAGTTTTTCACGATCAACCGCTGAGGAAATCACCAAGTCAGGATTTGCTGCAATGATAGCTTCATGGCTGTTGGCACTCCCGATACTGGGCAAGGTACGCAGGTGTGGATAGGCAATCCGATACGTCGCGAGGGCAAACATCTCGTAATCGGTGATCTCACGACCATGGCCCTCATCCTCTACGGCGATGACCTTATCGGTGGCATCTACATAACTGACCAGCCGTAAAGATCCAGCATCGAGGGCGATGATTTTGTCCACAGCTGCAGGAAGAACAACCTCTCTGCCTCGCATATCGACGATTGTTCGTTGTTCGACAGCCGGTCGCTCGGTCTGTGGTGCGGCCCCAAGGCCTACTGCCAAGCTCACCAAGACGATGAATAAGAACAACATTTTTTTGTGAGTGTGTTTCATTGATACCCTCCAACTCCCATTCACAGGAAAGAGTAACACGAATTTCCCTTATCGTGTTACTCTTTGAAGGATACCGATTCCTCTTGATACCGTCAATCAGTGTTCTGGTTTTCCAGCTCCTTGAAGAGCTCTTCTGTAGCGCTATAGGTGAGTTTACCAAAAACCCGTGAACTTGAGAGAACACGTTGGGCCCACGCTTGCACTTCCCCAGCTGTTCCACGGACGATAATCACCTTTTGGCAGATCTCAGACTCTATATGGAATTGGAGGTTCGCTATTATCCGGATAGAGGGGTATTCACTGACAGGGGCCCTGGGTAATTGGGTCTTTTGATTGAACAGCACCGTGAGGGTGCCAAGCACCTGACTCGTCTCATCGGTGATCGTGGTCTCAATAATCTCTCGCCTCACCAAATCTCTGATGGTCTCTGACCGGCTATCGTGGTGAGAGCGCTCAGTCAGTTGGTCGAGCAAGGCAACAAGGTCACTATCCATCGATACACCAAATCGTATTGTCTCTCCCATTGTCCCTCCCCTTTCTCAACGCAACCTATGCCCTTATGGTACACTCCACTCACACAACGAAACAAGAGGTTGAACATTTCGCAGATGGTGGTGAGGATCAACACTCTGGTCACCGTGGCGATGATTGTTGACGCGATAGTGTCTATCGCATGGTTTTTAAGAACAAGCGATGTATCGGCTGCAACAATCTTGATTTTGGAGGCTTGTAATCCACTGGTCAAGCCAATGCCATCATCTTAGGAAAAACCTTTGTGAGACTCTCAATTCAAATGATTTCATCAGCTACGACCCACTCCTTCATACTCGGCGAGATACCGATAGTTCTCCGGTGGTATGTAGAGAAGATTCCAGCAGGTTATTACCCCGCTGTTCATCTTTTTAATCACATCAATCATCAGACGTGCCTCATCAAAGGGGACCTTGGTTGGAAAGACCGGATGGTCGACCAACTCAATGCCTGGGATTACGGCGACTCCTGGGTCTGCCCCCACCTGGGCGCGCTCAATTTCAGCTTGCAAGACCCCTACAGGAAAACCTTGTTGGGCAGTGAGCCCTTGCATGGAAAGACGAGGCAATCCAAGGAGGCTTTCTGTCAAGCGTGAGGCTTGGTCTTGGGTAATCCGTGGGTGCAGTTGCTGTAAGCCTTTGACCATAGAGAGTGCTTCCAGTGGCAAACCCGCCGGACCGATAGCCTTCACATAGGTCATTGCCTTGATCCAATCACAGTTCTGAGCCAACTCTTTGTAAGACTGACCAACCAAAGAGGCCAAGGCCGGTGAGAGTAAATCAAGACCCATTGCGTACTTTGACCGATCTAGAGAATTTCCGATACTCATTACTATTTTCGTGATGGCTTTGCTACGACGGTCCATGAGATCGCCTAGATTACATTCGCTGACAAAGGTCGCCCAATCAACTTCCCGTCCTTGGAGACTGTACTCAATCAATGCCTCCAAAGCGTGCTCAGCAATAGTTCTCTGCTTCTCATATCCATTGTTAAGACATCGGTCACAGAAACAAGAGAACACCATCTCCAAGCCATTTGCCGGTGATGGGTAGCGGATTCGGTCGAGGAAGACCCCGGCAAAGCCAAAGCGTGAGAGGGTTGTCTCAATCTCATATCCGATACTGTCTATGTCGATTGAGTGCTCGGGGCAGTGAAAGAGAAAATTCTCATCGTTTCCTACAAATCCTTCCCAGCATCCTAATTTTCCATAACCGGTTTGCAACGTCGCAGATCGCGCCTGCTCGTCTTCCAACGGGATGCGCCGATCCATTCGATCAGCGAGGACTGGATACCAAAGATACGGCTCAATGTGGTTTCGGCTACAGAGCTCAATAACCTGTTCGAACCATCGGTCCCCTTGACTATTCCAAATGATCAGGCGACGAGTTGGGACAGTCTGCACATATGCTTCTATGCGACTTGTGATCTCAGCCGGAGAAAAATGAGCGCTCTCATATGGGCCTATGACCAATTGGCTATCGTAGTAGGTTTCCATCTGTTTCACTTACTTCATTCGTCTAATAATAATTCTCCATGACCGGAGAGTCGAGGTTAGAATCCACTAACCTTCCATCGCAAAAACACGCTGGTGAACATCGTCCTCAGTCAAAACGTGTGGGTCAATGCTATCAACGTGGAGAACTGCTTGATCCTTGAGGTAGTTTACAGCAAGCCCATCTTCAATGTAACCCATGTTGTCAATAGAGGTATAACCGGTTGCCTAATGGATTTAATGAGTATCTTCAGCTCAATACCCTTTACTCAATCAAGCTCGTTGCACAGCTTTTCTTACTCTTAATCTCTTTGTAGAACTCATTTTCAATAGCGACAGCTATTACAATACCAGCGTACCACTGATCGTTGTCCAGATTAACCTGAGGTATGGTTTGTAAGAATGCTTCGACAGTAACGAAGACAAGTTCCTTCGACCACCGATTGATGGCTTTCCGATAGAAAGAGTATGAGCTGATGTATGACCATCTTCGAGTAATTGAGTTGGTGATTTTACAAATGCGGGAATCCGTTTCAGGATAATAAATGTTCAGAGTGTAATGCGACAAATGATTGAAATTAGATTCAATGGAGTAGTCAAGAGTTTGCCCAGTATAAAAGATCCGGTAGTACTACCTCCTACTCAAGATGTATCGTGACTATCTAATCGAAAACTGAATAAAGACGAACTATTTCCGGTCGAATTGAAATCTACTTTCCTCATGGGCCCCCTCTCCTGAAAAGGAGAGAAGGCAATTAATCATCAGAAGACAATAACATCCTCTTCATCATCCCATTGTTCATCAGAAGGATTATCTGCAGGCTTCTCTGATCTATCGCGTCTGAACTCAACATGTTCTGCCACTACAAAGATTCGATCGCGATATGCACCATCCTTATCATTCCAACGATCTTGACGCAATCGTCCTACCACACGTACCCCTCTGCCCTTAGTCAAATAACTGAGGCAATTCTTACCAAGCGGTCCCCAAGCATCAACACCAATGTACATAACTTCCTTGCGCGATGCGCCATCACCACCTCTGTAGTAACGGTTCACTGCAATAGTGAATTTCGCGAGCTCATTGCGCTGCTCTCCTACCACGGCCAGTTCAGGATCCTTTACGAGATTGCCTTCAAGCAAGACTGAATTAAGATTATTCATATACCCTCCTCTTACTCCTTTTGTGTGTGAGTATGTACTCTCCTAAGGAGACAGGGGGAAGCATTTGCTTCATCGAAGTTATTCATCTGCTCAATTATTGAATCGCCAAAAAATTCTAGCGCCGTGTGATAATCCAAAAATCTATGGACTTCTCGTATTTGGTTCGCATCGGCCTGAGTTACGTACTGGCCCAAAAAGGATTCGCACGCCAGTCGTCTGGAAATCCCATCCTTTGTAAATCCACCTTGTATTCATCAATCAATCTCACAAGGGTTGGCTTCCAATTCTTATTTAAATCATTGCCTGAATCAATATTTGATAGGAGGTAATCAATAATAAGAAAAGTGTTGTAGATACGTCGATCATTTCGAGGATTAGAAGCGTCTGCCTTCTTTGGCGCATTTTGCCAACAATCTTTGACGTCACGCCTTATTGAAATAGCCTCTTTAGGAGTTTTTACAAACCGTCTGTTCCACAATCTGCCATGATGCGCACAAATATTTCTGATGATGTAAAGATGTTTAAGCCACGAACGTAAAATCTCTGGTTGAAGTCCATAGACTCTGCTAATTTGTTTCATAACTGACATGTCTTTCATGTTATCGTAAAATATGACGATGGCACCAAAAGACAATATTTCAACAAGCGCCCAAATTGGAAAAATTTCACATCGATACGTGTTCTTAATGTGTTCAGCAAATTGTTCTTTAGATTTAGTACACTCTTCCTTGAGCGTATTGATTTTTTCATCCCATTCGGATTGGCTAAAAATAAAATTTTCTTTTTTAAAGGGAAACGGCCCGTATTTGTGGGCCAAATTGTAAACAAACTGAGTTTTGAATGAAATCTCAATACGCTCTAAGCCTTGCAATACATGCAATCTCAATTTCTGATCAAAGCAATAGTCTCTCCAAACAGCACTAAATGAAGTTCCTGGAAAAAAGCGGTGGTCTGGTACACTTGTGTTATAGTAGGTAAACCAATATGCCTCTAGTCGGTAGTAATTTATGTGTTGAAGCAAGAAATAAGCTGTGTCTTTGTCATCAAAAACTATTCCTCGAGTTTCTAATAAATCAACTTGTTCGCGAAAGCTCAAAGGCCTTTTAGTAAAAGGCTTACGTTGTAACGAGGAATTACAATTTGTGAGTCTATTATTTGAATTCATCTCTTTACAAATGAGCAGCCCGCCGATTTGAGGAACATATTGCTACGTTTAACCTTGGCGGGCATTGGTACGTACAATGTAAACCAAGTAAAATTACATGTCAATCAAACTCCATTGGGAAAACACAAAATAGCTCTCTTGCTATGAACCATATTCAGCTAATTCTGAACATACCCCCTGCGACAGCTATGCTATAAAATAAATATGGAACTTATCCATCTCAAGCAGCATTGAATTCAAATTATTCATGTATCCTCCCTTTTGTTCTGCACTTCTCTGGTGCTCTGAGTTGGTATTCATATAAGGGATAAGAGTGGAAGCATTGCTTCATAAAAAAATTTATTCAACTAACTCATTCAATCACAGAGAGTATGAAAAAAGAAAGGAAATCTTAGATTTTTTATTGTTCTTTGCAAAGTGGTACGGTCTGTAGATCTTTTAGTAAAAAGCCTATGCCTCCCCTTCTTCTCAACTCTTAAGGATGCCAATTGTTGGCATAAGTATTTTTTTTGGCACTATAGGGTTGCACGATTCCATCCAAGACCTCCTCAGTCTTGGAGGGCAATGATTCGGAAGTTAGTCAATATATGGACTAACTTTCGAATCCAGTTGCGTGGAGGCTTGTTGATTGCTATAATAAAATCGAAAGTTAGGTTATATATGGACCAACCTTCGATCGGAGGCACTATGAGGATTCCTCGAAATACGTATCTTCAACAACTCATCGAGAGGAGATTCAATGGTCTGGTCAAGGTTTTGACCGGCCTAAGACGATCTGGAAAGAGCTATCTACTCTTCAACATTTACCGTGACTATCTAATCGAAGAGGGCGTAGAGGCAGAAAACATCATCGAAGTCGCACTCGACGATGATACATACGAGGATCTACGCGATCCCAAACAACTCTCCTCCTATATCAGGAGTCGGATCGTTGATCAGCGTCAACAGTACTACGTTTTTCTTGATGAAGCCCAATATGCCATCACACGAGAGGAGATGCGAGACAGGGACCGACCCATCCGATTGTATGGAGTGCTCAATGGCCTGTTGCGGCTGAGCAATGTTGACGTGTATGTGACAGGCAGCAACTCGAAGTTCCTCTCCAGCGACATAATGACCGAGTTTCGGGGACGTAGTGATACTATCCATGTCAATCCACTGAGCTTTACCGAATTTCATGCAGTAGCAGGGCTCGATACCACTGAGGCGTATGAGGAGTATGCTCGGTTCGGTGGCATGCCGTATCTCATGTCCCTAAAGAGTGATGAACAGAAAACACAATACCTAGGCAACCTCTTCACTGAGGTGTACTTCAAGGACATCATCGAACGACATACCATCGCCCGCCCTCTCGTCCTCTCCCAATTGACCGATACCCTCTGCTCATCAATAGGATCACTGACCAATGCGAACAAGCTAGCGAGGAGCATAGCGGGCAGTGGAGGTGACACGGTCTCTTCAGAAACCATCTCCTCCTATCTTGGGCATCTACAAGACTCATTTCTCTTCAAGGAAGCCAAGCGCTACGATGTCAAGGGAAAGCGGTACTTCCTCTACCCCTCCAAATACTTTTGCACCGATATCGGGCTACGAAACGCACGACTCTCGTTCAGGCAACAGGATGAGGGTCATATAATGGAGAACATCATCTTCAATGAGCTGATAGGAAGAGGGTATCTGGTCGATGTCGGAGTTGTTGAGACCTTTTCCCTGGGTACCGAAGGAAAGCAACAAAAGAAACAACTGGAAGTGGACTTTGTGATCAACAAGGGACCGAAGAAGTTGTATATCCAATCTTCACTCTCCATGGAGAGCGAAGAGAAAAAGAGACAGGAACTCAGGCCACTCTACACTATCAAGGACAACTTCAAGAAGATCGTCATCACCAAGACGCACGCCAAACCCTGGACCGATGAAATGGGAATCTTGCATGTAGGGCTCTATCAATTCCTATTGGATCGAAGCCTTCTTATGTGACGCACTCCCTTCAATGAGGGGACTACATCTATGACTCAGAAGAGGCTCTGGCAAGTTATCACTTTTTGCAATACGTATTAACACTCCTCAAAGAGGCTAAACCGGTATTTAAAGGTTCATAGTAAAAAGACTCCAATTCTATCTCCCCTTCATTGGCGCGCACGGTAAGAGAAATTGCGAGGGATATTCTGTTGCTAAAAGATTGTCCCATGGTCTCCTGCTATATTGTGTGTTCATCAACAAAACATACAGGCAAGGGACAGCATGGGCAGGGAACTTGTATGGGCGATAGTGAGCCACTTGAACAGCGACTTATTCGAGGGAACAAGTCAATGCATAACCGATTTAGGTCCTGTCAGGTCCGGAACAATGGAAGTTCCTCACATATTCTTTGCCATAAACAAATCTTATCGCTTGTTAATTAAGTAAACCGCGGTACACCATACAGTGAGTTTGCTGTGCCGCAAAATAGTTTATCAAAGTCAGTTGATCTCTCCGATAAATTCATACCCCTTTTTCGCTTTGGCATTACCGCCCGCACGAAACCGAAACGATTTGCCAAAATGATCACATGCCACAGCATAGTGGCATAGAGCGATCCCCATGTCTATGTGTGTGAGTTTGTAAGCAAGAGACATCGGCGGTTTTAGAATTTGGCGATAAAGTCTCAGTGTACCCTCACTCTTTTCCAGATACCAAGGCTGTATATTCAAGCCCGATGGCGCAAGATGGACTGCCTTGATGCACTCGTCCTCCAATGCATTAGTAATCTCTGAAATAGGCTTGCGTTTGAATTCAGATTTCTCTCGGTGAGGCGAGCCTTCCGGTGTACCGAATGCAAGCACGATAATGTCCGAGCTCGCGCGCTGTTTTGTTGCATCCCTGGAAGCACCGAGCCAAACACCGCCTAGTTCATGTGCATTTAGCCATAACATGAGTTTTTGACCGATAAACCCTGCGTTTTCCTGTTCACCATCCTTGTCTTCACCGGTAAAAACCAGATAGTGCGGAGCTTTGACTTGAAACATTCCTTTTGTTTCGTTTGTAAAACGGTATCCAATAGGCGCATCGGGATAGAGTGGCTCAAATGAATCTAGCGCTTTCTTGATTTCATCTAATTGACTGGTAGTGAGCAGCTCTTGCGCATATTTTCTGCAAGCTTTTCGTCTGCTGATTGAATGATACAAATCCATTTTGCTAACCCCCATGCGTACGTTACAGGCTACAATAAATGAGTAGATGCGAGAAGCCTTTGCATTAGTAAGGAAAATTACGTTAATTTATACTTCGACTCCAGTGCTACAAAACCCAGTCATTCTATTACCCGAATGGGAGTTTTAAAAAAGTAAAGGTCACGAGATGTGATGTGAATCACACTATCGCTAATCGATCAACAAGGCAAATGATTTGGTATTTTATGGCAAAGGCATTCACTGCCGGGAATGAAAATCTCATCAAGGATTCTTGAGAGATCTTTAACCGTATCTCCTTTGACTGAATAGTAATTCCACGTTCCTTCCTTCCGTGTTGTGATTAAATCAGCTTTTTTTAAAATGGAGAGATGATGGGAAAGTGTCGATTGAGTAATCTCAAAGTACTGTTGCAACTCACAAACACAAACTTCTCCACAGCTGAGAATATGCATGATGCGGGTGCGAACAGGGTCAGCGAGCGCCTTAAGTAATGTAGCGGCATATATAAAATCAAATTTCATAAGCATCCTCTCAAGATACATAGCATCGATATTTTTCAATTAATCTTACTTGTAATATACAGAATTATACCATTTATTTACACCTATTGAAACATTCAGAAAGATTTCTACAATTTATATATTGATAGTTATCGATTTATTGAATAGGATACATTTTAGGGAACAATTATGAAGACAACAAATTCTGACAAGGTCATACGACCCTTTGAGAAGTATCTGACTTTCTGGGTGTTGGTATGTATGGGCATAGGTATCCTTATTGGGAGATTCATCCCTTCTATTCCACTCTTTCTTTCGCGATTTGAGTATGCCTCAGTCTCAATACCAGTAGCTCTTCTTATCTGGATTATGATTTATCCAATGATGCTTAAAATTGATTTTGCAAGCATCAAAGATGTTGGCAGAAATCCACGAGGTCTTATTGTCACCTGGGTGGTTAATTGGCTGATAAAGCCCTTTACCATGTATTTAATTGCTCGTTTTTTCTTCTTTACTCTCTATCGGGGAATTATTGACGGCACTGATGCCCAACAGTACCTCGCAGGTGCAATTCTTCTCGGAGCAGCACCATGCACAGCCATGGTTTTTGTGTGGAGCCACTTGGTGCGTGGAAATCCAGCGTATACTCTAGTACAGGTAGCTACCAATGACCTGATAATCTTATTGCTATTCATCCCCATCACGGGTTTTCTTTTGGGAATCAGCGGAATAACCATCCCTTGGATGACTCTTTTATTGAGCATTGTACTCTTCGTTGTTCTCCCATTGTTCGCTGCGTGGGTTACGCGTTATATCATCACAGCCAAGCACGGAGAATCATTTCTTGAAGAGCAATTTATTCCAAAATTCAATTCAATCACAACCACGGGCCTGCTTCTTACTCTTATCATCATCTTCTCCTTCCAAGGCAAGATAATTATCTCTAACCCACTACATATTTTGTTAATTGCACTGCCTCTTTCAATTCAGACAATCGTGATTTTCTTCATTGCATATCTATGGGCACGACGATGGAAACTTGGCTTTGATGTCGCCGCTCCTGCTGCAATGATTGGAGCTTCAAACTTCTTTGAACTCGCAGTGGCAGTAGCTATCTCTCTCTTTGGTCTTTCCAGTGGAGCTACCGTTGCTACGGTGGTGGGAGTACTCGTTGAGGTTCCCTTGATGTTGCTGCTCGTTTCAATTGCACAGCGCACGCGTCATTGGTTTTCATCTCAATAATCTTAGGGTGATACCACCTATGCCTCTGAAGCGATTGTAACTTGATCGGTAGGTCGTCAAACAGAGCAATGGGCTTCGGTGAGAACAATACAAACATTGCTTTGTACCCCGAACTCTCGACTCGGGCGGAGCTTGCAATCCAAAGCTTCTTGGGGTTGATTGAACCTTCATTCGTTTGGGCTTATCAGCTGAATCAACTATGTGAAAATCGTAATATACATCTTGTCTAAATCGCCCTAGGCAACTTCAAGCATCATCAAATTCACTTTAGAAAACGAGAATCTCCCAAGACTCAAAATACTGTAGAAATATCCTATCTTGGCTATGGATTTTATATGTGAGCATGATATCATGGTGTAAGCTGTTCATCTGAGATGTGACACGCTAGGGAAACTTGCTATGAAAAAAACATTCTTAATCCTCGTTTTGCTCCTTTCAGTGGGGATGCTGTGTGCTATCAACACGCAGAAAATCCATCCGATCGGCTCCGATACCTATGAGGCTATTACCTACCTCTACATAAGTAGTGGGTATGCACTGCCTTCAACAGCAGGTCCTTGGAGTAGTGACGAACTACTGAAGCTTTTCGATAAGATCGACCGTTCAACCCTCAATAGAGATGGTCAATATTTGTATGACTACGTGAAGGGTGAGCTGAGTATTGAGCCAGAACTCTTTGTATTTGGTCTTGAAGCTACGCTGGAAGCCAACATTCATACTGACGCAGAAAACTTCACATCACGTGAACTGTGGGTAAAGAATACCAACGACCGCAAGCCTCTTTTAGACTTGACTCTTGAGACCAATCTTGCCGACCATTTTTACGGCTATTCATCGATCAGCTTTGATGGTAGGCGGTTCAATCAATTTTCTAAGAGTGAAGGCCACTCTTCTGCCTACTTTGGCCAAGAAATTCTAACGACCAACCTGTTCTTCCTCTATGGTAAGGGAATTGGAGACCTTGATCTCGGCTTCCCCTATCGGGCCTTTGGCTCTTTTGGGGGCAACGGATGGTCATTCCAAGTCGGCCGGGACAACCTCTCTTGGGGGGCAGGAAAAACCGGTAATCTCATGCTCGGCGATCATCTGCGCTACCATGACCTTGCCCGCCTCGCCCTCTATGGCAAGAGCTTCAAATATACCTTGGCAGCTTCTTTCTTCGCCCATCCAGATCAGTACTACCCACTACTCATAGACAATGACTTTGTTGAGCATGACCAAAGATCTCCAATGTACGGCCTCAATATGTTCCTAGGCCATCGTCTGGAGTGGCGCATGTTCAAAGACAAGGTGGGGTTCGCTCTCTCTGAATCAATCATGTATCAGACGGCTAAGGACGATGATGGATTGCTGGACTCGGTCTTCGATATCCGAATTCTCAATCCTTCAATGATATTTCACAACTTCTACATCCGCAGTAATGCGAACTCTCTTTTGACGCTTGAGCTCGACTACTCACCGATCAAGAGCCTGAACATATATGCGCAAATTGCGATTGATGAGTTCGCCCTTCCAGGTGAATCAATTCCAGGGGTCGACAGCAGTGCAAACCCCAGTGCCTCTGGCTACCTAGCAGGCATACAAACAAGTGTTCCATTTAAAAAGGGAGTGATCTACGGCTCTTTTGAAAGTGCACTTACTGATCCCTTTTTATACCTTCGTGACAACGACCCACAATCCAAATCACAGACCTTGGGCAATTACGGGATTAATTTTGTCGTCGCTCACCGTGAATACAGTGGGCCCGGGATAGGCCACGGGGTGGCGTACTATGAGGACTTCCTAGGGTATCGGTATGGAGGCGACGCACTGGTTTTCAACCTCAACGGAGGATTCAAGCACTTTGGCAAGTGGTACGTTGAAGGAAACCTCTTTTACATGCTTCATGGAACCCATGACAAATGGACTCTCTGGTCAAATGTCTACAAAACCCCCAATAAGGCTGAGCACAAGCCACCCATTCTCTCCACTCCAACTGACACCCACTGGACAGAGAACAACAGAGATCCCCTGGCGGGCAACCGAGATGCAGTGAGCCAAACGTTTGTCACTGGGGTAAAAGGTGGGTATACCATCCTCAAAGGACTCGATGTATATGGACAGGCTGATTTCATCTCTATCGTCAACCCAGGAAATCTTTCGACCAACCCTACCCTCTTTGACTTCCAATTCTCCGTTGGGTTTTCTTACAAACTATAAAGAGAGGAGATCAGTGTAAAACTGGTTTTATGTTTCTGCATTGTATTTCGGAGGGCTGTCTGAACACCTGAATTATTACGCAAGAAGACCCTGGTGAATTGAAACTCATCAGGGTCTTTCAACGATAGATTACTGTTACTTTCCCTGCTCCTGGCTATCGGTAATAGTCAGGGTTCAGAGAAGAATTGCATCAGAGAGTGGTCGGTACATACCCGGCAAATACCTTTGGTAGGAAAAGGCTGATGTCAGGAATGAACGAAACCAATAACAACGTAATGATCATACAGAGATAGAACGGGAGGGTGGCTTTTACCAATCTTTCTATAGAGACCTTACCAACCGCCGAGCCAATGAAGAGCACCGCACCAACCGGGGGAGTCAACAGACCGATACCACAGTTGAGCACCATCATGATACCGAACTGAATTGGATCGAGTCCGGCAACACCGGTTGCTATTGGGAGAAGAATCGGTGTGGTAATGAGGATGATCGGCGCCATATCCATGATGGCTCCAAGGATCAATAGGATTACATTCAACAAGAGGATTATTACAATCCGGTTGCTGCTGAAATTGGTAATTGCCTGGGCAGCAAGAGCGGGTACTTGGAGAGTGGTCAGACAATATCCGAAGACCGAGGAGGTGGCAATGAGAATAAGCACGATAGCCAAAGTACCTACACAATCATCGAGAATCTTCCAAACTCCCTTCCAGGTCAAACCCCTATAGATGAAGACCGAGACGATCAAAGAATAAATGACCGCGATGGCCGCCGATTCAGTAGCGGTGAAGACACCTGCAACAACGCCGACGACCACAATGATCACTGCAGCCAAGGCCCAGAAGGATTTGCTCAGTTCTACAAAGAAAGTCTTCAAGCTGAATTTATCACCCTTAGGGTAGCTTCGTTTCACCGAGATGATATACGAGCCGATCATCAGGGCGATGGCAAGGACTGCTCCAGGGATATATCCGGCTAGGAACAAGCTACCCACTGAAACTCCGCCTGCGGTGGTGGCGTAGATGACCATGTTGTGGCTCGGGGGAACAAGCAAACCTTCACAGGAACTGGTGATGGTTACTGCCGTAGAGAAGTCAGCATCATAGCCCTCATCGACCATCATGGGAATAAGAATGGATCCCAGTGAAGCGGTGTCAGCGGCGGCAGAGCCTGAGATACCTCCAAAAAAGTATGAGGCTACTACGTTAACTTGTGCTAAGCCTCCGCGCATCCATCCTACAAGCGCATTGGCAAGGGCAATGAGTTTTTGAGAAATACCTCCCGAGCCCATCAACACGCCCATGGTGATGAAGAAAGGAACGGCCATCAAAGAGTATGAACTGATACCCTTTACCATCAAGCGACTGACGTCGTTGAGGCTTGATCCTTGGTAGAGCATGCAGAAAACCGAAGAGAGTCCGACTGCATATGCAATGGGAAGACGAAGGAGGATCATGCCGAAGAAACTTCCAAGAAGAATTAGAATTGCAATGTTGGTGGGGTCCATTAGGCTGTCTCCTCTTCCTTCACAAAGAAGGACTTAACATTATTATAGATAGCCTCAAGCTCGAAAATTATCATAGCAAGTCCGGCAAGAGGTACAGGGAAATACATCCAGAACCGACTGAGCCACGGCAAAGAGACATAAAATCCTCTACTGCCGATGGTGATGGCATAGCGCCAACCCACATAGAGCATCACTACTCCAAGGCCTAAAACTGCAACTTCCGAGAGAATATCGAGGATCTTTACCACTCGTACAGGCATGTATCTGTCAAAGACCGTCATCCTGATATGGGAGCCCCTTCTGATCGCAAGAGCAGCTGAAAGAACGGCCATATAGGCCATGCAAGTCAAGACTACCTCTTCGGACCAAGCAGGGTCGCGTAAAAATGGAATGTATTTATTGAACATACGACCGGCAACCGCATAACTGGTGATTAGAATGTCGGCGATGAGCAAAACCTTGCAAATCACCAATACTATCTTATCGGTCCAGTCATAGGCCAGTTTTACTTTATCCATGGTTGCAAAAAACTTTGACATGGTTCATCTCCTGGGACTCGAAAAGGTGGGATTGTCGATACAATCCCACCTATAACTGTCTAAAATGTCTTATTTCATATCCTTGATCTGCTTGTACAGCGCTGCCTGGCTCTTGGTATTCTCTTCGATTACCGCCCTGGTAGCATTCGCCCACTCGCTCTTATCAGTGACATCAACGACATTCACACCCTCAGCCTTCAGTTGTGCAAGCACTTCGTTCTCAGCGTTTTCGCTGATCTCGGCATTGTATGCCTGCGCAAGCCTACCGGCCTCCATCATGGCGTTTCTCTGTCTCTCGGAGAGCTTTGCCCAAGCGTTGTCAGTGATGACAACCTGGATAGCACCGAGGGTATGGCCATTGAGGATCAGGTTGGGTGCAACTTCATGGAATGCATTAGCCTTGTAGTTTGCAATCGGCTGCTCTGCACCATCGACAACACCGGTCTGCAGTGCTGAGTACAACTCACCGAAGGAAACGACTGTCGGAGAAGCACCGAGGCCTCGCACCATACCATTCATAACTGGGTCGTTGGACACGCGAAGCTTCATGCCTGCAAGATCCTTCATACCGGAAATGTGCTTTGCAGCAAAGAAGTGCCTGAAGCCTTCCTCACCATAGAAGATACCTCGAATGGGAAGACCGATGGTCTGTGGCTCATTGAGGAACTCAGGGGCAAGGTCCGAATTGGCAAATCTCCAGTAGTGCTCCCTGCTCTCAAAGATAAAGGGGATGGACAAGAGCTTGGACTTCTCTGCGCCATAACTGGTGAGAGCAAAAGCTGAGATCCTTGACATATCGATCGATGTACCGCCACCGAGGATGGAGTCAAGAACGTCGTTCTCAGAACCCAGGACACCAGAAGCCTGGATTTGGATGGTTACTGTACCATCGGTGAGCTTTTCGACCTGCTCTTTGAAATACAGACCTGTCTTTCCGACAATGGAGTCAAGAGGATTGACTTCTGCATATACAAGCCGGACGTTTTTTTCTGCCCCATCGGCTACAGTCTCTTTTCCGCCACCGGCGAAAACCATCGTTGAACAGAGCAGCAATGCCAAAAGAACAATTGTTACACGTTTCATAAAAGCCTCCTAAAATGATTCAACCTACTATTCCTAGGTTCATGAAAAAGGCTAAAACATCAAAATCACGGGCGCAAGGGCCATCCAAAGAATATGCAAAATATCAAAAATTTTGAAAAGAAACTTTTCTTAATCCTCAATCTATCAAGTTATTCACTATCTCTTTGGTAATCTCGTAAGACGAATTGATGCACCAGATTAGTCTTTGCTTCTTTAGGTATCACCGATTCTCTGGACAATCTCACGCTCCTTCTCTCCGAGCTCCTGATACAATGGCTCCATTGCTTCTCTCAGGCGGAGAAGATCTGTTTCACTGAGAACGGTGAACTTCACCCCCGAATCTAGTGCCACTTGATAGGCTCGCTTCTCTTCCTCTTTCCAAAGTTTCCGCTCATACAAGCCACTGAGCTTGGCACACTCTTTGAAAACCTCAATGAATGAAGGGTCAACTGCCTCAATTTTTGCTTTGGCATTGGTACTCATCACCACAACCTCGGGCAGTCTGAAGTGCTCGTTCTGGAAAAAATACGGGGCGGCCTGATAGTGCCCGGTTGCAACATAGCTGGGTAGATTGTTCTCCGCCCCATCGATGCGCATCTTTTGCAGGGCTGAGTAGACATCAGCATAGGGTATCTGCACTGTCTCAGCGCCAAGCAATGCGACTGCTTGGCCGATCATATCATTCTCAATGACCCGAATAGTCAGTCCATGCATCGATGCAATATCGGTGATGGGAGTCCTGGTATAAAAACTTCTCGCCCCAGCATCATACCAAGCCAAGCCAATTAAATTCTTGTCCTCCATCTGCCGAAGGTACATATCCCCAATCGGTCCATCGAGAACTCTCCACATGTGATCACTATCCGTGTAGAGATACGGCAGGTGTAGCGTCCATAGTTCTGCAAAGTGTTGGGAGAGGGTTCCGAGCGAGAAGCGAGACAAATCGATGCCACCGTAGAACATCTGCTGCATTACACTGTTCTCTGATCCCAAAGTGCTGCCCGGATAGATTCTAATCTCAATCTTTCCACCGGTTCGTTCGTATATGAGGGACGCAAAATATTTCGCTGCCTCCACCGTCGGATACCCATCGACTTGGTTATCAGCATACCGCAGGACCAACTCCGGGTAACTGGGTTCCTCTTTTCTACAGGCAAAAAAGATCACGGTGAGAATCAGAATAAGGACCAACAGCACTCCTATTTTCTTCATTCGCCTGCACCTCCTCCTAATTGCTTGCGGTACTCCGTTGGAGAAAGCCCAGTATTTTTCTTAAAGGCTCGGCAGAAGTAACTGGGGCTGCTGTATCCGACCAACGATGCGATCTCAGAAATCGATTTAAAAGGGTCACTGAGTTGCTCTTTGGCAGTCCCGATTCTGAGATCGGTGATATAGTCGAGAAAGTTGATACCAGTACACCGCTTGAAGATACTGCTCAGATACGATGAGTTGATATGCAGGAGACTGCTCACCGAATCCAAGGAGAGGTCATAGTTCATGTAGCTATGCTTCAGATACTTCTTCACCTTGTTCACCATCAGGGCGGCTGCCTCAGTCTCCTCATCATCTGCAAGCTTCTTGGCTTCAGGGACGGCGGCCTTAAGCTGGCTTTCAGCTTCCAGCTGACTGACTGCCCGATCCACCGCCCGCAGAACATCGCTTTTATCAACTGGCTTCAGAATATAATCGATAGCACCCAGCGTCACTGCCTCCCGAGCGTAGGAGAAGACACTGTAGGCAGTAATAAAAATGATGCGACAAGAGGGCTTTACCTTCAAAATCTGTCGGGTGGCCTCGATGCCGTTGAGAGCCGGCATTTCGATATCCATGAGCACAATATCCACATCATAAAGCTGGGCAAAGTCGACAGCTAATCGTCCATTATCCGCCTGATAGAGTTGAAAGAGAGGGTTGTCTGAGAGAATCTTGTAAAGAATCTCTCGTTCGATGCTCTCATCATCGGCAATCAATATCTTAATCATACTCTTGTTCCTCATCCTGGATCATCAAAGGCATCTTGATGTGAATAGATGTGCCCCTGCCCTGCTGGGAAGTGACTTCAAAGCTGCAACGGTCATCGATTAGCTTCAGGCGCGCACAAACTGAGTAGAGACCAATATGCTCTCCCTCCATTGGCGGATCAAGTAGCCGAGATCGGATTTTTGTAAGTTGATCTTCATCCATCCCTACCCCGTCATCCTCAACCAGGACACTGAGCATCCCCTCTTCCTCCGTAAGAGAGAGTGAAACAGTGCCTGCATGCTCCTTTGGCCCGAGACCGTGTTTGAACGCATTCTCGACCAACGGCTGGAAGAAGAAGGAGGGGACCAGTGTATCGGTGAGTACCAGTGAGCGATCGATGTTCCATTTCAGAGAGATTTTCTCTTCAAATCGGGCTTTATAGAGACTGTAATACTCATCAACAATACGAATTTCCCGAGAAACCGGGACCAACACCTCGTTGTTCTCTAAAGAGTAGCGAAAGACTCGGCTCAGTGAGGAGAGCAGTGCGTCTGTCTTCTCTGCATGCTCCTCTTGGGCTGTATACTTGATTATATTGATGGTATTGAAGAGAAAGTGAGGGTTTATCTGGCTTCTCAATTGTTGCATCTTTTCTTGTTGAAGGAGGTTTTGCATCGCAAGGGCCTCCGTATCCTTTCGGTAGATCTCCTTGGCCATCTCATTGTTGGCCTGTAGCAATTGCACCTGATTTTTCATCGCTCGCTTCATCTCATTGAAGGCTCGAGCCATATCGCCTATCTCATCTCGGCGGTGCTCCAAAATCTCCGGTCCATCATAGTCGCCTGAGGTGATGGCTTTTGAGGAGCGAGCCATCTCCTGCACGATGGAGAGCATTCGGATGATCTCCATGAAGGTTGCAAATCCAAAGACCAACATCACCACCACCATCAGGGTATAGAGTGAATTGAGCCTTCCGTTGAGCTGTACCAGCTGGTCGTGGGTGGATTGGTTATCCATTATCGCACGCTCCATGAGCTGTTGCATATATTGATAGAGATGGTTTAAGCAGGGTTCGAGGTCGGTATAGTACAGCTCTGAGGCCTTGTCGATATCTCCTTTGATCAACAAATCCTGTAGCAACACCTGAAAATCGCTGCAGTTCTTGTAGGTATTGTTCACCGCACTCACAAGAAGGTATTGCTCAGCCCCGATACTTGCTAATGAACTATCAATTCGTATCAGACTGTGATCAGCTGCTTGCTTCTCTCTTCGTAGAGTAGATATCAGAGTAGCGGCATCACCAAAGTCCCAGCGGTAGGAAGAGAGGGCGTCTCGCACTTGCACTACAGAGTTGAGTAACAAGCTGATCATCTGCACATTTGTAGCGCTTTTCTGGATTGGATCCATCACAGCTTTCACCTGATAGGCAGAAATGCCCAATTGCAGGAATATACAAAGGACAAAGATAATGAGAAAGAGGAATATCCTGTGAAAGAGGTTCAGATGAAACCTTCGCTTACCAGTTATGTCCATGGGCATATCGTATCACACTACCGTCAAGATGTTGAAAAACAAAATGTAAAGAACAATCGACCTATGGTACAATAATTTCATGACAATAGCAGTTTGGCTCAGTGAGCAACACTTCAAGGACTTTCTCATCTTCAATACGCTCAAGCGCCTGAAACTGTATAAAAGTCCTCTCATATTCGCCTCCATCCTCACCGTTGCAGCGACCGTCAGCTTTATCATGCATACCGTAGATGGGGCTCTTTTATTGGGTGTAGTCCTGCTCTTGGTAGGCCTAGGTGTGCCGGTAGTATACTTTACCTCTTTTTTCTCCTCGGTGCGCAAGCAAGTAAAATTACAGAACCTCGATCCGCCACGTCTGGTTTATACCCTGAAACTCAACGACTCCTCTGACCAGATTGAAATAACCAATGAGAGTGAGCAGGTTGCGTATCAGTGGAAGGACGTCTTTCATGCCTACCATGAGAAAGATGCAATTTATCTCTTTATCACCCAAGACAGGGCATTTCTACTCCCCCATGAAGCATGTGAAGAGAGCACCGAGGTTTGGAGTCTTATCGAAAAAAAACTCGGAAGTGAGCGCTGTACCCGCCGAAAAGTCTAATCTTTAAGAAACGCGCTCTTCACACAATTGAGTCTTTGCTCTCCAAAACATGAAGTTTCCATACAAGAGCCCGACTGTGAGAAGAGCTGTTTTTCCTGGAGCACTGAGCCAATCTTCTACTCTTTGCAGTATCCCATGCTCGTTGTATTACAAGGCGATTCGAACCATGTTCCATGACAACACAGGAGCTTGCAAGCCTTGGAGTGTGCCGTCGGTCGGCGTAATGGTCCTCGGTACCACCTCATCGGGCTGTTGACTAGTATTCACAGCTTTTGGGTCGCTATGGTCAAGGACAACGTGCTCGATTACCCGAGGGTTGCCTTCGAACCCACTGAGGTTCAGATCGATATCCATCGTTTTGTCAGGGCTTCTGTTTACTACAAACAGCACTAGTTCGTCACCTTCAGGGTGGTGGACCATAATCGCATCAGCATACGGAACCGTTCCATACGTTTCATTATCGTAGGATGGGACTTCGAACCGGATATCGAGTACCGTCCCTCGGCCATATTTGGAAGCGTAGTAGAACGGCCAGTAGATTGCCTGGCGCCAGGCCGGACCACTTGTTTCTGTCATGATTGGAGCAATGGTGTTTACCAACTGAGCGAGACAAGCAATCTTCACTCTATCAGCTCGCCTGAGCAGCGAATTGAGCAGAGATCCTACAACGAGGGCGTCTTCGAAGGTGTAAACGTCCTCCAACAAGTTTGGCCCAACAACCCAAGGGGGTTGCTCCCTATCTTTTTTCCCTGAGTGATACCAAACGTTCCACTCGTCAAAGCTCAAATACATGGTTTTCTTTGAACGTTTCTTTGCTTTCACATAGTCACAGACCGAGATAACCGTCTCAATGTACCTGTCCATACCGACCGATGAGGCTAGGAAGGTCATCAAATCATCCTCATCATTGCGTACGTACATATGGAGCGAAATATAATCGGCAACATCATACGTATGTTCAAGGACGGTCGCCTCCCATTGGGGGAAAGTAGGCATATACCCACTCGAACTGCCGCACGCGACCAATTCTAAGGTTGGGTCGAAGAGCTTCATCGCCTTGCCTACCTCATTTGCAAGCCGGCCATACTCTTCAGCTGTCTTGTGGCCGACCTGCCAAAAGCCATCCATCTCGTTGCCTAACCCCCACATCTTAATGTTGAACGGCTCTTCTGCTCCATGATTCTTTCGCATTTCACTGAGGGTAGATCCACCTGGATGATTGCAGTACTCGACCAACTCCCTTGCCTCTGCAAGGCCGCGTGTTCCAAGATTGACCACCATCATAGCTTCAGTGTTGACCTTCTTTGTCCAGTCCATGAACTCATGAAGACCAAATTGGTTTGGATCGAGGGCCCGCCAGGCAAGATCGAGGCGAGTGGGTCGCTGTTCTTGTGGCCCAACTGAATCTTCCCAATTGAAGTTTGAGACATAGTTGCCTCCCGGGAATCGAACGAACGGGACATCCAGCTCTCGGACTAAGTTCATGACATCCGTACGAAAGCCCTGCTCATCGGCAGTGGGATGATCGACTTCATAGACTCCCCCATACACTGCTCGACCCAATTGCTCAACAAATGAACCAAAAAGTCGTTTGTCAACCGGCCCGACAACAAATTGCTTTTTTGCATAGATGGTACACTTCACGAAATTGCTCCTTTTATGTTCTATCCTTGGTTCCGCCAGTGGTCAGCTGTGCGAAAAAGAATCGTTTGGGGAAAATGAATATGATGATCGGCAATGATGCACCAAAAATCTTTAAAAAGATTGAGGCAGAGCTACTCCCGCTTCTTATCAATAGCGTGTTCAAACCAATGAGAAGGGAGGATACTTGTCCAAACTTGAATGGGTTAATGAACAGTGAAGAAAAAGTAGCCATATGGATGAAGCATAGCACGATTATACAACCATGCTAGCCAAAAAGTAGTAGTTTCATCATCTGTCTTCGACTAGGGAGACCGGCTTGCTTAGCATGTGAGGTTCAATGCTCCCAATGCAACGTAGACAGGCGATGATTTCAAACCAGAAATACTCTCCTGTAGTTCATAATCTTCAGAGTCGTCCTCATTGCTGTAAGTATATCAGCAATATCAGCAATCACCCGTATTAACCGCTAAATATCTGGGGACAGGAGCCAATCGAGTAGTGGCACATGAATGATACCATCACGGGACAGTTGCAATCGATCCATGGAGATAAGATATTTGGGATAGTGGTCATTTATGCCAGCGAACGCACCAAATTCTCGCTCTACAGTTTTTTCATTCTCCAATAAATAAGCAACTTGAAAATATTTTCTATTTCCTTCTTTTTCAGCGATAAAATCGACCTCTCCTTTCTGAGTTTTTCCTACATAGACAGCATACCCCCTTGCAATCAATTCATTGTGACACAATGTTTCAATGATGTAATTAAACTCATCTTTAACCCTATTTTTCCTTAGCTTGAAGAAACCCAAATCACACACGTATACTTTTTCTTGAAATGACAGAATATTCTTACCTCGAATATCATATCGTGACACCACATTACACACACAGGCTTCTGAGATATATCGCAGATAATCATAGACTGTCGGAGCAGAGATTGATTTCCACTCCTTATTCAGCGACTTTGCTATGGAGTTACCTGATATTGTGGTGGATGAATTAGCTATCACGTAGTCTAAGACTCGCTGTAGAGCCAATGGTGAAGCAAGGTTATTTCGCATCACAATATCTTTCAGAACAATTGAGTCAAATAAATTGGCAAGAATAACATATTTTGAATGGATATTATCTTCTTGAGCAACTAGAGGGAACCCACCCCACTCTAAGTACTCCTTTAGGAGTTCTTCTGGTCTTTTTTTGCTCCCTTTGTCGAGTTGAAAGTCATAGTATTCTTTGAAGGTAAAAGGCAAAAGCGTAAATGCAACGGTACGTCCACTTAGATGGCTAGCTAACTCTCCAGAGAGTAGTTTTGAATTCGATCCTGTTATGAATATGCTGATGTTACTGGTAGCCCGTAAAGAGTTGATCACCAGTTCAAAATTCTCAACATTTTGGATCTCATCAATAAATAGGTAGGTTTTTTTCCCCCTATGAAGGCGTGTCGAAATATAATTATACAGGGAGTCAGGATTCGTAATTTTTTGGAATTGGTAATCTTCGAAGTTGATATAGATTATCTGATCATCACTCACGTCCCCTCGCTTCAATTCATCAATTATCTGTAGAATCACCGTGGACTTTCCACAACGGCGAATTCCCGTAATCACCTTTATAAGTTCAGAGTGATAAAAAGGACGAATACGTGATAAGTAAAGCTCTCTCTTGATCATACAGCTAGTATAGGTTAGGTAACTGTAGAATGCAATAGTATAAAATTCTTTTAACACTTATTCAATTTGCACCATTAGTGTTAAATATTTTTTACACTTTCGACAAAGGTTTTTATCCAATTCCATGATTGAGATGAACGTGATCGTCCTATTTAGCACTTTTATATACGAAAGCTCATCCCGCTCCTCCTCCGCACAGCAGGATGAGCGTTTGTTTCGTAGTTGTTGAAATGAGTGTCGGCCGTTTCGATCCTACTATTCATCATCTTTTAAAGAAAAATCTTCTCATTTTTTATTCTTTTGTTGAATGGTTGGGACCGTTGGGTTTGGGGAGAGAACACACTTCGATTGTCAATTTTCTTGATTGAATCTCACTTTTATCAGATGCTACGAAATCTTTGTTGTAAAGGATTTTGTTTCCTGATATACAGACTCGGTTTCATATCTATCAAATATACATGAAAGGAAGGATGTAATGGCCAACGAAAAGTATCAGAACACCATAGCCAATCCCGCACCGCTTGGCTTGCTTGGCTTTGGGATGACCACCTTGCTGTTGAATTTGCACAATGCTGGGATTATTAGGTTATCCATTGTCATTGTAGCGATGGGGTTCGCCCTGGGAGGAGCTGCCCAGATTATCGCAGGTATCATGGAATTCAAGAAGAATAATGTCTTTGGTGCAACCGCATTCACTGCGTATGGATTTTTCTGGTGGTCCTTGATCCTTATCTGGATCAACCCATTTACCACCATCGCTGCAGCTGATGATGTATCCATGGGATTCTACTTGGTCGCTTGGGGTCTTTTCACCGCTTTGATGTTCGTCGGTACCCTAAAGCATGACCGCTCCCTACAGGTGGTTTTCCTTACTCTGACCATTCTCTTTTTCCTATTGGCAATTGCCGACTTCACAGGCATTGGCGGTATAAAGGTTCTCGCGGGTTGGGTTGGTATCATCTGTGGCCTTTCTGCGATGTACACCAGTTTGGCTCAGGTTCTGAACAACGAATACGGTAAGACATTGTTGCCTTTATAGACCATATATCTACCTATTATGCAGCCGCCAGACGGCTGCTTTTTTTTGTCTCACTGGGAACTAGTATGCCGAATTTATGTTGTCCAAGCAAAAATCATACTAAAATCCTTGTTTTTTAATGGGCTCTCCCTTGATTTGTACCAATTTATGGTATTTCCTCCGCTCTTTTTACATTTTTTTCTCCCACAGAGGTGTTTCTGGCGTATACTTGAACGATAAAGGGATACAGAACGTGAAGATTCAAAAACAACAAGCGATGCGTACCGTCCTCTATGGCCTCGCCCCGCTCTGCCTTGCTTCGATTTACTTTTTTGGCTGGCGGTTTGTGGCGGTATTTGTGATCACAGGTGCCACGGCACTCCTCAGTGAGTGGGTGATGGCTCGTCGTTACGGATATCGGATTACCGAATCACTCTTTGTTTCGAGTACACTCTTCGCCCTCTCATTGCCGCCCACCATACCATTATGGATTGCGGCACTGGGGATGGTGTTCGGTATCGTTTTTGGCAAGATGATTTTCGGGGGGTTTGGACGAAATATTTTCAACCCGGCCATTACTGCGCGCGCCTTTGTGTATATCAGCTTCGGAGTGCCGATGACTGCAAAGTTTGTTGCCAATGCGACGGGCCTTGGATGGTTCCCTGCCGGATTGGGCACATGGGTCAGCGCCGATGCTATCTCAGCGGCAACACCGCTCGTCACCGAAGGCTCTTCGATGCTTGAATTACTCTTCGGCTTCACCAGTGGATGCTTTGGAGAGACGAGTGCAATTCTCATTGTCCTTGGCGGCCTCTATATCATCTATAAGAAGGCTGCCAACTGGAAGGTAGTGGTCTCCTCGCTCTTGGGCTTTTTGGTGATACAAACAATCTTCTGGGCCAGTGGACTTGAGGTGCTTACCGAAAGTGGGATGCGAGCCTCCGGTGATCCTATCACCGCACTGCTCAGCGGATCATTTCTCATCGGTGCATTCTTCATGATCACTGACCCTGTCTCGACCTCACAATCGACCGATTTGGGTAGATGGATCTACGGGGCCACCTTCGGAGTGCTCGTTGTCCTCATTCGAACGTTCTCCACCTGGGTGGAGGGAGTGACCTTTGCCATCTTATTGGTGAACATGTTCGCTCCCCTCCTCGATACGGTGATCAAGGGGGCGCGAGCCAAGAAGAAGGCTGCGGGAGGTGAGAAATGAGCGTTCAACGCAGTTTTTATAAAGAACGTATCTTCCCGTTGATCTTCATGTTCGTCACTACCTTCTTTTGTATTCTTCTGACCTCAGGACTTTACTTGGCAACATTGGATCGAGCACAGGCCAATGAGCTCTCCTTTGCCCGCAGAGCGATTCTCCAAGCAGCAAGCCTAGAGTTCACCAACACCACCGAAGGTATCGAACAAGCCTACCATCAGCAAATTGAAGAGCATCTTGGTTACTATACTGCAACCGGTGATTTTGGG
>JBAZCM010000012.1:0-30084 GCA_041654935.1 Sphaerochaeta sp. | reverse complement strand
GTTTTTTGTTGATTTGCAAGGGCTAGGACCCCACAGATACGCAGCGAGCGCCATTGAGGGCTCGCCAGCATGTTTATCAAATAGGTACTCTTGCCCCCATCCTTGGGGGCGGTGATCAGAATCGGTCTAGGCACCATTGAAGAGGCCTTGCAATACGTCGAAAGCACGCATCGAGTCCTCTCGCTTAATCACAAAGGTCAGCTCATTCATCGTTGAGACAATCTCGATGACGTTGATCTGCTCCCAAGCAAGGCGTCTGACTGCTTCGTAGACAACCCCTGGGGTCTGCAAAAACTCACCGGTGAAGACGAGGGTCAAGGCAACCAGATCATCCATCTGGTTGAGGACCTCTTCGCCCTGTGCCAGGTCATTGACCAGGTCGCGGTACTTCTCACTGACGGCAATACTCACTTCATGACTGCCCAAGGTGATATTCAAAAAATCACCTTTGTCGACGGACACTTGGCTATAAAGGGCGGCAAGCTTGTTGATGAAGCTGTCGCGCCGTACGAGATTCAGGTCAAAGATGTTGGTCTTCATCACAATACCGTAGTCTACATTGGCACTGGTACGCCGTTCGTTGGAGCGACGCAGCTCCTCAGCGTAGCGGCGCAGGGCCATGACAATGGCGCTGCTCTTCACCTCTTTGGTGTAGAGGCGCTCGACCTCGGCATGGATCGAGGCAGCATAGTTGCTGTAGCTGAGAATCCCATTGATCAGCATCTCATGGATGAAGGGCGATTTGTCTACGATTCGCTTCACACAACTACTTACTGTCTCTGCCATATACTGCCTCCAGTATTGTTATTATTACCACAAATTTCAAAACACAACAACAAAAATTTCGCTTTTTGTTGTCAAAGATACAATCTTTGTATACATGTGTAGCAAAGTAACGCTCCTTCAGTTGTCAGGCATTGGCCGCTTGCCTATACTGGGCGTGGAGGAGAGCGATGCGATGCCCAAACTGTTCATCACTGGATGACAAAGTCCTGGAATCACGGCAAAACAGCAGCGGTTCGGCGATACGACGCCGAAGGGAGTGCAATAATTGCAACTACCGTTTCACCAGCTATGAGCGCATTGAGGATAAACCCTTGATGGTCATCAAGCGTGATGGCAGGCGTGAGACCTTCGATCTGAACAAAATTGGCCGAGGTATCCGCTCCTGTACCGAAAAGCTCAATATCACCGAAAATGAGATCGATAACCTCCTTCAGAACATTGAGGATGCCATCATGATGAAGGTCGGCAGCCGCCGAGAGATCCACTCCTCTGCCATCGGCGAGGAGACTCTCAAACAGCTACGAGAGGTCGATCTAGTTGCCTACGTACGATTTGCCGCCGTCTACAAAGCCTTCAATGACTTGGGGCAGTTCATTTTGGAGATTGAGAAGCTGGGGCGCGAGATTATCTAGGTACGTCAAACCACTTGCTGGACATCGCCGCAGCGATCTCATCGTTGAGGTGCTCTGGCTTGAGAATTTCGTTGGCACAATCGAGACAGAAGGTGTCACTCATCCCCGCAAGGTAATCAAAGCGTAGGCGATCGAGGTTCCCATCATGGGCGAGATAGGCATCGCCCATCTCACTGATGTGGCGATAAAAGCCCGCTGCCAGCATATTGCGCTCAGCACGATAGCGCTCCTCATCGGTGCCACACTCGTCGATCAAATATCCTAAATAGTCGGAGATTAAATCAAAGAGGCGGGTGAAGTATCGCCCGTAGCCTTCCAGCAGTGGACTTTTGTAGATCCGTTGGTAGTTGAACTTCACCATCTTCTCAACAGCCTCAAAAATTTCGTCACTGAAGGCGATACCCTCATTGCTATTGGAGCTTTTGATGATATCCATGACCAGTGAGTCAATGATCTTGGCGTTTGAAGTACCGAGGGTTTTTCTCACCGATTCATCCAGGTCATCCCATTCGATCAAGCCCAGGCGAGTGGCATCTTCAAAATCACGACCAATGTAGGCAATGGTGTCGCTTTGGCGTACCACCGCTGCCTCCCACGTTGAAGGGAGCAGTCCTTTACGGCTTTGAATCTTCTCCAGGTCCTTGATCTCAAAAGTTGGTTTTACCGCCCGAAGAAGCATCTCACCGTTATGGCTGACGATTCCGTCACGTACCGCATAGGTGAGGTTCAACCCCTCCCCGCCGCCTGAGAGAAAATCGACTACCCTGAGGCTATGGACTTCATGCTCAAAGGGAGGGAGGCCTGCCCTCTCCATGGTAGCGCTAAGAATTTTCTCGCCGGTGTGGCCAAAAGGAGTGTGGCCGAGGTCATGGCCCATCCCGATGGCCCAGGCAAGCTCACTATCCAAGCCCAAGCCTCGACAGATTGTCGAAGCTATTGAGGCGACATGCAAGGAGTGTTCGATCCGGGTACAGATGTGGTCGTTGGAAGGAGCGAAGAAGACTTGGGTCTTGTGCTTGAGCCGACGAAAGGCAGAACTATGGATAATAGCGGTGGTATCGCGATAATACGGGCCGCGTACGTCCTCTTGCTTGGCACTTCTACGCTGACGTAGCAACTCTGGCGAAATTTGGTTTTCCATCTTCATCGTCATTTCCCTAAATCCTCACTCTATGGTATCATGGAGGGAGAGTTTTTGGATAGCGGAGGTTACGATGATTGAGTTATACCTATTGCCCCTCACATGCCTTTTGTTGAATTTCCTGGCATTCGCCGCATGCCTGCGCTTCCTCTTCTCCCGCCAGGGACTGTATTGGATCATTCCTTTATCGGTCACGCTCTTCATCAGCTGGCCCAACGCCCTGAGCTTGTACCGTGTGGCAAGTGATAGTGCTCAGGTGACCTTGCCCTACACCTACCTTGATCTTCAGCCCTTGTTGCTCTCACTCTTGTGGTATGCGATGGTCGTAACCTTCCACTACGCGCTGAAGAAGACAATCCGGGTGAACCTCTATGCCGAGCAGATGAAGAAGAACCTACATGAAGCACGCCACCTGGAGGCCGGGGACCTCTTGGCCCGCCAGCGTCGTGATCGCCGCTTCCGCACCTATATAGCAAACCGCGCCGTTCCTGCCCGCCTCGGTCTCTATCCACCGACATGGGTCGATCTCTTCGACGAATAATTGAGAGATGCCCGACCACCTCTTTCTCAGTGGGATAAAACACAGTGGAAAAACCACCACTGCCCGCCACCTCTCCCACCTTTCGCACCTCCCTTGGGTCGATTTGGACCAGTTGATTGAGCAAGCCATCACCCCCTACCCCACGATTCGCGACTTCTACCGAGCCGAAGGCCAAGTTGCATTCAGTGCCCTGGAGTATAAAACCCTCTCAACGTTCCTCTCCGCCGCCAATGAACCATACATCATCGCCTTGGGCGGTGGGGCGTGTGATAATGGGCCGTTGATGGAGTTGGTGGGCCAACATGGCAAGCTCATCTACTTGATAGTCGACGAAGAGACGCTCTACGAGCGTATTGCACGCACAGGCATCCCTCCCTTCCTCGACCATGCCAATCCGCGCACCTCTTTTGCCGAGCTCTACGCACGGCGCCATGAGCGCTATTCCAAGAGTGCTGATCTTTTGATACAATTACCTGTTAGTCTCAGCGCTGATGAAATTGCGCTGTACGTATGGCAGACGGTGATGGGGGGAACGTGATATGGCGTATAACACCTTTGGCAATGCATTTTCAATCACAACCTTCGGAGAGTCCCACGGTGAAGCTCTGGGGGTCATCGTCGACGGAGTGGAGAGTAACTTCCCCATCGATGAAGAGGCCCTGCAAAGAGAGATGAATCGCCGCCGACCGGGTGCAAACCCAGCCGGCACAGAACGCAATGAGATTGATAAACTCTCCATCCTCAGTGGAGTCTATGAGGGACGTACCACTGGCACTCCCATCGCCATGATGCTCTGGTCGACCAACCAGCGTAGCCGCGATTATGAACACCTTCGTGATGTCTTTCGCCCAGGCCACGCAGATTGGACCTACTACAAGAAATGGGGCAACCGCGATATTCGTGGGGGTGGCCGCTCCAGTGGACGCGAGACCAGTGCTCGTGTAGCCGCTGGCGCACTCGCCAAGCAACTATTGGCAAAGCGTGGCATCAGTGTCTTCGGTGGCACTGTCCAAATTGGCCCGATTGTCGCCAAAGGGCGTGATTGGTCAAAGGTCGATCCAATTCTCAACTGCCCTGATCCCTCAAAAGTGGACGAAATGGTCGCCTTGATCGACCAAGTACGTAGCGAAGGGGACTCCATCGGTGGGATCATCGAGTGTTGTGCAACCGGCCTGCCTGTTGGCTTAGGCGAGCCGGTCTTTGGCAAGCTCGAAGCATTGGTAGGTCAAGCGGTCCTCTCCATCGGAGCGGTCAAAGGCGTTCAGTTTGGCCTCGGCTTTGAAGCAGCTTCAATGCGCGGCAGTGCTTTCAACGACCAACGCACCGCTGACGGCTTTCTCTCCAACAACGCCGGAGGGGTCCTGGGCGGAATCTCCAGTGGCCAGGAGTTGGTCTTGCAAGCTGCCATCAAACCGACCTCCTCCATTTTACGAACTCAACAGACGGTCAACAAAATTGGTGAGACCGTCGACCTTGTCGTCGAAGGACGCCATGACCCGTGCATCTGCGCCCGGGCGGTGGTAGTCGTTGAGGCAATGGTAGCCATCACTCTTTTGGACCTTTACTATACTGCCTTTGGAAAAAACGCATGAAAGATACCCCGTTGATCGTACAAAGCGATCGCAGCCTCTTACTCGATGTGCACCACCGCGACAGCGAAGCCTGTCGCAGCGACTTGATCCGGTTCTGTGAACTGGTCAAAAGTCCTGAGCACATGCACACCTATACCATCACCGCCCTCAGCCTGTATACGGCCAGTGCCCTAGGCATCGGGGTCGACTATATCCTCGAACGCCTTGAGTTCTGGTCACGCTTCCCGATTGCCGAGAGCGTACGCTTTTATGTTGAGGATATGGCCACTCGCTGGGGAAAGGTAGTCCTCACTGAGGGCGATGAGCCCTCTTACTACATACTCAGCGTTGACAGCCCCCGGATCAAAGCAGAGCTTGCTGGCCGACCAGCGGTGGCTAAGCTCCTGCAAAACCGTGATGAGCGCTCGTTTGTGATCAACGCCTACCATCGCGGAGAGGTGAAGCTGCAACTGATCAAAGTCGGCTGGCCTGTCGATGATCGCATCCCCCTCAAGGGCGGCGAGCCCATGGATATCGCGCTGCGCAACGAAACCTCTACTGGACTGCCATTGAGTGTTCGCCCTTACCAAGAGCAGGCTGCAAACGCCCTGTTGGGCGACATGGGCCCCGGTACCGGTTTTGGAGTGATCGTTATGCCCTGTGGATCGGGAAAGACCATCGTGGGGATGCGAATCATGGAGAGGCTTGCGACTCGAACTCTGATCGTAACGACCAACGTCGCCGCCGTTCGCCAGTGGCGTGATGAGCTTTTGGATAAAACCGACCTCACAGAAGAGATGATCGGCGAATACACCGGCGATCGTAAAGAAGTGCGCCCTATCACCATCTGTACCTACCAAGTGCTCACCTGGCGTAAAGAGAAGGACGGGCCTTTCCTCCACCTCGACTTGTTGACCAATGGTCAATGGGGCTTGGTCATCTACGATGAGGTACATATGCTCCCTGCCCCGATCTTCAAGGTTACCGCAGAGCTGCAGGCAATCCATCGTCTTGGATTGACCGCAACATTGGTACGCGAGGATGGACGGGAGGAGGAGGTCTTTAGCCTCGTAGGTCCTAAACGCTTTGATGTGCCGTGGAGTGAACTGCAAGCCCAAGGCTTCATTGCAACCGCCTACTGCCACGAGATTCGAATCGAGCTGCCCCAGGAGCTGGAAATTCCCTATGCAATAGCGAACAAGCGTCAAAAATACCGCATTGCTAGTGAGAACCCACGCAAGCTTGAGGTCATCCAGGCCCTCATTGAGCACCATCCTGAGGACTTCATTCTCATCATCGGCCAGTACCTTGACCAACTGCGCGAGATTGCCGACCTAGTGGGTGCCCCTCTTATTACCGGCAGCACCCCCAATGCCCGTCGTGAAGAGCTCTACCACTCCTTCCGGGAAGGGACGACAAGAATCCTGGTAGTCAGCAAGGTGGCAAACTTTGCCATTGACCTGCCTGACGCATCGGTAGCCATCCAGGTCTCGGGCTCCTGGGGAAGCCGCAGTGAGGAAGCCCAGCGATTAGGGAGAATATTACGGCCTAAGAACCGCTCCAGTTTCTTCTACTCGATTATCACCCAATTCTCCAGCGAAGAGGAGTTTGCCGCAAATCGACAAAAATTCCTCGCCGAACAAGGATACGCTTATGAGGTGGAAGTATGGCCACATTGAATGAACTCACAACCAAACGATTTGAGGTAGCTCTGAGCCGCTACAATGAGGAAAACTTCTTTTACATCGCCCACAACTACCTCGGTCCGATCCAAAGCCCCTTCCATAAACCGCAACTGATCAGCCGACTGTCCCACTTCTTCGGTCTTGCACAACACCAGAAACGCATGCTCGATCTCCTCGATGAGCTTGACCAGGCAATTCTCTCCCTCCTGTTGGTCAGTGGCCCCCTCTCCAGTGATGAGGTCATCGACCTCCTCTCACCCACCTGGGGGTATACCACGCTTTTTTGGCGCCTCTCATCCTTGCAGCTACGCTTGATCCTGATCGGTGAAGAGGGTCGATTGGTCTTCAATCCCCTCATTGAAAAAGAGCTGATTGCCCGCTGTAACCTGACAGCGTTGCTTGGCCCCGTAGACGGAGAGGCCGAGCAGATTCCTCACCTTTCGGTTGAGATGATGCGTGGCTACCTTGCCCTCGTCTTAGAGGAGCAACGCTTTGGCTTTCGAGAGCCTCACCGTCAGCTCTTCCCTGCCTTTGAGGATGAGCAGCTTCGCGCCTTGATCACCCTTCTCAGTGACCAGTGCCAACGCCTGGGCCTCTTTACTGCTACCAAGCCCATCGCCCTGGTCAAAGATCGTGCCAAGGCTCTACTGGCTCTCAGCGATGAGGAGCTCTTAAGTCTCTTTTTGGCTACCACCATAACCGGCCCCCCGTTTGCCCAGGCAATCGCCTTCAGTAAAAGCTTAGTGGGCGGCCTACTACGTCTGGGCTCAATCACCGAAGATGGGCTTACCCTGTTAGGTCGCGCTTTAGCCAAACGCCATGGCCTCTCAGCAGCAGAGAACCTGAAGGAGAGTCTGTTGACTCTCGGAGTCCTCTCACAGGATGGAGAACAGTTGAAACCTCTCTTGTTGGATGAAATCACCAAGGCTGAGGTGCTCTTGGTAGACAGTGATTTTACGATCAGCTACTTGGGAAGGCGTGACGAAGAGGACCTTCTTCACCGCTTTGCAACGTTGGTACGTCACGATGTACAGCGCCAGTGGCGAGTTACCAAGGCCAGTGTGGTACGTGCCTTTGATGAGGGGCTGACCTTCCAAGAGATCAAAGAGTACCTAGAGACCCATACCCAAGGCAGCAGTGGAACCAGCTTGGTCAAGCAAATGTCCCTGCTCGATGAGCGATATGGGATGTTGACCATCTACGATGGATTGACCTTGGTCGTCGATGAGCGAGTAGCGAATTTGATCGAACACTTACCGGCTCTGGAGGAGCACCGTCTACAAAAACTTGCCCCCTCGATCTTCTTGATGCGGCGCGATAGCGAGGCAGCTTGGCGCAAGATCCTCACCGATGCCGGCCAGTTGGTCGGGGCTACTCGCATGCAAACAACGGTTCCGGTCAAGGAAGAGAGTATCAATCCATACTTTGAGCAGTATATTGAGCTTGCCAAGACAGCAGTCGCTCCGATTGCCCTGCCCTTACAGGGGGTTGTATGTACACCAGTCGAAGATGAAGCGCTCCTCGCTGCCATCAAGGCTGCCAAACTCAACGCAGCCCAGCAAAAAGATCTGCTCTCGCGCTATGAGCAACATCTGATCATCACTACCTCCCAAATCACTGCCCAGGTTCTGGACGCAGTGGTGGAAGCCAGTGGATTGGACTATCAGGGTAAGCTCTCACTCTGCCGCCAGGCGGTGGGTAAGCGCAACATCACCCTTCAGCTTTTCTTTGATGGCGAACAGCTTATGGTCTGGGCGCTGGAAATCACTACCAATGCAGAGGGAGAGGCATTCTTAAAAGTTGCTGTACTTCCCTCCAAGGAAGAGCGAGTCATCCCCATCCGTAAAATCTTCACGGTGAGGTCACTGCGTACCCAGCTCTTCTAATCAGAGCGTTACGTTGATCCAGTGGGGATAGTGGTAGCCACTGAAGGCTTCAAACTGGAGCTTGCCCTGCTCCATGAGCATCGCTGTACCGTCGATGATCGTACAGCCAGCTTTCTGCGCACGCTCCAAGAACGGGGTGATGCGTGGCTTGTAGACCAGTTCGTAGGCTATCTCATTTCCCGTGAAGGCAAGGTTAGGTACCGGATCTTCATTTAAGACCTCCTCCATGCCAACGACCGTGGTCTGGACGACCAAGTCCATCCCGTTATACTGATCGGCGTTCTCTAGGCTGTCGTAGTTACTCATTGTCTGAACGGCAAGCGAGCGCGCATGCTCGATCGAGCGATTGAGGACGGTGACCTTCACCCCGTGGTTGTGCAGAGCCCAGGTGACGGTGCGTGCAGCACCGCCGGCTCCAATGACCAAGGCAGTCTTGATTTGTTGGTCTCCAATTCGATCGATGATCGGCGAGAGAAAGCCATAGTAGTCGGTATTAATCCCCTTCCACATATTCTTGACCCGCACCACAGTGTTACAGGAGCCGATTTGTTTTACTTCTCGGGTAATCCAGCCTAAGTACGGTTGGACGCTTCTCTTATGGGGCACGGTGACAGAGAAGCCGCGAATCTGTAGCATCTCTGCAAGCTTGAAGAACGTGCGTACCTGGTCGACGAGAAAAGGAACGTAGATAGCATTGTACCGAATGGCAGCAAAGCCAGGGTTGTGAATCCTCGGGCTTGCTGTCTGGCCAATGGGATTGCCGATGATCCCATAGATATGGGTATTGGCATCAACCTGGTCGGCTCGGTAGAGCTCGGAGAGGGTGCGTGCACTCCATTGTCCAGGGGCTGCTTCATTGTCGCTGACAAAGCTCAGCATCGAGCCGAGGCGCTTGTAGAGGATGCGGGTGCATGCTCCCCATTTACCCATCCCGACGATAATCTTCTCTTCGATTTGGGCAAGCTCGGTCTCAATTCGAAAGAGGGAGATGACATCCATCAAGTTCTGCGGGGTTACGGCGATCTTGGGAATCGCCCCATCCTTGGCAAGGCGCATGATCCGCCCATAAATATCAGCGGGCACACCTTCAAAGTCGTGGTGACTGCGTATGACCCGCACTCCCCGACTTTTGAGATCACTCTCCATATCAACTCGCCCTTCCCCATTGGGAGCCTTGAACTTCAAGTCGCTCTTCTTCACATCCCCTTCGATATCCACATACGCCCAAGGCCCCTGTGAAGCATCGAAGAGCGCTTTGAGGCGCTCTTTCTCAGTGATATCTGAGGCTCCACCATCACGCTTACGGCGGAAGGTGAGAATGAGGGGAAGATCTACTGTTTGGGGAAAAGCGGGTGCCTTGGCTAACTCTTCGGCTGTGAGGTGATCGAGGCGTACCTCTGCCAACGAAATCCAGGGACGGTTACGTTGCAGCAGCTCTCGCATCTCCTCAAGGGTAGAGCCGGTAAGGGTTAGGCATAGCACTCTGAACCTCCTGCATGGGGTGGATTGTCACCGAACACGCGCTTATGTTAGGATTATCATATCGTCATTCAACGGGGTTTACAACACCCGTATCAGCAAAGGAAGGGTGTGTGGCAACCTTGCAAGTGCAGGATATCAGCTTGGCATTCGGTGACCGAGATATCCTTGACAGTGTAGCATTTACTCTCGACCAAAAGAGTCGCGCTTCGTTGGCTGGGGCCAACGGAAGCGGTAAATCGACGTTGATGAAGATCCTCGCAGGCCAATTGGCAGCCGACGTATATACGGTGAGTGCGAGCCGGGATTTACGTATCAGTTATCTGCCACAAAGCGATATTGTCTTCGGAGAGGCAAGCCTCTATGAGGAGACCGAGAAAGCTTTCAGCCGCTTCGATATCCTCCTCTCTGAACAACGAGAACTAGAGGATGCCTTAGTCCAAGAGGCCAACGAAGGACAGCTTTTACGCCTCTCACAAATCCATGAAATACTCTTGGAAGAGCGGTATCATGACCGCAGGCAGATCATTGAAACCGTCCTCTTTGGTCTGGGTTTCTCACACGAGGACCTCTCTCGCCAGTGTGCCACCTTCAGTGGCGGTTGGCAGATGCGTATCGCCCTTGCAAAGATCCTCATTGAAAAACCCTCGATCATGCTCCTGGACGAGCCGACCAACTACTTAGATATTGAAGCGCGTATTTGGTTGAAAAACTATCTTAAAGCATACAGTGGAGGCATCATGCTGGTCAGTCACGACCAGGGATTCTTAGATGCAACTGTGGACGAAGTGTATGAGCTCTTTGACGGCAAGCTACGTCGCTATAGTGGCAACTACAGCGCTTACCTTATCCAGCGCAAAGCCGAAATTGCTGCCCTCGAGAGTGCAGGCAAGGCCCAGGCAAAGCTCGTGGAGAGAAACGAGCAGTTCATCGAACGCTTTCGGTATAAAGCCAGTAAAAGTCGTCAGGTCCAAAGCCGTATCAAGATGTTGGAGAAACTCGATGAGGTGAAGGTGCCACCGCACCTACGCGAGCTCTCCTTCTCCTTTGCCCCAGCCCCACCCAGCGGCAATGATGTGGTGCGTATCGAAGAGCTCCATAAAGCTTATGGGCCACTAGTCATCTATGATGACTTCTCCCTTTGGGTAAACCGAGGTGACCGCGTTGCTGTGACAGGCCGCAATGGTACCGGTAAATCTACTTTACTGAGAATCATCGCCGGTGAGGATACTGAATACGATGGAGTTGCCCAGCTAGGCTCAAATGTCAGTATTGGTTACTTTAGCCAGGAGACCGGCAGCAGCCTTGATGTGAACTCCTCTGTTCTCCAAGAAGCTGCCGATGCCGCTGCCAGTGAGGACCAGGGGAGAGTGCGAAATCTTCTTGGGTCTTTCCTCTTCGAAGGTGACGATGTCTTTAAGTCCGTTGGCGTACTCAGTGGTGGGGAAAAGAGCCGCCTTGCCCTTTTGAAGATTCTGCTCCGACCATCAAACCTTTTGATCTTGGACGAACCTACCAACCACCTCGATATCAATGCAAAACGAATGCTCCTCAATGCCCTCTCCTCCTTCGATGGCACGATGGTCTTTGTCAGCCACGACGCATATTTCATAGAGGAGCTGGCCACCAAGGTCCTCTACCTCGAAGATGGGAGGCCACCGCTGCTCTATGGCGGCGGATATGGAGACTTCATTGCTATGCTTGAGGCCAAGGAGGCGGTGGAAGAACAGCCTGTTACGAAGGCCATTCCGGTTGTCAGTGAAGGGCAAGCTGCGTATCGACAAGCCAATCAGATCAAAAACCGCATCGCCAACCTCCGAAAAAGGGAGGAAGCGCTGTTACAATCTCATACCTTGCTCGAAGAGCGGATCGCAGCGGTTGAAGTTGAGATGGCGAAAGAGGAGAATTACAGCGATGGCGAGCGCATCCGCTCCTTGGTCCTGAAAAAAGAGAACTTGGAGGGTCAGCTGGCCGACGAAGAAGAGACGTGGTTTTCCGTAATTGCCGAACGAGAGAGCCTGGAGGAGAGCGCCAATGCTTAGCACCTACTTAGAGTCAGTCATCCTGGCCAGTCAGTCCAGTGCCCGTAAGGAGCTGTTGGAGACCCAAGGGGTTGAAGTAGTTGTACGCCCAACTTGGGCCAATGAAGTCCTTGAGGAGGCCGAACCAAAGGCTCTGGTAACAGCCCTTGCAAGACGAAAGCTCGACACCTACCTTGCTGAAAACCCTGCAGAGCAGCTACCTGTCCTTGCGTTCGATACCATTATCGCCTTTGAGGGTAATCTTCTAGGAAAGCCCGCCTCGGTTGAGGAAGCGCGCCTACACCTCTTCTCCTTCAGCGGGAGGGCCCAACACGTTTGGTCTGGATGGGCGCTTCACCACAATGGCCGATACCACGGAGACGCTGACCTGGCAATCGTGCACTTCAAGCAACTGTCAAGCGAACAAATTGAAGAGTACCTGGCCGGCGGGGAATGGATGGGCGCTGCCGGCTCCTACCGAGTCCAGGGGGAAGGCTCTGCCTTCATTGACCGTATCGAAGGCGATGAAGCGGTAGTAATAGGTATCCCCCTTGTACAAATGGAGAGTGTTCTTTCTTCTTTGTAAACTGAGGTTTTAGTGAAGCTATCAGATAGTACGCAACGACGACCTTCGTAGCGCACAACCACCCAAGAGGAAATCTCAAGTCGTCACCCAAAGATCGTGTTCTCACCCAACGCCTTTACGAGGCAGGAGAGTTATTGGGTATAAAAGTACTCGATCAACTGATCTTCAGTGAAGAGAACCACTTCTCAATACTGGAGCTGAATATGTTCTAGGAATCTGAGAGTCGATGGTATGTGTCGGTACATCTATTGCGTCAATAGCGATATTCGTTATAAGTACCAACATGAACCTTGCTAGTTGTCCCGAATAACATATATTATTCGGGACAGTGTAGAGGTAATCATACTCGTCATGAATTATTCAAAACAGATATAACTTTCTATCCTTACTGGTAAAAGGCTAACGGTTGGTCAACGAAGAGCTCAAATTGTCAAAACCTATAACCATGCAGGGTTGCCTACGCTGAACAGCAAAAGCTAAGTTTTATGAGTTATTTGGATATAAAAGATAAAATTAGGAGTATAGAAGTAAAGGCAAAAGTGAAATCTTACTATTTTATTAGTATTGAATAGTTGCTATTAGCAAAACTAGGCTTTATCGCTGAAAATTACCTCGATTCCAAGCGACTTTAATTAGGCTTATTTTAGTAAGTACATTATAAAAGACTTTTACTGCTTTTTGTAATTATTTGTCTTTTATAAAAGACTATTTATTAAAACATTCATATTTTGTCTTGCATAAAAGACTTCATGCACTTATACTAAAGACAAGAGGTTCCCATGTATATTCAGCGTGAAAGTTATCTTGATATAATCAAATCAGTTACTGGAAAGAATGTGATTAAAGTCCTCACAGGAATGCGCCGTGTAGGAAAATCAACCATCCTCAAGCAAATCCAAGAACTGTTACTCTCTGATGGTATATCACAAGAACAAATAATCAGTATCAATTTCGAATTGCTGGAATATGAATCCATCCGTGATTATAAAATACTTAATGAGTACATCAATACTCATATGGTCAATGGAAACAAGTATTTTATATTTCTCGATGAAATTCAGGAGGTCAGTGGATTCGAAAAAGTAGTGAACTCTCTCCATGCCCAAGGAAATGTGGAACTTTTCATTACTGGTTCTAATTCCAACCTTTTGTCAGGAGAGTTGGCAACCTACCTTACAGGGCGCTTCTACTCTATTGAGATTCTTCCCCTCTCCTTCAAGGAGATATACACACATTTTCCAGCTACTACACGAGAGGAAAAATTTCTGACCTTCATTCGAAGCGGAGGGATGCCAGGCATACTACAATTCGAAGAAGATACAACCACCAAGAACTATCTTTTGGATATGTACCAATCAATCTTGTTACGTGACATCGTCCAGCGATACTCAATTCGCAACATAGATCTATTAAAGAGATTTATGCAATACATTTTTGCAAACACTAGTCAGCTTTTTTCAGCAGCATCCATCACCAAATACTTAAAGAGTGAGGGAAGGCAATTGTCCAAAGAGACAATTTATCAATACTTGGATGCTGCAAAAGATGCATTTCTCATCCATGGGGTCCCTAGGTTTGACATTAAGGGAAAGGCTGTGTTGAAAACAAACGAAAAATTCTTTGTCAACGACCTGGGGTTCAGAGCACTGTATTTCGATAATGAACTTGACATTGGCCAAGCTCTTGAAAACATTGTCTATCTGCATTTGCGCAAAAAAGGTGATGAGGTTTTCGTTGGAAAACTTGGGGAACAGGAAGTTGACTTCATTGCCATCCGTGGAAAAGAGAAGATCTATATCCAAGTAGCGTACCTTCTGGCAGAAACAGCCACTATTGAAAGGGAGTTTTCTCCATTGGAAGCAATAGATGATAACTTCACAAAAATGGTACTTTCGATGGACCCTGTCAATCGCTCACGCAATGGTATAATTCACATGAATATTATTGATTATCTGCTTACCGATTAACATCATGATGTGATAATCACAACAAAAACATGAGGATACGAAAAACCTCCACTATCCAATGATTTTCTGCCACTTCCTATAAACTTACATGCTCAATACACACACTAACAATATTTTGATTCCGGATCGTGTGGAAATTGCGTTCATAAAAGAACGCAAAAGCGAACGCAAATAAATACGTTCGTTTTTGCGACCGTTTTGGAATATTACAATTGGTATAAGAGGCAATAGCGAGGTGGTAGGGATACATAACCCTGCTGGAGCAGGCGAGAAACGCCAAACATCTCCCCAACCCATATCCTGGCTTCCTTGATGGCATCCGGTTCTCTTGGATGCCCCTCTATTTTATATATCAATCTTCCTATAGTGCGATGTTCTCAAGACTGACATTATGTACCCTCTTCCACCCAATACCAACTTCCTGACATAGATCATCGATTAAAGCTCACTATCAATATGCAGGGAGACCGATTTGATTATTCCCGCTTCCACCGCTTCACCGTTACCAGTTGTAACCACCGCATCCACTATGTTTTGACACCTAGGCACAGTAGAACACGATGGCCTTATAGAAGAATTCAGCGCATCCCTTTCCGAGCTTCTCATAGTTCGCTTTGAACCGTTCATCGGATACATAGAGCTCAGCGAGGCCTCGGTGATACTCATTGGTGTAAGCCGGGTAGTAGCCAGTCAGCCATCTGCGATGTAAATCGCAGGCTCTCTGGGCCAAAGAACCGGTGGGATCACCTTGGGCCAAGGCGGCTCGTAGTGCCTCTTGGTAGGCCTCTCGCAGTTCCTCTAGATTCGTGAACTCCTCTTCGGTCGTAGCTGTAAGCTTCGCATTGGCTTCATCGATAATCTCGTCTCCATAACGACTACGGATTTCCATACCGTAACGCTCTTCGTTCTCCTCGATCATTTTGCTGAAGAACGGCGTAAATCGATCTTGATTATCCATCTCTGTCTCTCCTTTCAATGTTGATAACGAACGAGTAACGCTCTCAATCAGGCGATCGAGACGTTGGCGCCGCTCTTTCAAAGAACGGAGGTGTTCACCAAATGCTGTCTCTCGGTCGAAGCGTTGCTCATACAAGAGGCTTCGAATCTGTCCCAGTGAGAAACCAAGCTCGCGGTAGAGAAGGATCTGCTGCAGCAAATCGACCTCTGCCTGCCCATAAAATCGGTAGCCTGAATAGGCGATACGCGCCGGTTTCAAGAGCCCAATCTCATCATAGTAGCGGAGTGTCCGAGATGTGACCCCCGATAACCGTGCTAGCTCTTGTATTGTGATTTCCACTGCATTTTCCTCGTTGGCACCAGTATGAACTCTGCCGTAACGGCAGAGTCAAGAGGATTAAATACAATAATTCAGAGAAGGCAACGGTTCAACTGACCTGACAGTCGACGCTACAATACGCCTCACTCATCCAAACGGAACACAATCTTTTGCTTGTGAAGAAGTGCCCGACACAATCTCTCATCAGTGCTGCAGACTCCCATCGAGTCCAGAGAGAAGGCCCTGCCTTCATCGACCGCATCGATGGTGATGAAGCCTTGGTTACAGTTTTCTCAATTTGGCAAGAAGCTGCTCATCTTTTTGCTTTGGCAAAAGCACTTCTTCCCCTGCTTTGAGCTCTTTTGCAATATATTGCTGCACTCTAGAGAGACAAAATTTGCCTTGGCACGCCCCCATGCCGGCTCTTGTTCTTCGTTTCACAGCATCAGTTGAATCAATTGCAATGGGCCGGGATAATGCATCTGTGATTGTCTTTTCTCGCACCTGTTCGCACCTGCAAACAATCCGTTCAGGATTACCTTCAGGGAGATTAATAAGTTCTTGGATCTGTGAAAAAGGTTGCAATTCCCCTGGCATTATTATCGGGGATCTCTTGGAGTCTGTTATCCGCCTCCTCGGTGAAATAATTCCATCATCTATGAGCATACCGCAGATATCTTCTGCTATTGCCGGGGCACTGGTAAATCCTGGAGAATCAATTCCTGCCGCTTGATAAAATCCCGGCGTCTGGGTTCTGCCAATGATAAAATCTTTGGTATCAGCTGTTGCCCTAATGCCTGCAAAATATCTGATCAATGATGAAAGATTCAAACTTGGAACACTTATTTTTGCCTGTTCATAAACCGATTTCAGCCCTTCAAAACTGTTACTCACATCTTCTCTATCTTGGGTCTCTTCAGCATTGGGACCGATAAGCAGATTATTCCAGGTTGTGGGGGAAATGAGTACCCCTTTTCCTGCCTCTGTGGGTGTTTGGAAGATCACAGAATTAAAATCGCTGCCCGCTCCCCTTTTGAGGAGAAGGTATTCTCCTCTTCTCGGGGTAATGGTAAACGTCTTTTCACCGACCATCGCCGCTACAGCGTCACTGTAAAGGCCAGCAGCATTCACCACAGCCTGGGTGTAAAATACTGCACCCTCTGTGAACACTTTCAGGGTGTCCCCATCTTTTTCGATACCGATAACTTCACTATTGAGTTGTATATCAACTCCATTGGAGACGGCAGTTTCAGCAAAGGCTATAGCAGCCTCATAGGGACTTGCTATTCCGGTTTCTTCACAGTACAGAGCCGCTGTTACCTGTTCATTGACCAACGATTCTTTGTTTCTTACCTGCTGAGCGGTAAGAATTTGCAGTCCTTTAACCCCATTAGCTTTCCCATTTTCCAAAAGATAGTGAATCGATTGATCATCACTTTCATCAAACCCGAGTACCAGTGATCCTATCCTCTGATACGGAAATCCAAGCTTTTTAGAAAGAGAATCGTACATCCTATTGCCCCGTATGGAGTAGAAACCTTTGGAAGTATTATGCTTTGCAGTATAACCGCCGTGGATAATCCCGCTGTTGGCTTTCGTTGCTCCACAGGAAACATCTTCTGCTTTTTCCAGGACAAGAATTGACTTTTCATATTGAGAAAGGTGATACGCTACTGCACTGCCTATTATACCAGCCCCGATAACAACAACTGAATAGTGGTTTTTCATATTGGTTTGAATGTATCACAGCCTCGGGTAATCCACAATAAAATGCGCACGGTAAGATAAATCGTATCGCGTAGTGAGCACGAATAGTTTGCTTTATGTGTAGTCTTAATATTGTTCAATCATCGAAGGAATGTCACGAATTAACTGTAGCAGCCTACACGATGGTCCAGAGGGCGTATTTCTCCCACGCTCCCACGCCTCGATTGTCTTCTTAGATACTCCAAGGATCGCTGCAAAGATTACTTGACTCACACCAGCTTTCTGTCGAATCTGCTTAATCTCATCACTAGTAAAGGATTCGACAGGTCTTATCATAATCCTTGTTCGTCTGGCGCTAATTTTACCTTCCTGATATTTGACTGCCTCATCCAACCCCTGCATGATGCTTTTAAATACGCTCATTGCATGTACCCCTACTCTTCAGGTTGTTTCTAACAATCCAATTACGAATTGTTCTCGTTCCTTTGCGATAACTAATCTTTCTCAGCCTTTAATGAACAGCAAGCCCGTACAAACCTATACTACCCTACTGAGTAGGGTAAATAAGGGAAATTCGGACCAAATAATTGCTTTAGGGACAAATGAGGATGCTAAGAAAGCATGTTGTGCAACGAGGGAGAGTATTCGCATTGTCTGTTAATGCGAATTGCTTGTGTTGTCATAAATACCATGGGTTGTCTTTAGCAGGGTGACACTTGCCACATTTTTGATTTTCTGAAATACTAGAAAAACCGATTTCCGTATGGAAAGCGGAATCTCCACCTTCGGGGTGTGTAAGAGCTATAGGGTGACGAGCACAGAGGTGCCGTCAGACAGGAGGATTATGTCCGTTGTAACCATGAAAAGCCTGCTTGAGTCAGGCGTACATTTCGGCCACCAAACAAAACGGTGGAACCCAAAGATGGCCCGTTTCATTTTCAGTCAGAGAAACGGCATTCACATCATTGACTTGCAGAAGACCTCAGCATGTATCATCGAGGCATACGACGCAGCTCGTGCAGTCGTAAAGCAAGGCAAATCAATTCTATTTGTAGGCACCAAAAAGCAAGCGCAGCAGGCTATTGAAGAAGAAGCCAAGCGCTGTGGCATGCCCTACGTCAATCACCGCTGGCTTGGCGGTATGCTCACCAACTTCTCCACCATCAAGCGCTCGATCTCAACGCTTAAAAAGATTGAGAAAATGGAGCTCGATGGAACCTTTGATTCCCTCACTAAGAAGGAAATCAGCTTGTTGACCAAGCAGAAGGAGAAGCTTGAGAAGAACCTGGGCGGCATCAAAGATATGAAGGACCTGCCCGGTGCACTGTTCATCATCGATACCAAGAAGGAAGCAATCGCCGTTGCCGAAGCAAAGCGCCTTGGCATCCCGATCATCGCTGTAGTCGATACCAACTGTGACCCCACTGACATCACCTACCCCATCCCGGGCAACGATGATGCAATCAGGGCAATCAGCCTCTTTGTTGAGATCATCGCCAACGCCGTTGTCGATGCTGATAACGAGGTAGGCATCCAGATCATCGAGACCCTCGGTGATGAGGATGAAGAACAGACTCCCGTCGTCGCAAAGGACGAAGAGGAGGAAGAAGAGATCGTCTTCTCAACTGATGATGAAGAGACCGACTACTCTGACTTCGAAGCTGTTGAAGAAGAGAAAGCTGAAGAGACCGAAGAGGCCGATGATGCTGACTCACTCGTAGACGAAGAGACCCTGTACAAAGATTAAGGAGCGATTATGGCGACAATTACCGCTGATGTAGTAAAAAGACTGCGCGAGCGCACTGGCGCAGGTATGATGGATTGTAAGAAAGCACTTGTTCAGGCAAACGGCGATTTTGATGCCGCCGAGCGCCTGCTCAAGGAGATGGGCTTGGCAGCTGTTGCCAAGCGCCAGGACCGCGCCACCGACAATGGCCGGGTCTTCGTCAAGGTCAAGGACGGCCGTGCTGTGCTCGTCGAGCTCTCCTGTGAGACCGACTTTGTTGCCGGCAACCAGCAGTTTATCGATCTTGGTGACAAGATTTGTGATGTCGCCCTGGAGAAGGGATACACCGAGCCCAACGATGAGCTCAACGCAATGGTCACCGACTTGATCACCATCATCAAGGAGAACATGGCCCTAAAGAGCCTGTGTGCCTATGAACTTGGTGAGAACGAATACGCAGCCTCCTATATTCATGGCAATGGCAGCCTCGCTGTCTTGGTCATGTTCAAGGCTGATGACGCTGCTCTCTTTGAGAAAGCAGAGGTCAAAGAGTTTGCCAACGATTGTGCCCTGCACGTCGCTGCATTCACTCCTAGCTACCTCGACACCGATAAGATCGATGCCGAATACATCGCTGAGCAAGAGAGCATCTTTGCTGCCCAAGCCGCGAAGATGGATAAGCCTGAGAAGGTCCAAGCAGGAATCGTCAAGGGCAGACTTGCTAAGCACCTTGCTGAAGTCGCCTTCTTGCAACAGCCGTTCGTCAAGGATGATTCGATGACCGTCGGCAAGAAGCTTGCTGAGGTCGCTAAGGCTGCCGGTGGAAAACTTGAAATCACCGACTTTGCCTTCTTGCGCGCAGGCCTAGCTTCCTGCAGCGTATGACCGTTTAACTGATATTGTTGCCGCTCACTCTGTGAGCGGCACTCGTCTTGTAGAGGAGATGCATATGCAAACCGTTTTGGAGACATGCGAAACCAAGATGCAGAAGAGCCTAGAGAGCCTAGGGCGTGAGTTTGATGGTCTACGCACTGGCCGCGCTTCCACCACGCTGCTTGAGAAGATCAAGGTCGAGTACTACGGTGCTGAGACCCCGATCAACCAGGTAGCGACGATCAGCATCCCCGAGGCACGCACAATTGTGATCCAGCCTTGGGACAAGAGTGTGCTCGCCGCCGTCGAGCGTGCCATCCTCAAAAGTGACCTGGGCCTGCCCCCGAATAACGACGGTAAGCTCATTCGCTTGAACTTCCCCCCGTTGAACGAGGAGAGGCGCAAGCAATTGGTCAAGGGAGCGAAGGCTACTGCCGAGCAGAGCCGCGTTGCCATTCGTAACATCCGCCGTGAAGCTATCGATGAGTTGAAGCGGATGCAGAAGGCCAGTGAGATCAGTGAGGATGAACTGAAGGATGGTGAGAATAGGGTTCAAAAGCTCACCGACTCGTTCGTTGAACAGATCAACTCCCTCTCCGATGAGAAGGAGAAGGAAATCATGGAGATCTAACATGCCTCAAGACTCCCCTGCCCCAATACACCTGGGCATCATCATGGATGGTAATGGCAGGTGGGCCAAGCGTCGTGCACTTCCGCGCACCGCTGGGCACATCGAAGGCTTGAAAGCCCTTAAGCGAGTGATCGTTGAAGCCATTGCGCAGGGGATCAAGGTGGTCACCTTCTACACCTTCTCCACTGAAAACTGGAAGAGAAGCGAGCAAGAGGTTGCCTACTTGATGCATCTGTTTGTCTCCAAGCTTCATGGCGAGCTTACCTTCTATAATCGCCATAAAATCCGCATCGTTGCCCGGGGTGATATCGCCGGCCTTCCTGCTCAAGTGCAGGATGCAATTGCTAAGACCGAAAAAGCCACTGAAGACAACGATGTGATTACCGCAGTAGTAGCTATCAACTACGGTGGGCGGGATGAGATCGCTCGGGCGGTGAATCGTATACAAGAGCGTCCTATCACCGAAGAGTTGATCACCCAAAATATGGACTTGCCTGATCTTCCGGCGGTCGATATGATAGTGAGAAGTGCAAATGAGAAGCGGTTGAGCAACTTTCTCTTGTGGGAGAGTGCCTATGCTGAGCTGGCTTTCTATGAAAAACTGTGGCCAGACTGGGGCGCTGAAGAGATTCAGCAGGTGTGCCAAGAGTATCGCCAGCGGGTCAGGAAGTTTGGAGGTGTTGAATGACATCGATGATAAAACGGGTCTTGACCACTTTCATTACGCTGCCCGTCCTCTTTTGTCTAATCTTTTTCTTGCCACACTACGGTTATTTAGCCCTCTCAATTCTGGCAGTTCTCACCACCATTGCAGCCGCTTCGGAGGTCCATGGACTCTTTGCGAAGGCTGAGGTGCACTTACCCAAAGCAGTTATCTTTCTTGTCGGTCTTATGCCGGTTGCCCAATGGCTTGTCAATGTAAGAGCCATGCCCCTTCCCCTCGTTGATATCGCCCTTATTGCACTGGCTCTTATCTTCTTCAGCGCTGAGATCATTGCAGGTAAAAAGGACTCTTTTGCCCGATCATTGCTGAGAATTGCTGCGATGGCGTTCATCATCATCTATCCAGGTCTTTTGATTACCTATATTCAGCGACTTACCGCTATGGTCGATGCCACGACCATCTTGCTGCTCTTCTTCATTCTTATCTTTGGTAACGACGTCTTTGCCTTTGTCTTTGGCATGTGGCTGGGAAAGAACAACCGCGGTGTGGTGGCGGTCAGTCCCAACAAATCCATTGCCGGATTCATCGGTGGCACGCTCAGCGCCATGGTACTGGGATTACTGTACACCATGTTTGTGGGAAATTTGGGCAGTTATATCTCCATTCCCGCTTCTCTTATCCTCAGTTTTGCCACTGCAACTGCTGCAAATATCGGAGACTTGATCGAAAGCGCTTTTAAGCGATCGGTCGATGTAAAGGATAGCGGACACCTCATCCCCGGCCGTGGAGGCCTCTTGGACTCCATTGACTCCATGCTTGTTGGTGCCCCGGTCTTTTATTTGATCCTCACCCTCCTATGAAACGCCTCCTGATCCTCGGATCCAGTGGCTCCATTGGCCAGACCGCTCTCACCGCGATCACCACAAAGCGTCTACCATTACGGGTAGTCGGCCTCTCTTCACACACTAATGAGAGCCAACTACTCAAAGATGCAATGAGTGTTGGCGCTGAAGCGGTCTGCCTCACTGGAGCGAACCTAGAGAGTAGAGAAGATCTGAAGACCTACTGTGGCCGCGACGGACTGTTAGCCATAATCGCCGAGTGCGAGGTCGATATCGTGCTCAATGCCATCAGTGGCTTTGCAGGCCTTGCCGCATCCCTGGCTGTACTGGAGGCCGGGTACGACCTCGCCCTTGCCAACAAAGAGTCGGTGGTCTGTGGTGCTCACCTTCTCTTCGATCGTGCTCGAACCAGCGGCAGCAAGATCATTCCCGTTGATAGTGAACATTCTGCCCTCAATGCACTCTTGAAAGGTCAGAGACGCGAAGATGTGCACTCTTTGATTCTTACTGCAAGCGGTGGCCCGTTCAAGAATCTTAAGCCTTCCCAATTTGAGCAGATTACCGCCTCCGATGCGCTGGACCACCCTACTTGGCAGATGGGTAAGAAGATTACCATCGATAGTGCAACTTTGGCCAATAAAGCCCTTGAAGTCATTGAGGCCTCCTATCTTTTTGATTTCCCCCATGACCGGATCGAGGTGGTAGTACACCCCCAATCGATCATCCACTCAATGATCCGCACCAATGATGGGGCACTCTATGCCCAACTCAGCCGCCCTGATATGAGCCTGGCGATTGTTGGGGCCCTGCTGGAGGGGCCCGTTGACCTGGTTAAACCCTTGAATTTTGCCGGCCTCTCCCTGACGTTTGAAGAGCCAAAGTGGGATCACTTCCCCCTCCTCGGAGCGGCTTTTGACATTCTAAGACGTAACGATAGCTCGGCCATCGCCTTCAATGCTGCCGATGAAGTAGCAGTCCAGGCATTCCTAGAAGGAAGTCTCTCCTACCCCCGGATGATCGAAGTTATCCTGACAACCCTCCAAGAGCGGTGGGACACCAAGGCTGAGGATTGGGCTGACGTCGTTGCAATCGACAAAGAGGCCCGTCGGTACGCACAAGGCTTACTATGAGCACCCTGCTTCCCCTCCTGATAAAGTATCTCATTGGCCTCATTGGTATCAGCTTGGTTGTTCTCATCCACGAAACTGGACACTTAGCCTTGGCCAAACTTTGCAACATCGATGTTGAAGTTTTCTCAGTAGGCATAGGGCCCAAAATCCTCTCTACGATGGTCGGAGAGACTGAGCTACGGTTAAGCCTCTTGCCCATCGGCGGATACTGTCGGCTCAAAGGCTCTGAGGATCTGAGCCGTGCCATTCGCTACAAGAGCCGCTCCTTCAATCACGTAGAGGATGGCTCTTACTTTGGCGCCCATCCCTTTGCCCGTATGGTGACCTACTTCGGGGGTGTTGCCTTCAACATACTCTTTGCCATTCTCTTATATGCCCTGCTGGCTACCTTACCGCTACCGATCCTCTCCACCGAAGCAAAAGTGGCGACCACCGACTCTTACCCAGCGCTCTTCGGAGAAAATGAAAGCCCCTCTCATGCTGGAGGAATTCGCAACGGGGATGTGATCACTGCCCTCTCTGGAACTACTATCTACGATTGGGAGGAGCTGGAAGCACGCCTTGGCGCCTCTAGCGGCCAAGAGGTCTTTACTGTATTACGGGACGGCCAGGAGTTGACCTTGCCTATCCAAGCACAGATCCGCGATGACGGGTCGGCACGCTGGGGACTTACAGTAATCCAGGACGCAGTGGTGGGCAGCATTCGTCCCTCCAGTGCTGAAGAGCGATCGGGATTAAAACGTGGAGACCGTATTGTAGCGGTGAATGACCTGCCTGTTGCCAATCATCTTGATCTCATCAGCGCCCTGCCCACTGGCGCCGGCCCAGTCACCTTGCAAGTCTTACGAGACGGGCAACTCTTCTCCATTACCTTCTACCCCGAAGTAGATGAGACAAACCGATCTGTCTATCAATTCAGCCTGCAGTCAGCACTCAGAAAAGGGTCAGGGCAGCGCTTCAGTCTCCTACTCGGTATTCGTCAGAGCCTGCGTATCGGACGCTTGACGATCAAATCCCTCTCAACCATCACCGCAGGTAATGTTCGTGAAATCCATGAGACGGTCACCGGTATCACCCGCTCTGCCCTCATCATCGGAGACATCGCCTCCTTGGGCTTTGAACAAAACCCGGTAGGAGGCCTTCACGCCCTCCTCTACCTGATGGGCATCGTCTCCATCTCCCTTGCCATCATGAATCTCTTTCCCCTACCAGCGTTTGACGGTGGGCAAATCATCATGGCAGCGTATGAGTGGATCAGCGGAAGGCCGATCAAGCCACGGGTATACCTGACCATGCAAGTCATCGGCTTGGTGATGGTCATCCTTTTCTTTGTCTTTTTGGGATTCAGTGATCTACTCTATGTGATTGGTCTCAAACGTTAGGGTTTGAGGCGGCGACGTACGGGCGGCTGAACTCCATCTCATCAAAGCGCACAATATTACTGATAAAGGCCAGTGAGAAGATTCCTTGCTCTCCGTTACGGTTCTTGGCCATGATGATCTTCGTCTCTTGGATGTTGTTTCGTCGTCGCTCTTCTTCATCATCGATACGGTTCTTACCTACATCACGGTGCAGTAAGATTACCACGTCAGCGTCCTGCTCGATCGATCCACTCTCTCGCAGATCAGCAAGCTTGGGTTCAACACCATCGGCTTGACGGCCGACCTGGCTGAGACAGACGATTGGGATATCCAGCTCACGGGCCAATTGCTTGAGGCTGCGGCTGATGATGGAGATCTGCTCGTGGCGAGGCACCCGGCTATCGGCCTCTGCCTCAATGAGGGTGATATAGTCGATGAAGATGATCTGCACATCGTGGTCGAGTTTCATCCGCCGAGCCTGGGCCCTGAGGTCCATGAGCTTCATGTTCGGTGTATCTTGGATAAAGAGTTCAGCATCATAGAGCACACTTGAGGAGTCTACGACCGCAATCATCTCATTGCCCTTCAAGGTGGCGTTACGAATTCGTTTGAAGTCTACCCGACTGTGGCTGGTCAACAGGCGCTCCATCAAGCTCGTGGCACTCATCTCCAGGGAGAAGAATCCAACGCGATAGCGCTTCTTGGTGACCATGTTCAAGGCGATAGAGAGAGCAAAGGCAGTCTTTCCGATCGACGGACGAGCTCCGACGATAACAAACTCCTGCTTCTTAAATCCTCCGGTAATCGAGTCCAGAGAGGCAAACCCGCTCTCCAGACCGTGTTTTACCCCACTGACCGACCGCTCTTCCAGATCCTTGATCACATGGCTGACCAACTCCTTCATGCTGAAGTAGTTTTCACTGCCGGCAGTGTCATTGGCAAGTTGGCTGAGGGCTTGTTCGCCCTCATCGATGATCTTCTGGATATCCTGGCTCTCATCCCAAGCACTATCGGTAAGCTTACTGGCAAAGAGTGAGAGCTTACGGCGTTGGCTCAGGGCCTTGAGAATCTTGGCGTAGTAGCCAGCGTTCGTGGTGGTGGGTACATCACCGGTAAGGCCGGCGATGTAGGCCAAACCACCACATCGCTCAACCAAACCTTTTTGTTTGAGGTACGCACTGAGGGTTATCAGATCGAGGGTTTCCCCACTCTCCTGACGGTACATCACAATGGCATCGAAAAGTTGCTGGTGGGCGACCTTGTAAAAATCATCCTTGCCCAGGTAGTCGGTGACTTCACCAAGAACCCGTTCATTGAGGAGAATCGCTCCAAGGACTGCGCGCTCCGCCTCTTCGTTTTGTGGGGGAATGCGGCCCAGTCGCTCCTTCGATGCCATCGCTGTTACTCCTCTACCGGCTCAGCAGCTTCTACCTCTTCGGCTTTCTCAGCGGCTTCTGCGGCTGCGGCGGCCTTTGCTGCGGCCTCTTCCTTTGCAGCAGCTTCGGCTGCGGCGCGGGCCTCTTCAGCCTTTTGAGCCTTGACCACTGACTCACTCTCAACGGTGAGGGTCAGTTCAGCAATCTCGTTCTCATAGAGGCGGACACGAATCGGGTAGGTGCCAACCATCTTGATCATATGGCTGGAGACCTCGATCTTCTTACGCTCAACGGTGTAGCCGAGCTTTGCAAGCTCCTCCTGCACCATGGCGTTGGTGACTGAACCGAAGAGTTTTCCACTCTCACCGGCGCTCATCACCATCTTGATCACCACCTGCTCAAGCTGCTCCTTCATTGAGGCACTGCTCTTGCGCTTCTCTTCCTTCCGCTTTTCAATAGCCGCTGCACGGCTGGCAAACATCGCGATGTTGCCCTTAGTATGCCGTACGGCAATTCCTCTCGGAAACAGGTAGTTGCGTGCATAGCCAGGCTTGACGACTACAACATCTCCCTCTTCTCCGAGATTGAGGACATCCTCATTCAGAATGACTTTCATATCTAAGACTCCTTACTCATAACTTCGATAGGTGAACCAATTCTCCGTCACTCCCAACAGTGGTAGGGCGAAGATGACCAATACATTCAGCCCAGGGACGACAAATGCCAACAAGAACAAAAAGGTAACCAGTTTGCTGATCTTCACTACGACGTTTCTCTTCAAGAGCAGATGGACGATGATCGCAACTCCTTGTACTGCATACAGGACTCCCAGTGAGAGTGCGATTTGCAGGGCAAGGGCCAGGGCCAAGTATCCAGCCTTAGCCATCAACAAGACCAACACAACGGTCCACGAGCCAAGGAAGGGCCAGAGCAGGTACTCAGGGATCTTCCAGCGTGAAACTGCAAGGGTGAAGGTCTCATCAAAGCGCCTGTTCCAACTAATTGCCAAAAAAGCGGTGAAGCCAACCAAGACCATACACATTGGGGCCAACATAGCCCCAGTGCTCATCACCGCACTTCGGTAGAGCCGCTGAAGGGCGACATCACTCATCGCCGACGATGAGTCAGGGCCGAAGAGATTGGTGAAGGTCTGTAAGAAGACTTCATCGATGCGATTCAAGACCGGCGATGGCCGACTAAACCACGCTACCATGACAAGTGAGGCAACAATCCCAAAGAGGGATGCGCTGATATATCGCTTGAAGAGAGGACGATCGGCGTAGGCGATCCAGACCGCCGACGCAATCAACAAAACTGTGGGGATATAGAGGCTGATCAAGAGCAGTACCCTGCCCTCGGCCGATGCCAAGGCTCCCCGTGCCTTAAAGAACTCTGTTACATAAATCGCCAGAGCCAATAGCCCCACCGGGGCAAGTGCTTCCTTGCGAGAGGAAAAACGTTGTTCGAGGACCAAGAGAGGAATCGTGAAGAGAACATTACCGATGATCAGGCGTGAGAGCGCAAAGCTCGCCGCGCTGAGCAGCAGCACTTCCTTCAGTTTTTTTGATTCCTTGAGGTCCATGAACGCCATCATTATTTCTTCTCGAAGGGCAAGTATGCAAGCACACGTGCTCGCTTGATCTCGGTGGTGACGGCCCGCTGGTGCTTAGCGCAGCAGCCGGTGATCCGGGCTGGGAGGATCTTGCCACGCTCGGTGACATAGCGCCTCAACAGGTCGGGGTTTTTATAGTCGGGGGTGGTGTCCTGGGTGCAGAATCGGCATACCTTCTTGCGGAAGGCCGGTCGTCTGCCACCGCCGCCTCTACGATCTGGGCGGTTGGGGCGGGACTCGTTTTCATTCATCACGGCATCTTTATCATCATCGTGCATTCGTTATTCTCCTAACTTAGAATGGGATTTGGTCATCATCAAACTGTTCAGGGCCGGGGATATCCATGGGGCTTGGAGCCTGAGGAGTTGGGGTACGGTCCTGATATTGACCTTGACCTCTGCTCTGACCTTGGTCAGACCAGCTACGTTGACCCCGTCCCTCTGATTGGGATTGGCCGGGGCTTGAGAGCAGCTGCAAAGAGTTTACGGCAATCTCGACCCGGCTGCGGTTCTGACCGTCCTGTTCCCACCGGTTCTGGCGCAACTCCCCGATAATGGAGACCTGCCTCCCTTTCTCCAGGTATTGGTTCAGGTTTTCAGCACTCTTTCCAAAGAGCACACAGTCAAAGAAGTTGGCCTCCTCTTCCCACCTGTTGTCAGCCGTCCTCTTTCTCCGGTTGACTGCGATGGAAAAACGACAAATTGCCATGCCTCCGGCGGAGTAGCGCAATTCGCTCTCCCTCGTCAGCCGGCCCACCAACGCTACCACGTTCAAGTCATTAGCCATGCTTTTGCTCCGTTTGTCTTAATTATTTGTCTGCTTTGTGGACAAACAAGAATTTCATGATGTTGTGATTGAGCCTGAATGCTTGCTCAAACTCAACGATTTTTGCAGGGTCGACAGCCAACTCAAAGTAGACATAGTGTCCCTTATCCTGCTTTTGAATCTCATAGGCTAAGAATTTTACGCCCATGTCATCCTGCTTGGTGATCTCGGCACCAGCGGCTGCAAGTGCGCCAGTCACTGCCTCGAGGCCGGCGTTCTTGCGTTCTTCGTCTGCTACGAAGATAACGGTGAACTCATAATTTCTCATGGTTCCTCCTTACGGACTTAATGATCCGCCCACAAGGGCGGATAAAGAGGTAGGTCTCACCCTACCATATTTATAAAGGGGTGGTCAACAAAACGACCGCCTTTCTCCAAACACAAAAAACCGTCATTGCTGACGGTCTTTTGCGTTGTGTAGAGGAAAGAGGCGAACTTATTTCTTGTTCTTGTGCCGATTCTTTCTCAATCTCTTTTTTCGCTTATGCGTGGCAATTTTATGCCGCTTACGCTTTCTTCCACAAGGCACTGTAGAGCTCCTTACCCACCCGTTATGATGGGTGATTTTTGTAATTACCGCTCTATTATGCTCATATGAGCGACTAGCGTCAAGGGGTAATCAGATTTGGTTGAGCAGCGCCTGGACCAAGTAAGAGACCAAAACCACTGCCACCGAGATGATAAACCCATGGGTCATAGGCTTGGTTGCTGAGCACGCCATAGCACGTGCATCGGTGGAAAGCCCTACTGCCCCCAGGGCCATGACCATGATGAATCGACCGCTTTTTGCAACCTGCGCCCCAAAGGCAGGGGGGATGAGGGAGAGGGAATTGAGCAACACTGCAGCCAAGAAGAGGATGATGAACCAGGGGAAGATCCGTTGTAGGGAAACTTGCTTTCTTTGTGAGCTCCGCCCATTGATCCAAGAGAAGAGAATGGCGATGGGGACAATGGAGAGCGTGCGCGCCAGCTTGACGATAATCGCAAAGGAGCCTGCCTCCTCACTGAAGGCATATCCGGCTGCCAATACCGATGAGGTGTCGTTGACCGCCGTTCCTGCCCACAGGCCATAGCCGATATCACTCATTGCAAGAGCGCGGCCCATCAGAGGAAAGAGGATGACCATCGCTACATCGAAGATGAAGGTCGCCGATAAAGCCCAAGCAATTGCCTCTTCATCACCGTCGATGACCGGAGCAAGGGCTGCAATTGCCGAAGCGCCGCAAATTCCCGTGCCCGCTGATATGAGGGCGCTTTGCCGCCAATCCAGACCAAGAATCTTGCCAAGCAGGTAGCCACCCCCGAAAGCGGTAACCAGGGTAAAGAGCATGACAATCGCAGAGAAGGAGCCGATGGAGAGCACTTGGGTAAGGTTGAGGGTAAAGCCCATCCCAATGATGGCAAAGCGTAGCAGTTTCTTTGCCGTAAAACCAATCCCTTCTTGAAAGAATGCAAATTGCTTTGCCACCGGATGAAGACATATGCCGATCAACAAAGCCCAAACCGAGGGTCCGACTAATGAGAGCAGACCCAGAGAGCCAAGACCTTGGGCAACAGCCGCTATAAGGGCTGTGAGTATAATACCAGGTATCAAGACCATAATTCGTTGTTTCATGACCTGAGGCTACCAATTTATAAACATTATTACAAATTATATAATTTTATGTTATCATCATATTTACTTATGTATACAACACTCCTTGATACCAAGGCTCGAGCCTTCCTCGCCGTTTGGGAATACCGTTCCTTCACCAAGGCCGCAGAAG
>JBAZCM010000011.1:0-34603 GCA_041654935.1 Sphaerochaeta sp. | reverse complement strand
ATCGACAAGGATGCTTGGCTTTGGTTGGGATTGGCTCCGTATTTGAGGTTTAACCGTTCCATCTCCCCTCTCCCTCCCCCTCATTGATGATCATTACTTGTCGCTTCGGTCCGTCTAAGATCCACAGTGCAACGGCCAAGCGATTGGAGCCTTCCAGCTTCTTCCACAACCAAGAGCCAACCTCTTTGGCTGCTACCTTGATCTCAAGGGCCCTGGGCTCCCCGATGAATGAAGGAAGAGGCTCTCTCTCCCCTTCATAGGTATGGATTATGCGAGCCATCCCCTTCTCATCAAAGCGATATGGATAAAATGATCGCTCATTGAGTGTCCCTCTTCGACGAATGATTGATACGGTGTACTGATCATCCTCAACCAATGCACTGATGCGAGGGGTAAAATGAGGCTCATCAGGTTCATAGGTCGCATTCTTCAGCGATGCTGCAAAGGAGAGATCATTGGCGATCCCCTCAACAATCATCTGGCTATGATCGCCATTTGTTACGACCAATCTTTGATCTACCTCTTGCATCGCAGTGTAGATCAAGAGAGCTGGGTCGATGACCTGTGAGGGGTCAACGACTTCGGTGAGAACCTGATCCTCGCGATAGGCAAGGCGTCGGTTGCGACTAGAGGGGCTGCGGGCGGTGAGAAAGTATGCACAAAAACGCACATCATCAGCGCCTTTGCCACAGATGATCCCTCTTCCTGGGTATGTATTCGTTCCAATCATGTGAGCTCCAAAAGATTACAAGTAATGCGAACAGCCTGCTGGACACAGCCATCACAGGAGTAGAGGACCACCCCGGTCTCGTCACCGAGGATATCCTTACAGACTAGGCTGCCGCAGATCGATTCAAAGCGCTCGGCTGCTTCGCTGACCAGTGCATAGGTGTTGGCCTTAGTCTTGGCATCGGGCTTTTTCCCACCCTTTAACAGGCCAATCACGGCAACTGCACCACTGAGGGCCCCGCAGGTAGCTTCATGGCTTCCCATGCCCCCACCAAACCCCTCCATCAAACTGAAGAGGGTCTTCTCTTCAATGTCCAAGCGATCGATGAAGGCACACGCTACCGCTTGAGCGCAGTTATAGCTTGCCAGACGCCGCTTGGCTGCTTCTTCGACATAGTATGATTCCACTCATCACTCCTTAGAGCGAGTGTACCAGAAATATCTAGAGGGGGAAATCGCCGACAATGGGAGTGCCGCATCTGAGACACTGTCCTGCCTCTATCACTCCGTCTTGTAAGGAGAGCTGATACGCTGTGCGACCAATTAATTTGGTTTTACAGCCCGGGCAGTAGGTCGAGGCATCGAGGGTTGAATTTCCTGGATACACAAAGGGGATGCCAATTCTCTTCATCGCTGTGATGGTACGTTTCAGATAGCGCTCCTGGGTAGCTTCCTGATGGCTGTGGTAGTGGGGGAAATACCGCGTGAGATGCCAGATTTTCACCCCTCGCTGATGCAGCTGTTCACCAAGGTCCTGCATAACAGCGGGGGTATGGTGTTCTGCGGTGACCATCGTGGTCACCTCCAAGTGTGATCCGTACTCTGTGATGGCTTCAATTGCTCTCAATACGGGTTCAGCACTTCCCTTACAGACACTGCGGTAAAACTCCTCATCTCCCTTAAGGTCGATATTAAAAGCATCGATGAAGGGCAACAGGCGCTCTAAGGCCGCTTCGCTGAAGGTACCGTTGCTCACCATGATCAGCGACAATCCCTCTTTCTTTGCCAGGGTAGCCACCTCGATAAGATAATCTTGCCACACAAGTGGCTCACTGTAGGTGAAGCTAATCGATGGACAGTTACGTACCAGTGCCTCTTGGACGATCTCCTGCACTTCAATTCTCACTCCCTCACGCTCACCGTAATACTCTTTTTGGCTTATCGAATAATTCTGACAAAACGAACAGGAGAGATTACAGCCAAAGAGGGCGAAGGAGAGGGTTCGATGACCAGGTCGAAAGTGGTACAGCGGTTTCTTCTCAACCGGATCGACTCCCATTGCAACAACATTGCCCCAGTTCAAGCTCACCAGCTTTCCATCAATGACTGAGCGTACCGCGCACACCCCCTTCTGTCCCTCTTTGAGCGTGCACATGCGCCAACAAAAATCACAGGTGATCGTCATCGCTGAATACCTCGGCTTGGAATACTTCAAAACGACACTCCGCCTCTGTGTATGCCTTAGGAGCAAGACCGGCTTTCATCGAAAGATGGGTGAGCATCGTCGACAGGTCCCATCCCTGCTCAGTTGCCACTTGGGGCAGAAAGACTGCTCGCCGATTTCCGCAGGTAAGGATCACCCCATCACGTCCTATCTCGATGAGGCGGTAGTCATCAATTGGCTCTAGGGGTGTCAACAACGAAATCTCAATAATTAGGTGATCTAGTTCTCTCGGCTTCAGTGCCACAAAGCGGTGGTCGGAGAAAGCGGCTTCCCTCGCTAGGGCTACAACGCTTTGCGCAACGTTTCCCCTCCCTATGAGATTGCCGATACACCCCCGTAGGGCATCATTCACATCCCGGAGGGTCACAAAGCATCCGCGCTGCTGCTCATACAACCCCCCTTTCAACCGTCGCATTTGGGCTATGAGGGATTGTTCATCACCTGTAAAGGTGCTCTCTATGGCACTTCGGGCCAGTTCAAGCAGTGCAGTTTTTTGGGAAGCGTTCATCATCAGCTCCATAAGAGCGTCGCGTAGGCGACAAAATTAGGGTCAAACGACGGCTGAACATCACTTGAGGTGTAGTAGGAGTGGATCCTCCCCTCTGCCTCAAAACGCGTGGCAATCTCAGCCACGAGCACTGACGCAGCATGGCCGCAGATGGTCAATCGCTGGGAGGTAGCGAGGCGATACGCCTCTTCAGTGTTCCCTTCGATCAAAAGATTGGCAAACGCCAAGTCAGACTCCTTGGTCCCTGCCTGTCCATCCCGTCCAAATGGCGTGTAAGAAAATCGTGGTCCATAGTGGGTAAAATCACTGCTTGCAATCAAGAGCGTCTTCCCCTCTCGGATATTCTTTTCACCTAACTCTTCGATCAGTGCGTCGGCAAGCTTTGAGATTGCCTCTGCTGTACTAAAGTGAGAGAGGAGCGCCATGCTGATTGCAGGCGGTGAAGGAAGGTTTGCTATGTATGGTAAGATCATCTCCAGCGCATGCTCAGCTTCAATGGCCTCTCTGTAATCTGTTCTTGCTTCCGAGAGGGCTATCACCTTGAGATTGCCTAGAGGGGTTTGGGCGGCACTGAAAGGGGCACTGGCCAACCGATCAGGGGCGATATGGGCATAGTGGCTAGGAGCGATAATGACAATGCGCTCCACAGCGCTAAAGTCTCCTCCAAAGAAAGGTGCGATCCCACGCTTGGAGTAAGAGAGTCCTGCATGAGGCAAGACAGCAAATCGAGAGGGCATAATAGAGCCGATCTCCGCAATGGAGGAGTCGATCACGGCTTTGAGCTTGGTGGGGTCATTTGTGTACCAGGAGCCGGCAAAACGAGCCGTACGAATCATGGCAACCTCCCCTTTCATGATAGCCCACAAAAGGGGAAATTGCCACACGGAGGGTTTTGAAGTCAGTGGCGCGCTATGGCCACTTGTGGGCGTGATCTCCACTCCCTTCCAAGAGTACGCTTTTGGCCAGTGACGGTAAGTTCACTCCAAAGGTCAATCTGTTCACTGCTTGAGCCGATGCCGATCTTCAGTACACCTGGCTCCACAACCCGATCCATCTCCCTTCCGATGAAGGAGAAGAGATCGGCGGGAAGCGTAAAGGAGACGGTGCACTTCTCTCCGCTTTCAAGGAAGACTTTGGCAAATGCCTTCAGCTCCTTGACTGGCCGTACAATGGATGCGACCACATCGGTACTGTATAGCTGAACGACCTCACTGCCTGCAACCTCTCCGGTATTGGTTACCACCACCGAGAGGGTCACTTCACCATCGCTAGGCAGTTCAGTACTTGTGAGGCTAAGATTTTCAATGGCAAAGCTGGTGTAACTGAGTCCAAATCCGAAGGGATACAGGGGGAGGAACTCTGCCTGTACCGGCAGCCCTCCTGCCTTCTTGTGATGGTTGTAGGCATATGGGGCAGACCCTGCCACTTGTGGGAAGGAGAGTGTTGAGCGTCCACTGGGATTATTCAAACCGACAAGGGTACGCCCTACGGCTTCACCACCGCCTTGGCCTGGAAGCCACGCAGCAAGAATGGCCCAGCCTTCTCTTTTGCAGCCCGCAGGTCATACGGTCTTCCACTGACCAGGACGACAACAATCGGTTTACCCGTCTCAAGAAGGCGGTCCATCAACTGCTGTTGTACACCCGGTAGGTCAAGCGAGGAGACATCAGAGCCCTCACCTACGGTTCCATTGCCAAAGAGACCGGCGAGATCCCCTACTACCAACACGGTGACATCGCTTTGATTGGCACAATCGACTGCCTGGTCAAAACGAGAGGTATCGGTGCTGAGCGTATGGCTACTCTCCTCCTCCCCCACATCACCGGGGAAGAAGATAGCCCGCTCAACAGCATCCTCGTAGAGCATACAGCCTGGCTCATAGAGTACCTGCTCTGCTCCTAAAAGATCCTCAAGGGACTTTCGAATCGTTTTGGCTGCCTCAGGGACACAATCGGCAGCGTCCATGCTACCTAGCAAGTGAATTGGCGGAGAATAGCCGCCGAACATTGCAAAGGGATGGTCGGCCAACGGTCCGATGACCGAAACTTTCTGCCCCCTCTTAAGCGGCAACAACTCTTCATTCTTCAGTAGAACCAGCGAAGCCTCTGCTGCCTCAACGGCCAGTGCATGGCTGGCGCTACTATTCAGATCGATCGCCCCTTCATCAATGTAGGGATTCTCGAAGAGACCTTGGCGGTACTTCTCGGCAAGGACACGGAGCACCGCTTCATCGATGTTTTCAATGGTCACAAGATTCCGTTCAAGAGCTTCAATGAGCCCGGCCTTATAGACGGTGAAGCCCGGAAGCTCCATATCAAGGCCGCCATTGAAAGCCATGGCAGCAGCTTCGGCAAGGTCATTGGCCACGTGGTGGTCGCGCAGCAGCTGAATCGGTGCTTCGTAGTCACTGACTACCAAGCCATTGAAGCCCCACTGATGTCTGAGTAGATCTACCAGCAGCTCTCCGTCACAGGTAGTGGGGATTCCATCGATATCATGATAGGCGGGCATCACCGATCCAATATCGGTGTGCTGTACCACCATCTCAAAGGGCAGGCCGAAGATGTTCAGCAGTTCACGCTTTCCAATATGCACTGGGGCGTGGTTACGTCCCCCTTCGCTGGCAGAGTGGCCGATGAAGTGTTTGAGGGTAGCCAAGGGGACTTTCTTCTTCCCTTGGATACCATTCACATAGGCGATACCCATCTCACCTGCAAGGTAGGGATCTTCCCCAAAGGTCTCTTCAAGCCTTCCCCATCGTGCATCACGGGCAACATCAAGGACCGGGGCGAGGCCCTGGTGGACTCCCAGGCTCCGTAGCTCAGCGCCAATGGTCGATCCGATGGCCTCAATCATGGAGGGGTCCCAGCTCGATCCGTAGTTCAGGGCAGAGGGAAAGATAGTTGCCCCTCTGACCATCGCTCCGGTAAGGCACTCTTCGTGAAGCATTGCTGGAATTCCCAGACGAGTCTCATTGACCAAATAGTGCTGGATCTTGTTGATGGCTTTGGCTTGGTCCACTGGCTCATTGGCCATCGTCCCATAGGGGCGGGTCAGCTGTCCAATCCCTTCGCCAAGAACTTCCTTGCGACGATCGGCAGTAGTGCGCTCCTTCTGTCCGTACTCACGGACGGTGAATGTGCCATCCTTTGATATCTCAAGCCAAGCGGTCACCAATTGGGCGACCTTCTCCTCAGCGGTCATTCGCTTCAGTAACTGGCGAGCTTTTTGGAATGCTTCCTTCATACGTTACTCCTTCAATGCTCCGAGGGCGACTCCGGCAATGATATACTTTGAAAGAATGAAGTATATGACGAACAAGGGTAAAACCGTCAACGTTAATCCAAGATAGACCGAACCGTACTCGGTTTTATAGATATCTCCGCGTAGCAGGCTGACCATGATCGGCATGGTGTACTTCTCTTGCCGGGTAAGGAGGATCAAGGGGATGAAGAGGTTGTTCCAACTGCCGACGAAGGTAAAGATTGCCTGAGTTGCCATCGCTGGCTTCATGATTGGTAGAATAATCTGATTGAAGGTCCTAAATTCACCTGAGCCATCGATTCGCGCCGAAGCTACGATGTCCAGTGAGAGGGTCGCCATCAGGTACTGGCGCATAAAGAAGACCATCGCAGGGGCTGCTATCGCCGGGAGGATCAACGGCAAGAGGCTGTTGGTCCATCCGATGCGGTACATGAACTGATAGAATCCGATACCCGAGATTTGGGCTGGAATCATCAAGACAGCCATGATGAATGAGAAGAAGGCATCACGGAGTTTCCATCTGTACGCCACCAAGGCGTAGGCGGTGAGACTTGAGAAGTACACAGCGCAGATGGTAGTACCAGTACTGACAATCATTGAGTTGAAGAATCCAACCCAAGGATTGAAACTCTTTCCGGTGAGGATCTTCCAGTTGTTCATTAAGCTCTTTCCGGGAAGAAGAGCGACCGAGGACTGCTGGATCTGATAGGTGTTACGGGTCGCATTCATGATCATCACCCAGAAGGGGAAGATTGAGAGGATCGATAAGAAGATACAGACGATGTAGATGATGGTCTTCATGGTAATCGTCGAAGCTTTCAGACTTTTCATGCTACACCTCCTCTTCTCTTCAGTGCCCGCTCTTGGCGGCGTAACTTCACTTCATCGCGGTCGCGCATAAGAAGGAAGAGGGCAACGGAGAGCACGACAATGATCAAGAAGACCAACATGCTCGCTGCCGAGGCTCGGTTGTAGAGATAACTGCCACTGAAGGCTTGGTTATAGATAAAGGCACTGCTGGTCAGCGTTGCGTTGTCCGGGCCTCCATTCAGATAGAGTTTGGGGATGTCGAACATCTGCAGTCCTCCGATCATGCTGGTGATCAGCACATAGAGGACGATTGTCTTGAGCCTGGGCAAAGTTATACGGAAGAAGATCTGCGTGGCATTGGCTCCATCGATTTCGGCGGCTTCGAAGAGCGTAACATCAATGCCCAACACCCCGGCGATCAAGACAATCATTGAGTTTCCATACCACATCCAGAACTGGATGAAGGCAACGACCCCTTTGGCTGTCCACTTCTGTAGGTGGAAGTTCTGTGGCTTGGCAACCCAACCAAAGCGCACCAGGATGTCGTTGACCGGGCCTTTGGGATACCCGAAAAGGGAGTTGAAGAGAATGGCAATCGTCGCAGCGGTGATGATATTGGGCATGTAGATCAAGACCTTGAAAGCTCCCTGGGCTTTGACGTAGAAGCGTCGGGTCGTGAACCATGCGGTAAGCAGTAAGGCAAGCGTGATCTGAGGAATGAAGTTCATCGTCCAGATGATTGCCGTGTTTTTCAATGACGTACGGAAAGTCTTGTTGGCAAATATAATTTTATAGTTCTCAAATGGGTCACTGAGAATCTTAAAGGCTGTCTTCCCTAGCCCGCGTAGATCGGTAAATCCAATGACCACCGTATACAGCGTCGGGTACAGCGAGAAAATGATGAAGGTGACGACAAAGGGAATGGAAAAGATATATCCATACTTTGCGTAACTTACTCCGCTCTTTTTCATACGGAAGACTCCTCTTCAGTCAATAATAATGGTAGCACAAACACATGGGGTGTCCATGTTTCGATGGACACCCCAGAGGATGATTGGTTAAATATTCAGGGCAAGGTTGTCGGCAACCTGCTGCTTGAAGTCAGCAATTGCTTGGGCCTTGGTTTTCAGGCCGTTGGCATAGTTGCTGACCTGATCGCGCCAGTAGCTGTTGATTGTCTCGTCGTACTGGGTCTTGTTCTTACCGGTTGCGAATGCGCCGGCGGGGACAAAGACATCAAACATATTCTGGCCACCGAGGAAGTCGAGCGTTCCATTGCTCTTCTTCATGACGGTTCCACTTGCAACAGTATCCTTGGTTCCACCGGGTCCCTCGAGGGTTCCGTTGGCCCAGTAGTACTGCAGACCGGTGTTGGAGCTATCCAAGGTGATCCACTCAATGACCTTACCGACAGCGTCCTTAACCGGGCTCTTGTCGTTGGCAATGACCCATGTTCCGCCCCAGAAGAATCCAACGGGAGGCTCACAGACTGCCCAGTCACCATAGGTGCCTTCACCGGGCTTACTACCACCGCTGTTGCCAGCCATGACGTAGTTGATCAGCCAAGCAGGTCCGAAGAAGCCAAATACCTTCTTCTCACCAGCATCCTTCATGTCAGCAAACCATGCATCACCCCAGTCCTGGGTGTCGTTGGTATAGCCCTTTTCGAGCATCATCTTGGCGATATCGAGGAAATCCTCACGAGTGGGGTCGATGAACAGTTTGTCATTGACGATCCAACCCTGCGGGGAGCTACCTTCGATGGCGTGCCAGATATCTCCGTCGCCGCTGATGATTGCATAGCCCTTGCGAGCCAGCTCTTCGGCTGCTACGAAGAAGCGATCCCAACCCGGACCGACCTTGCTGGTCACGAATGCCGGATCATCGGTTCCCCAAACGTCCTTGGCGATGGAGCGGCGATAGATGAATGCACCGCCGGTGGCCTGGTAGCCCAGCCCAACGAGTTCGCCATTCCTGCTTCCAATGTCGACAGTGTAAGGAGCAATGTCTGCTTCCTTGAGCTTTGCGTCAACATCGATGCCCAAGGACTTATACGGTGCTGCAAAGTGTGCGGCATCGCCCTGGGTGTACTTGAGGACGAATGCTGCTTCAGCACAGTAGATGTCCGGAGCATTTGCTCCACCGGCTGCCAGTGCCTGGTCAAGTGCCGGCTGATAGGCGCCATCGGTGGTCGCAATGATGGTTGTGTTGAACTCATAGTCGAAGTCAGGATTCAATTCCTTGAACTTCTCCATCATCTTGGGCACTTCGTCAGTGAAGCTCCAAAGATTGATCACCTTCTTGCCTGCTGCTTCTTCTGCCTTTCCCCCGGCGAAGAGCGAGAAGGCAAGACTGGCGATCAGCACCATACTCACCACAATACGCATGTTTCGTTTCATACGAATACCTCCTTAAGCATCGTATAGATTATCAATGCACCATTTTTGGACAGAGATATACCTCTCTGTTGTAACTCAATGGTAAGGGAGGGTATTTGCGCCCGCCATTAGGCGTTTGTCTAGACTTGGTATAGGACGTTTGTCCTAGGTTTCTTGGCTCTTGACCCACTTGATGGCAAAGCGCCTCAGTTGCGCTGCATCCCCGATATCAAGTTTGTGGCGAATATTGTCGCGATAAACGTTAATTGTCTTCACTGAGAGGTTTAATGCTTCACCAATCTCACTGACCCCATAGCCGTGACCGATGAGTCTGAGCACCTCCAGTTCGCGCAGGCTGAGCAGTGCTACTGGATCGAGCTCCGTCTCCTCCTCACGTCCGACCATCGTGCTGAGCATCCGCTGTTGCATCTCAGTCGAGAGGTATACTTTGTTTGCAAGGACCTGCTCAATAGCTTCAAGCAGGGAGGAAGCAGCTTCTTGTTTCATCACATACCCCTTCGCTCCGGCCTTCAATGCCGCTGAGGCGTAGACCGTCTCATCGTACATCGAGATAATCAGCGATCGGATCTTGGGGTGACTACCCTTCAAAGTTCGCACCAGATCAAGGCCATTCTCTTCGCGCAGTGAGATATCGATGAGTGCCACGTCGATGGGGTGTTCATCAACCAAGGTAAGTGCCTCACCAATCGAGACCGCTTCTCCGACGACCTTGTATCCTGGCACGTTTGTGATCAATGAAGCCAAACCCTGACTGAAGAGCGGATGGTCATCAACAATGAGAAAATGAATGGGTTTGATCATCGAGGGGTCTCCTTAAGTCTGATAGTCACCACCGTCCCGTCGCTGCTGGAGTGGACGCTCAGTGTAGCATTGGCCATTGCCGAACGGTTACGCATGATCCGCATACCCAAGCCACGGGTATTGGTCGTCTCAGCCATTCCGGTCCCATCATCACTGACGGTAATGGTATGGGTAGTCCGTCCCCATTGATCTTGTTCAGAGAGGGATGAAACTTCGATATGAGAGGCGTTGGAGTGTTTGATGGCATTTGTCAGCGCCTCTTGCACGATGCGGAATAGATTCAGCTCTCGGGTGGAGTCGGCAATCCTGAAGTCAGGGGCAACGTTGATGTCCACCTCTACTTTGGCGTGGCGCAGGCTTTCACTGACCAGTGCCTGAAGACGCTCGGCAAAGGTTGATGAATCCAACTCTAGGGGCATCAAACCGCGGCTGATGGTGCGCACCTTGGTAATGGCGTTGGTGAGGAGGGCGCTGATCTCCTCAAGCTGCGGCAGTCCGAGCCCTCCATGGCTCTCCAGCTGTTGGTTGGCAGAGGTTGCAAGCAAAGAGATGCCAAGCAAATATTGGCACAGATCATCGTGTAAATCTTGGCCGATGCGTTCCATTGTCTTGGTGGCGATCTCCATCACCTCATCCTCAAGTTCAATGCGACGGGCCACCTCTTGGCGAAGGTCCTTGGTGCGCTCGGCCACCTGCTCCTCAAGTGTTCGTTCGTGCCGCCTGATCTGCGCCAAGAGCAGTGACCCCTTCATTGCGCTGGAGATCTGCTCCTGTAGGACTGCGTATAGTTTGGGCTCGACCATTCCAAAGGGAACGAGTAGATACCCCATCGGCTCATCGAGATAGACCAGAGGCGATAGTACCCATTGCTTACTCTTCCAAGCTGTCCCCAAGCTGGGAGGGAGGATCTGCTCAACCGAGAAGTCAGTGGCAAATGCCTCGACCTCTTCGATCGTGTGGGTAGTCATCATCAGACGGGCTGTGGAGAGGTCCTTGGTAAAAGCGATCAAATACCCTTCATCCAGGCCGAATTGGATTAAGCTCTCTCTCAGGCTTACCACCAATTCATCCAGTTCAAAGGTTCCTGAGAGGGTGGCGCTGACCTTGCGGAGGTTCTCAAAAGATTTCTGGACTGCTATACGCTTGGCTGCCTGGAATCGGCCCAACCGTTCCCCGAGGAGGGTTCGCGCTGTAGCCATCAGATTTGCCCGTATCTCATTGTCTGCATTCCCGGCATCATGGGCCAAGTATTCAACTACCGAGAGGTAGTCGTGCCAACGGTGCAGAGCGCCACTGCCCGAAGCGGTTGCATCGAGGGCTCGGCTGAGGCGGGCGATCATCTGATCATACTTGCCATCACTGACCAGTTCCACCAGATCCTGCACTGCAATCCGTTCTGATACACCAGCGTGTTGAGGTAACTGCTGCAGTCCCCACGTCAGTCCAACATGGGGGTTACATCCACAGGATTCGCGGATCACTGGGGTACAGGGCAGACGTACATGCTCTTGTTCCCCACCGGCCATGAGACGGTCGATGATATCGATCGCCAGTATGCCCATTTCGTAGAGGGGTTGAGCAACCGTAGTCAATGGAGGGATAGCGTAGCGTGGGGGGTCCAGCCCATCAAATCCTACTACCGAAACATCGTCAGGGACTTTGATACCATGACTGGCAAGCTCATCCATTGCCCCAAGGGCCATCCAGTCGTTGAGACATACGAGAGCATCAAAGGGTTGTCCACGTTCCAAAAGAGCCCGTACTGCTTCTCGGCCAGAATCCTCGGAGAAGGACCCTTCGAAGACCATAGAAGGGTTGATGCTCAGCCCATGGCGTTTGAGTGTCTCAATGACTGCAGAGAACCGGGCAATCGACTCCTGGTGGATCTTCGGCCCCTTGATAACAGCAAAGTGACGACGCTGGTGGACCTCGACCAAATGTTCGGTGAGGGCGGCCATCCCCTTCTCCCCTTCCACGGTGATATCACTCATCCCTTCAAGGCGCATCCCGATGGAGACACTGGGAATCTCCGACCAAGAGGAGAAGAAGTCGTGTAAGTCCATCGTAGAGAAGAAGGTTGCCAGGGAGGAGGAGATGACAATCAAGCCATCGATATTGTGCTGACCGGCCAGATGGTAGGCAAGGTTGGAGGCCGCTTCGCTGGCAATGGGGCTGCCGAGCTGTGACCCAATGAAGGAGATAGTGCCAAAATTGCGCCGTTTTGCCTCCTGGCCCATCGCGTGCCAAAGCGAGGCTTGATACTCATCGTCCAAGCCTGCAGTAAAGATGCCGATACATTGTGTGGGTACTTTCATAGCCCTTGTACTCCCCTTGTTGCCCTTCCATAGTACCCCATGCAAAGGAGAAAACAAGGTTTGTACAAAATTGACTAGTAAGGGGCCAAGATCATGAATGATAGCAGCTCCATTACCCTTCAAAAGTGTGCCGGGCGTACTAAAAAAGGAAGGCAACCCACTGTGCGACCATTGTCGCCCCAACGAGTTGCCCAAAAGCCTGGTGAATCTGGAATCACCGTCCTGTCGTGCACCTTTGTGCGTTCCGACAGTCCAGTATTCAAACCAACTATTTAGCAGGGGAAGGACTCGAACCTACGACCTTCGGGTTATGAGCCCGACGAGCTGCCAACTGCTCCACCCTGCGCCGAATTACCTGCTAACTATAGAAAAATAGAGAATTCTTGTCAACCAGGGTTGGGTCTAGAATACAAAATAACAGTTTATTTTCTTATATATAAACCAATTATTAATCTTATAAAAGATAAAACCTTGGTCTTCAGATTTCGCCTGCCATCTGATATCATGTGCAAAGACCCAAATCTTCGTCGCTGTGGCGGGGGAAGGAGCTGGATACGAGCAAGAAAATAATCATCCTCGGAGCGGGACGGAGGGGCCTGAGCCTTGCCAAGAAGCTCATCTCCGACGGAAACGACATAGTGATCATCGATCACATGCATGAGCGTATAGAGTATGCAGTCAGTCACCTCGATTGCCTGGGAATCCTGGGAAGTGGTACGGACATGGCCAAACTCATCGAAGCGGGGATCGAAACAGCCCAAGCATTCGTGGCTGTTACCGACAGCGACGAAATAAACCTCGTCTCCTGTGGCCTGGTCTCCTCTGCCTATGCACAGACTAAGACCGTTGCGGCGATCCGTTCGCTCGTCTACACCGGCTCTGATGGACTCAGAGAAGGGTTGTTGGGAATTGATTATATCGTCAATCCCAATGCGGAGACTGCAGCACAGATCCACCAGATCATCGAACAAGGGGTCCATGGCAATGTGCTGGGCTTTACCCACTCGCGCCTCCTTCTTTACAACTTCCATGTAGAGGAGCACAGCCCATACGTTGGATCGACGGTCATGCAAATGCGATCGAAACTCGATGCGATCTTCGTCATCGCTTCGATCATGCGCCACGGATCGGTCATCGTACCCTCGGGAACAACAACCATCCAAGGCGGAGACATCCTCTCAATCGTTGCCGATAGTGAGGAGGTACGGGATATCCTCAAGAGTGTCGGGCGGCTACAGAAAAGGCCACAGAGTATGGTGATGGTTGGAGCTAGCCACCTCACTCGAGCTCTCTTGAATCGCATGACTCCTGCAATGCGTTCCAAAGTAGCGGTGGTGGATCATAATGAGGAAGTTTGTCAGCAGTTCAGCGAACGCTTCAGGGAGATTTTGGTCATCAAAGCCGATATCACTGATGAGGAGGTCATGGCTGAAGAGCAGATGGGTGGCTACGACCTGCTCATCGCATTGACTGACAATGATGAATTGAACATCATCACCGCAAGTTATGCCAAGCGCGTTGGGATCAAACAATCAATGGCCCTGATCAGACAAAACAATAACTACGTCCGTATGGCCCCCTCCCTTGATATCGATGTGGTCATCTCAACGACCAATGCAACCGTTGAGTCCTTGCTACGCTATCTCAGAGGTAGTAATGTAACCAGCCTCCATACCCTTTTCAATGGGCAGTTGGATGTGTATGAGTTTGTCATCAAGGAGGAGAGTTTGGTGTGCAACAAGCACCTCAAGGACATCAACATGCGCAAAAAGGCAATTGTTGCCGGTATCACCGATACCGAAGGTGTCAGCCATGTACCCAGCGGTGAGTCGCTTCTCACAGCCGGCGATACGGTCCTCGTCGCTGCGATGCACCACGCCAGCGACTTGATCCAACACCTCTTTGGGTGATGCCATGATCAACTACAAACAAATTGCATGGATTTTGATGATCATCAGCCTCGTCATCGGCGTTGCTATGGCCATTCCCACCGCCATGGCAATCAGCCTCGGGGAGAGTGATGCCCTACAGGGGTTTTTAATTGCGTATGGGGCGATCGCCGCCTTTGCACTCATCGCTTTTCTCATCTCAGTGAAAGATCGTTCAACGCTCTTTCGTAACAGAGATGGGTACTTGACCGTTACCCTCTCTTGGATTGTTGCCACCTCCCTTGGTGCCATCCCGTTGGTGGCAAGCACCTACTACACCTCGTACAGTGAAGCCTTCTTTGAGGTGATGAGCGGATTCACCACTACCGGAGCTACCATCCTGACCCAAGTCGAAAATGTTCCCCAGTCGTTGCTCTTCTGGCGTGCATTGACCAACTGGTTCGGCGGGATGGGTATTATTGTTCTTTTTGTCGCCTTGCTGCCGGCATTGGGCGTCGGTGCCTCCAAACTCGTTGATGCTGAAACTGTTGGGCCAACCAAGGACAAGCTAACCCCCAAAATCAAGAACACCGCTTTGATCCTCTGGTCCATCTACCTCGGCCTCTCGGTTATCCAAGCCTCGCTTCTGCGTCTTGGCGGCCTCTCATTGTATGATGCACTGACCATCACCTTCTCCACCATGTCCACGGCCGGATTCTCGGTCAAGAACAGCTCGATCGGCACCTACGCCTCCCCGTATATCGATACCATTGTCACCCTCTTCATGTTGATCAGTGCCACGAACTTTGCCCTCTACCACAAAGTGATCACCGGGCGTATCAAGATGGTCCTCAAGGATGGGGAGCTTCGTGCATACCTCGGCATCTGGGCGGTGATCACCCTTCTGATTGCTGCCAACCTCCTCTTCTCCGGAACATTCGCCACAGTTGGGGACTCACTTCGCTACAGTGCATTTCATAGTGCCTCGATCATGACCACAACGGGCTTTGCTACCTTTGACTATCAACTTTGGCCCTCCTTTAGCCAGATGCTGCTCTTCTTACTCTTCTTTGTCGGTGGGTCTGGGGGATCAACTGGCGGAGGAATCAAGGTCATCCGCATCGTCGCTCTCTTTAAGATGGCCCGCGTCCAAGTGAAGCGAAGAATCCACCCCAGAGGGGTCTTCCAGGTGCGGGTTGGCCAAACAACATTGCATAAGGAGCTGTTGGTTGCCATCGCCTCCTTCTTCGGAATCTATATTCTCACTGGTCTGGTAGGGGCGGCTCTGATCTCCTTAAGTGGAGCCGATATGATGACCAGCCTATCGGCCTCCTTCTTATGCCTCGGTAACATCGGCATCGGCTTTGGCCAGGTGGGCCCGACCGGCAGCTTTGCCCACTTCAGTCAGCCAATTCTCTGGGTCTGTTCACTCTTGATGCTCATCGGGCGCCTCGAGCTCTTTACCGTCTATGTTCTTTTCACTAAACACTTCTGGAAGCGTTGAATAATTCAACTGGATTTTTTGCCTCTCCTTGGTGTACGATATGTCCATTAAGGGCCATGGGCCTACCAGCAAAGAGGTGCTTACAATGAAGAATGTTGTTTTGATTCCAGACTCCTTCAAAGGAACGATGTCCAGCGAAGAGATCTGTGCCATTATGGAACGATCGATCAAAGTCCACTACCCCGATGCGTCGGTCACCAGTATTCCTGTCGCCGATGGCGGTGAGGGAAGCGTTGATGCCTTTCTTCAAGCCTTGGGTGGAGAGCGACGCACCCTGACGGTCCAAGGACCATATGGTGAGGCGATGGAGGGTTTCTATGGGGTGGTCAAGGATACCACTGCTGTCGTTGAGATGGCTGCATGTGCTGGCTTGCCGCTGGTAGGCGACCGCCTCGATCCATCGGTTACCACCACCTACGGTGTCGGCGAACTGATTCTCGACGCAGCTAAAAAAGGAGCCAAGACCATTATTGTTGGCCTAGGTGGTAGTGCGACCAACGACGGCGGTTGCGGTGCAGCCGCTGCGTGTGGAGTCGGTTTCTTTGACAGCGACGGCAATAGCTTTGTCCCCACCGGCTCCACTATGAATAAGGTTGCACGAATCGACCGCTCCACCCTCGCCAAGGAGCTTGAGGGCATCACCATCATCACCATGTGTGATATCGACAACCCCTACTGGGGACCGACAGGAGCTGCCCACATCTTTGGCCCCCAGAAGGGAGCCGATGAGGCGATGGTCGCCTTCCTCAATCAGTCGATGAAGGACTTCGCTGAAATTATCAAGCGTGACACTGGTGTCGATGTACAAGCAATACCAGGCAGTGGTGCTGCCGGAGGCATGGGAGGTGGGATGGCTGCCTTCTTTGGCAGTGAACTGCAAATGGGTATTGAGACGGTCCTCGATACGGTGAACTTCGACTCCCTGCTCGACGATTGTGACCTGGTACTGACCGGCGAAGGAAAGATCGATGGCCAATCGCTGAGGGGTAAGGTTGTCATCGGCGTGGCTCGTCGGACCAAGGTACGGAATGTTCCCACCTTGGCTATCGTCGGTGACATTGCCGATGATGTAGATGGTGCCTACGATGAGGGAGTCACCGCAATCTTCTCAATCAACCGTCTTGCCATCCCATTCAAGGAAGCGAAGAAACGTGCTGCCCTTGATATGGAGAAGACCATCGATAACCTGATGCGCTTCTACAAACGTATGGGTCTGTAAGCTATTTACACACCCCTTCTTCAGTGAGGGGGTGTGTGTGTTTGCTAGGTAGTTGCCATTAGCAAATAAAAGTAGTACTTTGTGTGTTAGTAAAACTAAAAGATCATTGTAGATAGGATAGAAACCTACGAGGAGAGAAAGAAATGGCAATCAATGTTACTAAGAGTACATACGAAGCTGAGGTATTGAAGAGCGACGTACCGGTCGTGGTGGACTTCTGGGCAGCGTGGTGTGGGCCGTGCCGCATGCAGGCTCAGATCCTGGACCAACTGGAGAAGGAGTACAGCACCGACCAACTGAAGATCGCCAAGGTCAACGTCGATGAGGAAGGGGAGCTGGCTGTCACCTTTGGAGTACAGTCCATTCCAACTCTGCTCTTCTACAAAGACGGTAAGGTCGTCGACAAAGCCATCGGAGTGCGCGATGCTGCCACAATCAAGAAGGCTTTGGCACTCTAAAACCTGTCAGCTTCTGACTATAGGGCCCGCAGATATCCGGCTGCGGGTTTTTTCTGTCCATTACGTTTCTATTTATAGAAACTTTTTTCCTAAAACTGCTTGACAGGCTGTTTCTACATACAGTAACATCGGGAACCAAGGAGAATCAACATCATGCAAAACCCACTGACAAAAGAGATCAACACAACAGGCCTTCCGGACAATGCCGGACAATTCGGAGAGTTCGGGGGTTCCTATATTCCTGAGCAGCTACAGAGCGTTATGGATGAGGTGACACACGCCTACCATCAGATCGTCCAAGACCCCGCCTTCCTCACTGAATTCAGTGACCTTCTGAAGCATTACGTAGGACGACCCTCGCCGGTGTATTACGCAAAACGTCTCAGCGAAGCTGTCGGTGGAGCGCAGATTTACCTCAAGCGTGAGGACCTCAACCACACCGGAGCCCATAAGATCAACCACTGTATCGGTGAAGTACTGCTGGCCAAGCGAATGGGCAAGAAGAAGGTCATCGCCGAAACCGGAGCCGGACAGCATGGGGTGGCCTTGGCAACAGCAGCAGCTCTGTTGGGCCTTGAGTGTGATATCTACATGGGTGAGGTGGATATCAAGAAAGAGGCTCCGAATGTCAGTCGGATGAAGATTCTTGGTGCTACGGTAGTAAACGTCGACCGCGGGACAAAAACCCTCAAGGATGCCGTAGATGCAGCCTTTGAGGCATACCTAGAAGACCCACACTCCCAAATTTACTGTATTGGCTCGGTAGTAGGACCCCACCCCTTCCCCATGATGGTACGAGACTTCCAGGCAGTCGTTGGTCTCGAGGCCAAGAAGCAGATCCAAGAGATGACCGGCTCCCTCCCTCAGGCCGTTATTGCCTGTGTCGGTGGCGGCTCCAATGCAATGGGTATCTTCAGCGCTTTTCTTGAAGACAAGGACGTGGCCCTCTACGGGGTTGAACCTGCAGGCAAGGGCCTTGATACCCCCTATAATGCTGCGACGATTACGCTGGGCTCGCCTGGCATCCTCCACGGCTTTAAGAGCCTGCTCCTCCAAGATGAGAGCGGTGAAGCCCTGCCGGTCTACTCAATTGCCAGTGGCCTCGACTATCCGGGAGTAGGACCGCAGCACAGCTACCTCCACTCAATCGGACGTGTGCAGTATGAGAGCGCCACAGACCGAGAGGCTGTCGAAGCTTTTTATGGACTCTCTCGTATGGAAGGAATCATCCCTGCCCTTGAATCCAGTCATGCTGTTGCTTACGCCATCAAGAAGGCTCAGCACTCCAGCAAAGATGATGTACTGTTGGTCAACCTCTCTGGACGAGGAGATAAGGACATCGACTATGTCCTAGAGCACTATCCACTCGTCGATTACGAGGTTCGTCACGATAACGGTAACAGATTCAGGGATTTCTTAGCCCACATCAAGGAGCGATAATCAGAGCGAATCTAGAATCAGAGGTCCTGCGAACGCAGGGCCTCTTTTCAGCTAGAAGCCCACTTGTACTCCAATGGTCTGGCCGACCATAAGAGTTGGGGCCTTGGGGTTGTCTGCAGTAATCTTGCTCGTGATCCAAGGACCAAGAAAACCAAGGGCGGAGCCGATTGCAGCACCTGCGAGTACGTCGGTGAGATGGTGATTGGCACTGACTACCCGTAGTACCCCGGTAGCAGTGGCTGCTGTCCAGCCGGCGATTGTAGCAATGCGCACACCTTTTGAGTGAGGGTAATAGATACTGCTCATTGTCTGTAGGTAGGCAGCACTGGAGAAGGCCATCAGGGTGTGACCGCTAGGAAAGGATTTATAATCGTCACTAGTGTCAGTCGGACGTGGAGTCTGTTCCACATATGGACGAGCGCGTACAACCGTCTCTTTGAGTAGGGTGCGAACTCCATAGGAGGTGAGCATGGTCGCCGACCAACTGGCTCCCAAAGTCACGTAATCAGCAGGAGGGGCTTGCAATATGAGTGCTGCAGGGGCCACCAATGAGAGGGCGCTGGTGATATCGCCTGCTAGATCCAGCGAGGATGAGTACGGTAATGCTGCGTAGAGTGAACCCATCATAGCTATTAAGATTACGAATACTACGATGATTCTCTTCGGTTTCATCATCATCTCCTACTCATCCGGTCCATACTCATCGAGGGCCATCCGAATCTCCGAAGGGGTAAAACCCATCTTTCTAAGAGTAAGGCGAGCTTTCTCCTCTTCAGCCTTGGCAAGGGCGATTTGATATGCTCGTCGCACATAGGCACGCGTCGACTCTTCATCATAGAATTCATCGAGGGCTTTGTCAGCCTCTTGACGATTAACCTGCTTGGCAGCAAGGCGATTTTTCATCAAGAGCCTGCCCTCAGGACGTTTTCTTAGCCTGCTTTGGATATAAATTTGGGCATATCGATATTCACTGAGAAGGTTCTGTTCAGTCAATTGGTCCAACACTATGATCGCAGTCTCTCGGTCAAAACCCTTACGACCTAATTTTTGGAGTAACTCAAATCGTGTGTGCTCGCGATTCGCAAGATAGCGCATCGCTTGCTCAGTACACAAATATTGCTCTTGCTTCTCTTTTAGACGGAGAAATTCCTCTTCGGTAAGCTCTTGACCAAGATGTAATGACTCTTTGATGAAGAGCTCTCTGGACAACAAAAAAGGGAAACCCTCCCCGTACAGGATTTCAAATCCCTTGGGAGGTGTTTCCCTCTCGATTCTCGCAAAGGCCACTTAGCGCTTGGAGAACTGGAACTTACGGCGAGCGCCGGGCTGGCCATACTTCTGACGTTCGACCATTCGTGGGTCTCGAGTCATGAAGCCGGCGGCCCTGAGTGCCGGTCGGAATGCTTCATCGTGGTCAACGAGAGCGCGGGCGATTCCATGGCGGCATGCTCCTGCCTGGCCACTGGTCCCACCACCCTTCACGTTGATCAGGATGTCATATTTCTGGGTAGTCTCGGTCGTCTCAAGCGGCTGCTTGACAATGAACTCGAGCATTGGGTTGCCAAAGTAGGCGTCCAGGGCTCTGCCATTGATGACGATTTTGCCCTCACCCTCCCGAAGGTAGACGCGGGCAACGGAGGTCTTGCGGCGTCCAACACCGTGACCGAGGTTCTCAACTTTCTTAACTTCTTTCTTTGCCATCTTCTCTTCCTACCTTAGATCTCAACCTTAATGGGCTGCTGGGCCTGCTGGCGGTGCTCACTGCCGGCGTAGACCTTCATTTTGGTGAACATCTTGCGTCCAAGCGGGCCACGGGGAAGCATGCCCTTGACGGCGTGCTCCATCGGGAAAACCGGATTACGCTTGAGCATCTGCTCGTAGCTGTACTTGCGCAGACCACCGGGGTAGCCACTGTGGCGATAGTACATCTTGTCGGTGCGCTTCTTTCCAGTGAGCGCAGCCTTCTCAGCGTTGATGATGATCACATGATCTCCCATATCTTGGTGAGGGGTGTAATAGCGTTTGTTCTTTCCCCTGAGGATGCGAGCTGCAACAACGGCCACACGGCCAAGTTCCTTGCCCTCTGCATCGATCAGATACCACTTCTTCTCGAGTGTCAGCGGTTTTACAAAAATAGTTTTCATCTACTCTTTCCTGTCCTGCAAGGTCCTACCTTGCGTGTTTTTCAGGGCCAACTGCTCGGCCCTGCTGTTTTGGCAGTTCATTGCACGCACACAGCGTCTGTGAGAGTGTTCGCTTCGGTGAGCAGCCAAAGCGAGCGAAGGGACCATGCCCTGCTCTCGGCCAGCCTGATACCGACGATAGTACTCCATGGGAAAGGGTAGGAGGTTGGGCAGTAGGGATACTGCATCATCGACCGGACCGGCGGCTTGCACTGTGACACACTCTAGTTCTCTAGGAGACCAGTTTGTCCAATGTTTCTGCCGTATCATGATAAAAATCTGCTGTCCACCGCATCACAACAAAATGTTGCTACGATGGGCAACGACAGGCATTGTATAATCTTCTGCGCTAGTGTGTCTAGTCTCTTTGGCTTCAGTGGCTCTCGATCTTCTCGATGTCGGCATACTTGGCAATATAGGTCGCTTTTTTGCCTCCAAAAAATTGAACTTCAATCACTTCATTGCCATCAGGGCGCTCTTTGCTACTGATGACCTCCCCTTCCCCATAGGCATCACTATGGACCCGTTGGCCCACCACAAAAAGTGGCTCTCCACTCGTTTGGGTGTGACGCTCAGTCTTCATGGTGAAGGGTTTGGCACTCTTGCCAAAGCCTTGCTGGATAAGGTTTGATCCTCCAATCGCCCAACTGGAACGCGAAGGTCGTTCAGGGCGGGTAAAGAATCCCTGCATCGGTGGCTCATCCAGTGGAGAGCCTATAATGGTAAGAAGCCGCTTATCAATCTCATCGAGGAACCGACTGGGTAGTTGTAGCGAAGTGCGCCCCCAGAGCATCCGGCGCTTTGCACTGAGTAGGTATAGCTCCCTCTTGGCCCGGGTAGCCGCCACATAGAAGGTCCTACGCTCCTCTTCAATGTCATCGATGCTCTCAGCATTGCGCCCTGGGAATAAGCTCTCCTCCAGCCCCACCACGAAGACCCGGTCAAACTCCAGGCCCTTAGTGTTGTGCATGGTGATCAAGGTAACCCCATCAAGGTCGCGCGGATCATGGTCAGCGAGCGTCGTCCGGTCCAAGGCCAACTGCTCCAAGAAGAGCAAAAACCCTTCGGTGGTCTGGTCCACCTGACCGATGGCGTTGACCAGCTGTTCGAGGTTCTGGACACGGAAGGTGCCTTGCTTGCGATCTTCAGCTTCAAAGTGGTCCAAAAGCCCACACTCTTCGAGTAAGTGCATCGTCAGCTTGACCAAATCCCCTATCTCAAGAAGACGCGCCGCTTCATCGAAGGCAGCGAGGATTTTCCCAATTGCTTCGCGTGTCTTGGGTCCAAAGACTTTTTCTTCTGCGGCCAAAGCGAGCATCTTCAATAGATCTCCTTCGGCGGTGACTCGGTAGGCAAGGATCTTCTCGATTGCCGATGGCCCAATCCCACGGGTGGGTTTGTTGATGATTCGGCGAAAGCTCACCTCATCACGGCGATTGATCAAAAGATAGAGCAGTGCCAGAGCATCTTTGACCTCCTCTCGGTCAAAGAACTGCAAGGCTCCGATTACCTTGTAGGGGATGCCCTCTTGTTTGAGACCTGTTTCGAAGGCCAATGACTGGGCGTTGGTCCGGTAGAGTACCGCGCTGTCGTTGAATCGGCGGTCCTTTCTCAGGATTTGGATGACTCGCTGCACCTCATCCCGGTCATCCTGCACATAGTAGAGGGTTGGTTTCTCTCCAAGAGTCTTATCGGTCCACAGTTTCTTGGGATGGCGGCTCTTGTTAGTCTTGATGATGGCGTTAGCTACCTCAAGAATAGGCTCAGTTGAGCGGTAGTTTTGCTCAAGCTTAATGGTGCGGGTATTGGCAAAGTGGGTGGGAAAACTCAGGATATTAGCCACTTCTGCACCCCGGAAGCGGTAGATTGACTGATCATCATCTCCTACCACACAGACGAAACTTGCGGGTCCCACCAGTTCTCTGAGAAGGGAAAACTGCGCGGCGTTGGTATCCTGATACTCATCGACCATGATCATTGCAAAGCGGCGGTGACACCACTGTCGAGTCGACTCGCTGCGCCTCAATAGCTCAATCGAGCGACCAATAAGGTCAGCAAAATCTACGTTCCCCACCTCGGCTAGACGCTGTTCATAGCGAGCAAACATCGACTTCATCGAATCTCCGCCCTGAAGGGGAAGGTTGCGGTCATGGGGGCCAAGGCCCCGGTCCTTGGCGTAGGAGATTGCGCGCATCACCGGCTTCAGGTCAGCTCGCTTGTGGTTGGGGTAACAAGAGGCAAGCAGCGATAAGCTGTCCTCATCATCGTAGATAGTAAAGTTGGGCTCTAGCCCGATCTCATGACCAAAGCGCCTCAGTAGCCACGCACCAAAGGAGTGGAAGGTGCGAATGACCACATCCTGGGCATCGGTGCGCCCATCGAGCATATCAACGACCCGCTCCTTCATCTCACTGGCCGCCTTATTGGTAAAGGTGACGGCAAGGATTTGCCACGGAGGAACGCCTAAACTTTCAATTGCGTAGGCAATCTTTGTGGTGATGACCCGCGTCTTTCCACTGCCGGCTCCAGCGAGCACCAACAGTGGTCGGCTGTTCTCCTCCACCGCTTGGCGTTGAGGTCCATTTAGTGCTTCAAGCAGATGCGTGATGTCAGCCATGATCTGCTCCCGCTACTGGAATGGCTTCAAGGTCGATGCCATTGACCCGTCTGATTCCAGCTCGCACGACCTCTCCGGCTTGGGAGAAGCGCCCCATTACTACTGTCAGCCCGTCGACCTCCGGAGCTTGGCCCCATGTTCGTCCGATGGCCAGGTCCTCTCCTTCCACCAACTCTTCGATCAACACATCGACCTCTGATCCCACAAAGCGCTGCAGCCGCTCTGCTGTGATCGGCCCTTGCAGGGCCTGAAGGCGCTCTTGGCGCTCCCTAGCTTCGCTTTGCGTCTGTTCGTGTTGGCTCTCATCGGTCAGAGCCCAAGCTTTGGTTCCTTCTTCCCTGCTGTAGACAAAGGAGCCGACCCAATCAAGGTGTGCACGCTCCAGGAAATCCAGCACCTCGCCAAAGGCCTCCTCATCCTCACCCGGATAGCCGAGCAGGATTGTTGAACGGAGCACCGCCTCTGGGATCTCAGAGCGAATGGCTGCGATAAGGGCCAAGTAGCTCTCTTTGGTCCCCACTCGCCCCATACTGCGTAGAATTCGCTCGTCGGCGTGTTGGAAAGGAATATCAAAGTATGGCACTACCTTCGGGTTAGCCTTGATGAAAGCGGGTAGTTCGGAGGGAAAAGCATCGGGATGGATATAGAGGAGGCGAATCCAGAAATCACCTTCAATGGCCACCAAGGCAGCGAGCAAGTCCATGAAATGGCTCTCTTTGTCCGCAAAGTCCGTACCATAGGAGGCGAGATCCTGGGCGATGAGGTTGATCTCCTTGATGCCGCCATCGACCAATTGGTGTGCCTCGTTGAGGATCTGCTCGAAAGGGCGACTTCGTAGACCGCCTCTGATCAAAGGAATCGCACAATAGGAGCAGCGGTGATTACACCCCTCACTGAGTTTGAGATAGGCACTGCCTGGGTAGTTGAAGAGTTCATTGCGTTCATAGACATCTTGGTTGGCATCGCCATAGGCTGGGGTAGAGACGATGCGTCTTCCTTCAAAGACCTGGTCAACGACGACTTTGATCTGGGAGAGGTCACGGTTGCCAAAGATTGCCGAAGCTTCACTGAGCTCACTCTCCAGCTCTTTGGCATAGCGCTGTGCCATGCAACCGCTGAGGATAATTTTGGCCTCTGGATTTGCAGCATGGAGTGCAAAAAATGCTTCGATTGACTCCTCTCGCGCCTCCTCAATAAATCCACATGTATTGACAAGAATCAAATCTGCACCATCAGCATCGTCGGTGAGCGTAAAGGAGTCATCCAGTTGGGCGAGCATTACCTCAGCATCAACTTGGTTCTTTGAACATCCTAGGTTTTCTATGTAGACTTTTCGCATACTCTGTATGGGACTCCTGACCCAAACAGCAGGATACCATAAAACCAGACCCTCTTCCTACCTCTTAGGATATAACTTTCTAATTCATTTGTATGAAAGCTATTGATAGATTTTTCACTCCTCTTGGGACTCTCGAAAACTGGTAATTCTTGCATAATCAGGCATCTTGGTATAGTATCGAAAATGCTGTATGCTATCGCGTTAAACACATCGTTATATTCATGCAACAATACTCTGCATAGAGGAACTGAATGACCAAATACATCATCAATCGGATCTTGGGAATCATCCCTACCCTCTTGATCATCATTACCTTAAGCTTCTTCATCGTGCGAATTGCCCCTGGAGGACCATTTGCAACCGAGCGAAAAATGCCCGAGGTCATCAAGCGGAACATCGAGGCTAAGTACCACCTCAACGAACCATTGATCCAACAGTATGGGCGGTACATGCTCAACGTATTGCGTGGAGACCTTGGCCCTTCCTTCAAGTACAAAGACTATGACGTCAACTACTACATCTTCACCAGCCTGCCTAAATCGATTGTCCTTGGCCTCTGGGCGATGGCCATCGCCCTGACTTTCGGGATGTCAGCCGGAATCATAGCGGCGGTGAAACAAAACTCCTGGGTAGACTACCTCAGTATGGGGGTGGCGGTAATCGGTATCTCCATACCACTTTTCGTTATTGCCCCCGTACTACAACTATTCTTTGCTATGAAACACAAACTGCTGCCCACCAGTGGATGGTACACCACCGGTGAGGGCTGGAAGACGGTCATCTTGCCGGCTGTCTCCCTCTCCTTTGCATACTTTGCTGATATCGCACGACTGACTCGCTCCTCAATGCTGGAGACCCTGCGCAGTGACTATATCCGCACTGCCAAGGCCAAGGGAATGAAGAATATTACCATCATCATCAAACACGCGATGAAGGGAGCAATGCTGCCGGTCGTCAGTTACCTCGGACCAGCGTTTGCCGGTATCATCACCGGATCAATCGTCGTCGAGCAGATCTTCCGGGTCCCTGGCCTAGGTAAATTCTTCGTACAGAGCTCATTTAACCGTGACTACACCCTGATTGTGGGTGTGGTCATCGTCTATTCAGTCATCCTGATCATCATGAACTTCATCGTCGATCTGGTATATGCACAGCTTGATCCCCGGATCACATATAAGTAGGAGGGGACGATGAATTTGCACTTAAGGAAACATGAAGAGGCAGTGGTCAATGAATTTGACCAAGTAGTGGTCGGTAACAGCCTGACCAAGGATGCCTGGAGAAGACTGAAAAAGAACAAGATGGCGGTAGTGGGGATGATTGTTGTAATCGTCTACTCGCTGTTGGCCGCTTTTGCGATGTTCCTTCCCATCCACCCCTATGACCAAATCATCCTCGACCACCAACACCTGCCCCCCTCCTTCACCAAGGATGCAGGCACCCTGATGATGGAAGCGAGGTTGAAGGATCTTTACTTCAAGGCATGGAGAGCCGGCTCACTGGTCGTTACTGAAGAGGAGTCGGCAAGAATCAAGAAGTGGATCGCTGACAATGAGACCAACAAGGTATGGGATTTCTGCCTCAAAGAGGGTGAGCGACAGCGGATCGCTGGCACCTTTACCTTCAGCGATGCGGATGTGCGGACCATTGAGCGACTGCAGGATAAGATCGATTCGGATTTCTTGATCAACGTCGACAAGATGTTCTACACAGATCCTGAGACCAACAAGACTCGCAATATTGCCAAAATGCCCTTCGAAGATGTCCTACAGATCTATGCCGATATGCTGAATATCGACGTACAGGTTATCGCTGACCAAGTTGATACTGAGGTACGTAGCCAGGTGCTCAACAATCTCAAGGCAGCTACCCCGGACCTCAGTGCTGAAGAGTATGAGGCAAACCTCACCCTTGAGTTACAGACCCTTGGGGAGAAGGGGGTCTCCAAACTGGGACACACCAACGTCCTGGGTAAGATCCGTACCACCATTACTCGAAATACCGAGCGGGAGCTGAAGAAAGAGATTGCTGAAAAGCGAGCCCAATTCCCCATCGACCGGACCATCGAGGTCAGCAAGTCGATTACCGCAGAGATTTCCGCAACCAAGAAGCACGAGCGACGCTACTTTTTGGGTACTGACTATAGTGGCCGTGATATGCTCAGCCGCATTATCTACGGCGGGCAAGTCTCCATCGCCATTGGCCTGATCGGGTCGCTGACTAGTGTGATGATCGGTATCATCCTCGGAGCCCTCGCCGGGTATATCGGCGGAAAGGTTGACTTCATCCTCATGCGGATCGTCGACATTATGTACGGGTTGCCCTACATGCTGTTGGTCATTATCTTCATGGCTATCTTTGGCCGCAACATCATGAACCTCTTCGTCGCCTTGGCTATGGTCAGTTGGCTGACCGTTGCCCGAATGGTGCGTGGACAGATCATGAGCTTGAAGAACAGCGAATACGTAGAGGCGGCGCGCAGCATGGGAGCCTCCACCGGCCGGATCATCTTCCGCCACATGGTACCCAACTCGCTGTCTGTGATTATCGTCTATTCGACACTGAGGGTCCCCGCATTCATCATGCAAGAGTCATTCCTCTCCTTCCTTGGCCTCGGGGTACAAGCCCCCTTCGCTTCATGGGGATCGTTGGTCGGTGATGCCGTCAATGGAATGACCCTCTATCCGTGGAAGCTCATCTACCCTGCCATTGCAATGACGATCTTCCTGTTTGCCATGAACTTCTTCGGTGATGGACTGCGCGACGCGTTTGACCCGCAATCCAAGAACCAGCTCTAGGAGGAGCACTGTGAGTCTACAGCCAGATGCAAAGGTCGTTCTCCAAGTGAAAGACCTGAAGACATACTTCAAAACTGATGCCGGAATCGTCAAGGCGGTCGACGGTGTCTCGTTTAAACTACATGAGGGGGAGACACTAGGCATTGTCGGTGAAAGCGGCAGTGGCAAGAGTGTTACCAACCTCTCGGTGATGCGCCTCATCCCCTCCCCGCCTGGGAAGGTGGTTGGAGGAGAGGCAATCTTTGAGGGCGAGGATATCCTCGCCTATAGCGAAAAAGAGATGCGCAAAATCCGTGGGGCAAAGATTTCAATGATCTTCCAAGATCCGATGACCAGCCTCAACCCATTTTTGCGTATCAGTACCCAGATGGTCGAAACCCTTCGCCTGCACAACAAGGAACTCTCCAAGAAAGAAGCACTTGCGCGAGCTGTTGAGATGCTGCACCTGGTAGGTATCCCCAACCCAGAGAAGCGGGTATGTGACTATCCTCACCAGTTCAGCGGGGGAATGCGCCAGCGCGTCATGATTGCCATGGCCCTCTCCTGCAACGCCAAGATTTTGGTAGCCGATGAGCCTACCACCGCCTTGGATGTAACCATCCAGGCCCAGATCCTTGAGTTGATCGCCAAACTCTCCACACAGATGGGCACCGCTGTTATCCTAGTCACACACGACCTAGGAGTGGTAGCTGGCATGTGTGACCACGTCTGTGTCATGTACGCAGGAAAAATTGTCGAACGGGCCGCTACAGCCACCCTCTACGCCGAGCCTGCTCACCCCTATACCGAAGGTTTAATCAAAAGCGTGCCTCGTATGGATACCACTAAGAAAGGAGAGCGTCTCTACTCGATCGAGGGACAGCCGCCAAACGTCATCGACCTGCCGCCTTGCTGTCCTTTCCACCCCCGCTGTCCTAAGGTAATGGAAGTCTGCCGCCATGCGTACCCTCCTCTGCGTACCCTCGGTGAAGGCCATGAGGTGAACTGCTGGCTCTATGTCGATGAGAAGGAGCGAATCTATGAGTGATGCGAAGAAGCCCCTCCTGGAAGTGAGGGATTTGAAACAACACTTCCCCATCACCAGCGGAGCTCTCCTGCAGCGACAAGTTGGAGCAATACGTGCTGTTGACGGCATCAGTTTCGATGTCTATCCCGGAGAGACATTGGGAATCGTTGGAGAAAGTGGATGCGGTAAGTCAACTGCCGTACGTTCGATCAGCCAACTACACAAGCCGACTGGCGGCAGTGTCATCTTTGAAGGGGTAGACCTGGTCACCGCTGACAAGCAGACGATGCTCAAGGCCCGCCGGGAGATGCAGATGATCTTCCAGGACCCATACGCCTCTCTTGATCCACGTATGACGGTGCGCTCGATCATCAGTGAGCCGCTGGTAATCTACAACCGCCGTGGGCTTTTAGAAAAACCGATGACTGCCATCGAGATCGAACACCGGGTCGAGGACCTGATGGAGCGGGTGGGTCTGAACAAGCTCTTCAAGAACCGCTACCCCCATGAGTTCAGTGGAGGCCAGCGTCAGCGGATCGGTATCGCCCGGGCCCTTGCGCTCAATCCAAAGATCATCCTTGCTGATGAGCCGGTCAGTGCTCTGGATGTATCAATCCAAAGCCAAATCCTCAACCTGCTCAGTGACCTACAAAAAGAGTTCGGTCTTACCTACATCTTCATCGCCCATGACCTGGCAGTCATCCAGCACATCTCAACGCGGGTGGCAGTCATGTATTTGGGCAAATTTGTAGAGGTCAGCGATGCAGTACGCCTCTACGACAACCCCCTTCACCCCTACACAGTAGCCCTGCTCAGTGCAGCCCCGATCCCCGACCCGACCGTTGAAAGGGGTCGCCAGAGAATTATCCTCAGCGGGGACGTACCCTCACCGGATAAGGAGCGTTTTGGCTGTTACTTCTACGATCGCTGTCCCAAGCGGATGCCGTGGTGTTCGTGCCACATCCCTCCGATGTTCACCCATGAGCAGAACCACGATGTGGCTTGCTGGCTCTACGACCCCGAGCGTGACTATCACGATGTAAGTCTTGAGGAAGCGCAGGCAGCAGCGGCTCAATCAAAGGTCGTGTAAGCCCAGGTCGCTGTCCAGGCCTCCGGGCCTGTCAATATACAGGGATAATCCCGTAGCCGCCCCGATTGTACGGGCGGCTTCTTCTACCCTTCCCCCTGATCGCCGCTCTCCGATGATCTGAATCGATCGCTCCTGTCCGCTCTCTAGGCGAATGGCAAAAGTCAACATAGCCCGTCCACGATACCGGCGTATGACCGGGATATCGCCGGTACTGCCTTTACGAAAGTGGGTGACCTCTAGCCGCTCAATCTCTTCATACATAATGGGTTTTCGCAACACAAATGGGCCAAAGCCCCAGATTTCGACAATCTGGGCTATTTCATTATCGAAGAGCCAAGTGTCGCGATAGGCAGCCCCTCCAACAGAGAGAACAAAAAGAATGATGATATGCAGCATCGAGAGCAACGAATCTCTTTCACTAATGCCAATTGTCAGTGCCCAACCTAAAAAGAGGGCAAAAAGGGCACAAAGAAGAGAGAAAACTCTACTAATTCGATATATAGGGCCAACTGGTGTAAGCTTTAAGGTGTAATGCATGGTACAATTCCTTAGACCTCAATATGCAACAGGTGCATAAAGAATGATTGTATATGCAAATCATAGGGCGAAAGCCTATAAGCTATTTGCGTTTTTCCTTGATTCATGATTTAATGTATCCTATGCTAAGTTGAACGTCTACACTTAGAACTACAAGGAGATATGTCTATGAAGAAGTTTCTAGCTATCCTGCTGAGCGTGCTTCTTGTCAGTGTTCTTTTTACTTCCTGTGGTAAGAAAGAAGCACCGCCAGCGCCCGCAGCCCCGGCACCTGCAGCCCCTGTTGCTGTAGCAACGCCCGCGGCACCCGCTGTTCCAGCTGTTCCCGCCGCTCCGGTCGAGCCTGCTGTTGGTGAGGTTGTTTTCCGCATTTCCAACGGCGCCGAGCCCGAGTCCCTGGACCCCGCCCTGATCCAAGGAGTACCTGAGCATAGGATCTATGAGGCTCTCTTCGAAGGCCTTGTATCATATGACCCGGAAACCTCCTTCGCTCTTCCAGGCGTAGCCGAGAGCTGGGAAGCCAATGCTGATGCAACCCAATACACCTTCAAACTGCGCAAGAACGCTGTCTGGAGTGATGGGAAGCCAATCACCGCTCACGATGTTGTCTACAGCTGGCTGAGAATCCTTGCCCCCGAGACTGGAGGACCCTATGCTTGGTTCCCCGCAATGTTCCTCGTTGGTGCTGAGGAGTACAACGCCGGTGAGGCAGGCCCTGAAGCCGTCGGTATCCGAGCCCTTGATGACTACACCTTCCAGATGGACCTCATCGGACCGCTTCCGTACGCTGTTGACGCCCTTGCCCACTACAGCTTCGCCATCGTTCCCCAGCACACCATCGAGAAGTTTGGTTCTGCTTGGACCGATCCTGCGAACTTCGTTGGTAACGGACCGTTCGTACTGACCGACCGTGTTGCACAGACCTCAATCACTGTCTCCAAGAGCCCAACCTATTGGGATCGCGACAAGGTAAGCTTGGACAAGGTCATCTTCTACAGCTCCGACAGCTCGACGACCAACTACAACATGTACCTCAACGGTGAGCTTGACTGGGCAACCAACGTACCCCCGGATCAAATCAACGCAGCTCAGATGCGCGATGACTTCCAGGCATCCCCACAGTTGGCAACCTACTACTACGTCTTCCAGACCGAGGTAGCTCCGATCAACAACCCATTGGTCCGCAAGGCTCTTGCCTACGCAATTGACCGAGAGGCTCTGGTCGACGGCATCCTCAAGGCTGGCCAGATCCCCGCTTGGGGTATCGTCAGTCCAATGGCTGGATACGGCGTACTTCCGTTCCCCTTCGATGATATGGACGATGCCATTGAGCTCGCCCAGGATATGCTTGCCCAGGCTGGCTATCCCAACGGCGCTGGCTTCCCGGTCCTGTCGATTCTCTACAACACCGATGAGGGTCACAAGCAGATCGCCGAGTTCATCCAGCAGGAGTGGAAGAACAACTTGGGTATCAACGTCACCCTGGAGAACCAGGAGTGGGGAACCTACCTCAGTAACCGTAACACCGGTAACTTCGTGATTTCACGTGCCGGTTGGGTCGGGGACTACCAGGATCCTAACACCTTCCTTGATATGTTCATCACCGGTGCCGGTATGAATGGTGGTAGATACTCCAACGATATCTACGACCTGTTGATCAACGAAGCTGCACGCATGGAAGCTGGTCCTGATCGCTTCGGTGTTCTGATGACCGCTGAAGACATCTTGATCAACCAGGATATGGCTGTCATGCCGCTGTACTACTACGTCAACCTCGGAATGATCGACCTGGACAAGTGGGGTGGCTGGTATCCCAACACCATGGATATCCACCCGCTGAAGGACATCTACCTCAAGTAGATTCGATTAGCTACTATTCGACCCCCGATTTTTCGGGGGTCTTCTTTATGGTGGTGGACGCCACAGCCGCTCTCCGTTATAGTTTTCGATAGATTAGGAGTAATGAGATGAACATATTTGACCTGCGCAGTGATACAGTTACCAAGCCTTCCCAAGCAATGCGAGAAGCAATGGCCAACGCTGAAGTGGGAGACGATGTCTACCGAGAAGATCCCACGATGGAACGCTTGGAGGAGATGGCGGCAACTTTGACCGGAAAAGAGCGTGCCCTCTTTGTCCCTTCGGGTTGCATGGGAAACCTGATTGCTCTGTACGTCCAAGCGGGTCGCGGAAAGGAAGTACTCACCGCTTCCAATAGCCACATCATCGGCCATGAGATCGGGTCGGTCGCAGCCATTGCAGGATCACTACCCATCACCATCGATGCACCAAGAGGAGTACTCAGTGCTGCTGACCTTGAGGGCAAAGTACGGGGAGGCTCCTACGACAGTGCCACCACAGCGGTAGTTGCTGTGGAGAATACCATCGGTGGGTACTGCTATCCCTTGGAGAACATGGTCGGCATCTACGACTTTGCCCAAGAGAACGGCCTGAAAGTCCACCTCGATGGAGCGAGGATTTTCAACGCACAGGTGGCCACCGGTATTTCTGTTAAAGAGTATGCCTCTTGGGCCGATACCATTACCTTCTGCCTCTCCAAGGGCCTCGGAGCTCCTATTGGCAGCATGCTCTGTGGCAGCGATGCGTTTATCAATGAGGCTCTGACAGTACGTAAGATGCTCGGTGGGGGAATGCGCCAAACCGGCATCCTTGCTGCTGCCGGGATCTATGCACTTGATCACAATATCGATCGCCTTGAGGATGACCATCGACATGCCCGCCTGATTGCCGAGAGCCTCCAGGAGAGTGGCTGGGCTGATGTGGATATGGAAGGGGTGCAGACCAACATCATCTTCTTCACTGTCGGACAGATGAAAGCATCAGAGGTTGTAAGTCGCTTCAAAGAAGTTGGCATCCTTGCAAACACCGAAGGAGATGTAGTGCGACTGGTAACCAACCTTGATATCAGCGCTGAGGACACCACCGAAATCTGTGCACGGATCAAGAGTCTGAAAATTGGAAACTGATCATGAAAACAACTATCTTCTGCTTCTCGGGAAGCGGTAATAGCTATTGGGTTGCAAACCAACTTGCCCAGCTCATCCCCGATTGTGAGCTTCGTATGATTCCCTCCTTGATGAGCGTCAAAGAGATTGAGTTGACCGAGCGGGTTGGGTTTGTCTATCCGGTCTATAAATTTTTCCCACCAAACCTCCTCACTCACTTCGTAGAGGAGATCATTGGCTCCCAAGAACTCGACTCGATTAAGTATCTCTTTCAGATCTGTACCTACAACCTTGCCTCTTCCTGGGCCCTCGGAGCAATGGAACGGGTATTGGGCTCTGCTGGACTGACCGTCAGTTATACCGATCGGGTCAGGATGGCCGACACGTACGTGCCGCTCTTCAAAACCCCCTCCGCAGATCGCATTGGCCGCTACTATGAGAAGGCAAAGCACAAGGTAGAGGAGATAGCACGTAACCTCAGCGATGAGGCGATCAAGCTGGTCCCCAGATCTCTCTTCAGCCGCTCTGCGAGCAAGTACCTGATGAGACCGATCCATCGCTCCCTGATGGATGCTGCTGAGCAGTTTGCGGTAACCGATCAGTGTACCACGTGCGGCATTTGCTATAGGATTTGTCCCTCTCATAATATTGAACTTTTGGGAGGCAAACCACGATGGGATCGGGTTTGCAGTGGTTGCTTGGCTTGTTATCATCGCTGTCCGGAGCATGCGATTATCTTCAATCGTCGTATCCGCGGCTCACACTACCCCAACGAACGCTCTGGGTACACCATGGAGTATCGATAATGAAAACCTTTGATTTTGAAGAGATGGTCGATCGACGAGGGAGCCTGTCCGTAAAGTGGAATCGCGATGCCATCACCAGCATCTGTGGCAATCCTGAAGCTGAGGCCTTCTGGGTCGCTGATATGGATTTCCCGGCTCCTCCTGCAGTCCTAGCAGCTGCCCACGAGCTCTCTGACCATGGTGTCTACGGCTATCCGGTTGCCATCGACCAACGTACGATTTTTTGTACGTGGGCAAAGAATCGCCATAACCTCGATCTTGAACCCTCCCAGGTAGTGATCAGCCAGGGCGTGTTGACCAGTCTTAGCACCCTCATTGAAGTCCTTACCGACGAAGGTGATGGCGTGATTGTTGGCCTGCCGGCTTACCAGCCCTTTATGCGTATCGTCAACAACTATCGTAGGACCCTACTCAACTGGCCCATGAAGTATGATGAGGAGAGTCGGCGTTTCAGCCTTGATTGGGAGCGATTGGAAGAGCTGCTACCGAATGCAAAGGCCCT
>JBAZCM010000010.1:0-35297 GCA_041654935.1 Sphaerochaeta sp. | reverse complement strand
TGAGCTCTCCTTTGCCCGCAGAGCGATTCTCCAAGCAGCAAGCCTAGAGTTCACCAACACCACCGAAGGTATCGAACAAGCCTACCATCAGCAAATTGAAGAGCATCTTGGTTACTATACTGCAACTGGTGATTTTGGGACTCGGTATATCATCCCTCTTGAAGGACCTGGGCTCTGGGGCACCATCAGTATCATGGTAGGCCTTGAAGAGGACCTGCAGACCTTTGCCGGGGTTGCCATCGTCAGCCAAAACGAGACACCCGGACTTGGCGGGCGTATTGAAGAGGCTTGGTTTACCGCCCAATTCAAGGGTAAACGAACTCCCATGGTCCTGGTGGAGGAGGGAACTGCCTCCTTGGCAAATGAAATCGATGCAATCACTGGGGCAACTCGCACAAGTGAATACTTCAAGAATCTGACCGCTCGTGTACCTTCAGAAGCACAGCGGATTATCAGAGGAGAGTGATATGGCCAAAAGCAAACTGAAGAAAACATTCCTCGAACCGCTTGGAAAGAACAACCCGGTCTTCGTTCAGATTCTGGGTATCTGTTCCACGTTGGCGGTTACCAACAAGGTTCAGAATACTGTTGTGATGACCCTCGGAGTCACCTTCACCACAGCCCTTTCAAGCTGGACGATATCGCTCTTACGTAACCACATCCCATCGCGCATCCGCATGATGGTGGAGACGATGATCATCGCTGTCTTCGTCATCATCGTCGACATCTTCCTCAAGGCCTATTACCCTGAGATGTGGAAGCAATTGGGACCCTATGTAGGTCTAATTATCACCAACTGTATCATAATGGGACGAGTTGAGGCCTTCGCACTGCAGAATAAGCCGCTGCCCTCACTGGTTGACGGCTTCTCTTCAGGACTTGGATATACGTACGTATTGTTGGCTATCGCTGTCATACGTGAGTTATTGGGGTCGGGAAGTATCTGGGGAATTCAGATCCTTGGCTCCTGGTGGACCAACTGGGCGATCATGATCATGCCACCGGGCGGATTCTTCGTTCTGGCAATCGTCATCTGGTTTATTCGTGAAACCATTATGAAGGAGGCTTCCAATGGCTAATTTTATGCTGCCCTTCTCCATCTTCTTTGCCTCAATCTTCACCAGTAACATTCTCTTGACCAACTATCTGGGAATGTGTTCGTTCCTCTCCGTCTCCAAAGAGTTGAAGACTTCGCTTGGTCTTGGAGCTGCTGTGGTCTTCGTTATGGCAACCACTACTCCCTTGAACTGGGCAGTCTATCAGTGGTTGTTGATTCCCTTTGGACTGGAGTATCTGCGCTTCATCGTCTTCATCATCGTCATTGCTGCCTTTGTACAGCTGACCGAGATGGCCCTTGAGCGTTACAGTGAGGGTCTCTACCAATCTCTGGGAATCTTCTTGCCGTTGATCACCGTCAACTGTGCTATCCTCGGTGCCAGTCTCTTCATGGTCATTCGCGAGTACTCCTTGATAACCTCCTTCTTCTTTGGGTTTGGCAGTGGACTTGGCTGGATGCTCGCCATCGTTGCGATGGCTGGAATCCGCACAAAGCTCAAGACCGCCAAAGTTCCACCGGGCCTTGAAGGCCCTGGCATCACGCTGGTCATCGCAGGCTTCATGGCCATGGCATTCATGGGATTCTCCGGCATGATCGCCGTATCATGAGGGGGTGGTGATGTTTACGACACTTTTAATAAGTATAGCGATCATCAACTTGATCTCTGTCTTCTTGGCCCTGATTATGGTCATCGCAGATGCCACGATAGGTAACTACGGCGTATGTAGCATCACTGTGAATGCCGGCGCCCGTGAATTTGAAGTCCTCGGTGGACAGACCCTGCTACGTGCCCTCAATCAGGAAGGTATCTTCATCCCTTCAGCATGTGGAGGAAGAGGATCTTGTGGCCTTTGTAAAGTCAAAGTGCTGGAAGGTGGCGGAGAATATCTGCCTACCGAACTGCCCTTCATCGATGATGAGGAGCGCAAACAATTAGTGCGTCTCTCCTGCCAGGTCAAAGTAAAAACCAACGTTGCTGTTGAGATTCCTGAGGAGCTCTTCTCCGTCAAGGAGTTCACCACCACCGTCGAGAAGATTCGGGATTTGACCCACGATATCAAGGAAGTGACGCTTCGCCTCGAAGATCCAAACGAGATCTCGATCAAAGCAGGCCAGTACATCCAATTCGTTGTTCCTGAATATGGGGACATTGATGAAGAGGTCTACCGTGCTTACTCAGTAGCCTCCCCTCCTGGGGACGCTTCACATGTAGAGCTTGAGATTCGCCTGGTTCCAGGCGGTATCTGCACCAGTTATGTCCATGAACACCTAAAGGAAGGTGATGAGGTGACGATCAACGGTCCGTATGGAGATTTCTTCCTCCGTGAGACCGATGCCCCAATCATCTTCATTGCCGGCGGATCAGGAATGGCTCCCATCAAGTCGATTCTCCTGGATATGCAGAAACAACAAAATCCACGCAAGGCAATGTACTTCTTTGGTGCCCGCTCCAAGCGAGACCTCTTCTTGCTCGATGAGATGAAAGCCCTTGAAGAGTCCATCCCAAACTTCACCTTTGTGCCTGCGCTCAGTGAACCACTGGCAGAGGATAATTGGGGAGGTGAGGTTGGCTTGATCACCGAAGTGGTAGGCAGAATGGTAGAGGAGGCCTCATCCAGTGAAGCATATCTTTGTGGAAGCCCTGGTATGATCGACGCCTGTATTGAGGTCCTTGGAAAACTTGGTGTTGCCGAGGATCGGATCTTCTACGATAAATTCTAAAGGAGGGATTATGAAGCAGACTCCAGAGTATGACAAAATTCAAGCCCAGATGCAAAAGGGCATCATTACCCTCGAGGGCTTTCTCGGTGACGATTCACGTAAGCTTGTGGATATCATTGCAGCTGACACCCTCACCGTCCGTAAGCATCACACCACCCACAAAGCCATCGCAGAAAGGATGATTCACTTCAGAGATTTAGGCGAACGAGGACTTGGACAATTCATTACCCTCGACGAACACTTCGAGGCAAAGGTCGAGTCAATTCGCGGCCTTCTTCCATCTCCGTTCGGCGGGCCTGGAATGTACGCCAAGGTAAACACCACAGTAGTCAATAAGACCCTTGGACGGCAGATTACCTACACCGACCTACACATCCACTTTATTGGCGATCATGGCTTCTATGAGGGCAAGGGAGCTCCCTTTAGACTTGAGCCGGAGGATCTAATCGAAATCCTTGAAGTTGGCCCGGATGAAGAGGAGTAAGATTACCTGCTGAACGCTATTTTTCATTGAGTGTTGCCTCTATTTCTGCTACAGTCAGGGTGGAGGTAGGCATGGGTGAATTGGCAGTTATTTCCCTTGGCGGATCGATTATCGTACCGGGTGAGGTAGATACCTCTTTCTTAGAGCAGTTCAGTGGAGCGCTACGCTCCTACCTTGCAGAGAAGAAGAGCCGCAAGGTCATCCTCGTGTGTGGAGGTGGAGCTCCTGCACGCCAATATCAGCAAGCCCTTACCGCAGTGTGCCCTGAGTCTGATGCTGAAGAACTTGATTGGCTAGGGATTCGTGCCACTCATATCAACGGACAACTGGTAAAGGCTATTTTCAGCGACCTCTGTCCAGATAATTTAGTCATCAACCCAACGGGACATATCAGCTTCAAAGGCCAGGTACTTGTTGCCGCAGGCTGGAAGCCAGGCTTCTCCACAGATACCGATGCTGTCTTGCTCGCCGAACGCTTTGGCGGCAAGCTGATCATCAACCTCAGCAACATCTCCAAAGTATATACTGATGACCCAAAAAAGAACCCTGATACTGAGCCTTTGGATGCTATCAGCTGGTCACAGTTTCGCCAGATGGTTGGGGAGACGTGGGAACCGGGTAAGAACACCCCCTTCGACCCTGTCGCCAGCCAACGAGCAGAGCGATTGAGAATGCAGGTCATTTGTGCCGATGGACGCAACATCCCAAATCTCTTGGATATTCTCAATGGTCGATCGTATGTGGGGACTCTGATCGGCTCATAACGGTAATTAGTCTCGCCTTACACCCCGTGAGAGAAGGTATGAGCCTACCAAGAGTGCAACAAACACTACCACGGCGATAATAAATTGTGGCGATAGTGGTTCGGTCATGCTATCGCCTGCAAATGTTGTCGCAATCATACCTGGCAAGAGTCCTCCAACCCCTCCAATGAGATAGTTCAAATACCCAATCTTCATCGATCCGAGTAAAAGGTTGGTAATTTCATGCGGAACAACACCTATGAATTTTACCAAGAATGCAAAGACCACCTCGTTGTTTTCATCCCGTTCACGAAAACGCTTAACAAACCCCGCCTTCTCTACCAGCCTATCAACAAAGGAAACCTTGCCATATCGGCCCACAAAGTAAGGAATCTGCATATTCAACGCAATGCCAGCAGTATTGATTATGAGTGCTACGGGCAACGGATAAATATGCCCGATGGCCACATAGAGAACGGTGTATGGAAGACCAAAAGAGATTGATTTGAATAAAAAGAGCCCAAAGAAAATGATGGTAGCTACTGCAAGATTCTCTTGAAAACTCTCTGCATAAGCTGCTAGGGTCCCTGGTCCTTTGAAAAGAACAACAAGGGTTGCAAGCACAATAACCAGTACCACAGCACCAATACGTATAGCTGAGAATAATTTAGGTGTAGCAGGCTCTTCTCTCATAATCACTTATAGTAACGAGGAATCGTCTTTCAGTACAGTAATAATACGTTGTTTTTGGTTTGACTGACCAAAGACAAATAGGGCACACCAAATAATAGCTTATATTATTCCGATTGAGGCATGTTTACGCTATTATTTATCTTTCAGCATCTGAACTCAAAGCAATCCGCTTGACCCTAGAGAGACAATTGTTCACTCTAGTCAGTATGAGAGAACAGTTACAGATGGACAGAGAATCTACCGATCCTCGTTATATTCTCGCCCTAGATGGTGGGGGGATGCGAGGCATTGTTCCAGCTGTATTGATCCATGAACTCGCTACATTGCTACACACCATGGGTGACCAAAGGCCTTTTTATAGCCATTTTGATCTAATAGCTGGGACCTCAACCGGAGCATTACTCGCCCTAGCCCTTACTGCACCTATTTCTCGCACCCACTTAGCAATCGAGGGGGGAGGCCCTTCCTATGCCTATCGGAGTGCCGAACCGACTTTTTGGCAGAGAGTTCGTAAGACGAGAATCGAACCTGAGATTCTTGGTACCATACCTTGGGGAGCTGATACTGGCCAATTGGCCCAGCTGTACCGAGACCATGGCAGAGAGATTTTTCCACGCAGTCAAAGTAGACTTATCAGCCAGATTTTCATCGATAAATATGATGAAGAGCCCCTTGAGAACTTTCTACAGCGAACGTTTGGCGATATACCGCTCAGTGACGCAGTAATCCCTACTCTGATCATGGCCTACGATGCCCGCGCTGGAGCTCCCTATTCGATGAGTTCAAGCGATGACCACGGCTTTCTCTTCTGGGAGGCTGCTCGAGCAAGCAGTGCAGCGCCCACATACTTCAAACCAGCTCATTTGATCGATCAAAAAAGTGGTAAAGAGCTGGTACTTATCGATGGAGGGGTTGTCGCCAATAATCCATCACTCTATGCATATATTGAAGCGAAGCGCCTCTACCCACACGCGCAATCCTATCATATCCTCTCCCTTTCAACGGCGAGCAGCGACTTCTCCTTTGGAGGTGGAGCTGGAACTGGCGTCATTGGGTGGATTGATCCAGTCAAAGGAGCACCGATCCAAAAGATTTATGCGTCTGCCCAGATGCAAAGCGTCGACCAAGTCGCCTCCTCTATCCCTGAGCTCTCCTACACCCGAATCCATGCTCCTTTGGACCATGAGTTCAAACTCGATGAAACCGCAGCTCCAGCGCTTGCTGCAATGACTGCGTCCGCAAAGAGAATCTTCACCAAACACCAAGAGCAGATCAAAGCCTATGCAACCCAACTTGTCCAACGATCATCCTTTGATCAGCTACAACTACTTCCTGCAGACGCAAAACGTCCTCAACCACCCAAACGTATCCCTCCACCGCTAGAACGTGAACATAGCTCGGTACTCGCCATGGACAATCTCCTAAAGCGTTATTTGACCATTGAAGATGAGGAGAGCAGATGAGTACTCACCCCAGTCAATTACTCCTTGAACAGAAGCTACGCAATCTTGCCGATGATCTAGATAACTACCTTGAGGACACTTTTGGGGACCTCTATCCACTGCATCCAAACCGTCTTCGACGGGGAGAAGCTGCAAGCGTTGCTTATGATGGACTCTTCTCTACCGGCACGCAATTCACCGCGGGGTATGGTAGCAAATATGGTCGTGGGTACATCATGAGCATCGAGATCCGCACCCTTTTCCCGGTAAAGGAGGAGGATCGCCAGGCCGTTGAACAAGCCAGCAAAGAGTATCTGAAGCAGATCATTCCTCGCTACCTACCAGGGAGGAAGATTGAACTGAAAAGAGATGGGAATGTCTACAAATTGGTTGGTGACTTCTCCTTAGGTAGCTCGAGCAACAGTTAAATAGCTTCCCTTCCTAATTGTAAATCTTTTGAAGTAACCTATCAGTAAAAAACTTTTATTTACTTACAATACAATATGTTACAATTTGTTAGTATTGCTGACTTAGTGCACTAATCCTTGCTAAGTCACCGAGTATCAACGTCGGAGAGACCCCATGCCGAATCTCAAAGCCAGCGGCCTTGGTTCGTTCAATTGCAAGGGATGTGTATCGAACAGCCTCATCTACGGCAGTCAGGAAGGGGTGCTTATCAAGAAGTGTTCCCAGTAAAATTGAGCTGAAGAGGTCCCCACATCCAGGATAAGAGACGTGGATCGGCTCATAGGGGACCAGATTCAATGTCTGTCCATCATAAGCAGCAACAGCGGTCGAACCATTAAGCGGTACGCTGGTAATGACTACCTTTGCCCCACTGTCCAGATAGAGAGCCTTGCACCATTTTTTCAGCATCGCTTCATCAAAGCTGCTTTCAAAGTCACGGTTCAACAACAAGGCAGCTTCGGTGGTGTTTGGGGTAATGATATCAGCTTGGCGAATGAGGCGTTTCATTGCGCTGACGTGGGTGTCATCCATCGGCCCATAGAGCTCATGATCGTCGCCGAGGACCGGATCGACCAGTACCAAGGGCTGACCTTTATCTCGTTGGTGTGCGATGAACGAACTTACCATCTGGGCTTGGTCAGCAGATCCCAAGAAACCAGAGTATACTGCATTGAAAAAGAGTCCAAGCTTTTCCCAGGAAGCGAGGATTTGCTGCATATCGTCGCTAGTCTGACGAAAGTAGTAGGAGTCAAAGCCATCGGTTTGGCTGGAAAGCAAGGCAGTAGGCAAGGGACAGGTCTCGACCCCCAACACCTCGAGGACAGGGAGAACAACAGTCAATGAGCTCTTTGCGTAGCAGCTGAGGTCATGAATGGCAGCACATACAGGTATCATGGGTCCACACTACTCTAGTTTCTTGGGTGAGGCAATATGTGATATACTCAGCCGACATGGAGGGCCTATGCGCTACACTGACGACCTACACGAGCTGTTCATAGCCGATGATTCACACGATCCTTTGGATGTTCAGAGGCCCTCTGCTGACCAGCTCTCCCAAGCCTTCGACTCCATGATTATCTCCGCAAGTGGCTGGCGTAAGATATTTGCTGAGAGTGGGGATGAAGAGGATCCTACTGAAGAGGTCAGTAGTATCGACCGCTTTCTTGCAGCCCTCATTGTACTCTCTTTCTCGCGCCATCTGGCAAAAGAGCGGCAAACCATCCTTGTAGGATTGGATGCACGCCCCACTGGCCGTCTCTTAGGCGAAATTGCTGTGCGTCTGCTCACCTCTCTTGGCCACCAGGTTCATTATCTCTTCATTACCGCCGCTCCCCAAATTATGGCCGCAAGCATCGATGAGCGCTTCGACGCCTTCTTCTACATCTCAGCAAGTCATAATCCCATCGGCCATAATGGTTTTAAGATGGGCAGTCGCGGCGGTGTCTACGATGGCCAAACTGTCGACCAAGTAGCAAAGATCTTTCGAGCCTTGGTAGATTCAGGCTCAGAGTCCTGTAGGGAAGTGCAACAACTCTCTGCCAACGTGGATATGATGCGATACCAGAAGAGTCTTGCCTCCTCTACCCAAGATCGACTTTGGAGCAGTACCTTTTATCGTGACTTTGCCTTGAGGACGGCAACCGGTAGCCCTGAAGCGGCAGCCCACCAACACTTCATCGAAGAGAGTCGCAGAGCTTTGCAAGCCCAACCACTGGGAATAGTCGGCGAACTCAATGGCAGTGCCCGGGCTGCTTCGATTGACCACTCATTGCTCAGCGAGTTGGGAGTGACTATATCACTTTACAACGATCGCCCCGGAGAAGTAGTACATCCCATCATCCCCGAAGGAAAGAACCTTGATCTCTGCCGCTCTCTTTTGGAAGAACGGTGGAGAGCTAACTCAGCTTTTGTCATTGGCTACAGTGTCGACAATGATGGCGATCGTGGCAACATCGTTTACATTGACGAGCGTACCAGGGAAGCTCGGATCCTCGATGCCCAAAGCGTGTATGCCCTCTCTTTGATCAGCGCTCTCGCACAGAGTCGGTTGCGTAATCCTCAGGGAAAACTTGCAACTGTGGTCAACGGACCGACATCAATGCGTATCGATGCCATTTGTGCCCTCTTCGATGCTGCGGTCTTTCGTAGCGAAGTTGGAGAGGCAAATGTCGTCAATCTTGCCGAACAAAAACGCAAAGAAGGTTGGGAGATACCTATCCTTGGAGAAGGGTCAAATGGAGGCAACATCACTCACCCGGCGCGAGTACGTGATCCACTCAACACCCTCTTGGCTCTTCTACAGCTTCTTCGAAGCCGTGAAGTAGCCAATCTTTGGTTCTCTTGTCTTGGCCGTAGTCTACCGACAACCTACTCTCTCTCTGAAATCATCGAGACGATTCCCACCTTCATTACCACCGCTGTTGTAGACAACGATGCCCTCATGATTGTGAATAGTGATCATGGGAAACTCAAAAGAGTATATGAGGACCTTTTTGAGCAAGAGTGGCCTGAACATCAAAAGATGTTGGCACAGTGGTCAATCACCGCATGGAAGGTGGAACAGATGGAAGGCACGCTGCTACGCCAAGGAGTTGGCGAGGCCTATCGTACTGTCCCGTATACTGGAGGATACAAGACAATCCTCCTCGATGATGCGGGCCGTCAGATAGCTTTCATGTGGATGCGAGGCAGTAAGACCGAGCCGGTCTATCGCCTTATGGTCGACGTTGAGGGAAAACAAGAAGCGCTGCATGATTATCTATTGGAGTGGCACCGCTCCTTGGTTCAACGGGCAGATTCAGCCGACCATTCATAGATTTCGTTCACCAACCCTAACAGTGTCTGCTCTCGCCGCTGCTTCGTTGAGAGTTCACACTCCCAGACCACGATAACTCGCCAGCCAAGGCTGAGCAGTACCGCAGCATTGCGGCAATCGCGCTCTTTATTGCGAGTCAGTTTCTTTTCCCAGAACTCTTGATTTGTCTTGGGAAATGAGAAGTGTGAACAGCCTTGATGCGCATGCCAAAAACACCCGTTGATGAAGATTACACAACGATACTTGGGGAGCACAATGTCAGGCGAGCCAGGCAGGCGTCGATCATTGGTGCGATAGCGAAAGCCTTGGCGGTGCAAATATCGACGCACCATCAACTCAGCCTTGGTATCTTTGGCCTTGATAGAGGCCATGATGCGTCGACGTAGATCAGCGCTTACTAGGCTTGCCATCGCACTCTCACATGCCCAAGGCCGCGATCGCTGCTCCAATAGTCGGTGAATCGGCAATTTGCGTGAACCGGTATGAACGTCCGTGCTCCACTTCCAGATATTGATAGAGGAAGAAGTCAGTATACTTTTTCAAATTTTGGGTCTTGTAGAAGGTTGTGCCATCAGCATTGATCAAAACTGGGTGCCTTGGGTCTTTTCCGTCGTCAGTCTTCAAAATCGTAGCAGCAAGGTTTGCGGCAGTTAGTTTGGCAGCACGTGCAATGGTTGCATCGAGAAGCATCCACAAGACTTTTGCATCCTCCTCATTGCCCTTGACGCAGGAGACCAGTGCATACTCTTCATTGAAGGGCATCTCAAGGTAGTTACTCATCACTGCAGTGGAGAGCTGGCCTATGGCTGCAAACCGCTGGGCAAAGGTTGGACTGAAGAGCCCCTCCTTTATTGCCTGGGAGATAATCATCCCACTGAGCGGTCCCAGGTAGGCTCCGCTGATCATCTTCTCCAGGTGGTAGGCGTGGGAGTGCTTGGTTGAATCGAAGAAAGTCTGATCGATGATGCCCGGTACATAGTCAAAGTTGCCACTCTCTACATTGATGATCTGTTGGCCCTCAGGAAGTGAGAGTTTTTTAATCTTCTGATTGTCTTCAACGTAGGCCGTATTGGTTCCAGTTCCAAGGATGAATCCTACAAAGCCACTATAAGGGACATCACTCTTCGCACTGACGCCAGCCAAAAGTGTGGCAACCGTATCGTTGAGAACAGCTATACGCTTCGTAGAGACGTCGTGACCGCGACGGGCCAGTTCAGCAAGAAGGCTAGCTCCTACAGGCTTACCGATGACCTCTGGAGCCTTGATCTCCTTGGAGAAGATTATAGGGACACCATCGAGATTGCTGAGGATCTCAGCAGCGTAAGAGAAGCAGAAGCCGATGCGGTCACTTTTGTCTATCAGACGCTCAACCTCATCGGCGATTACTTTGAAGAATTTGGCCGCACTGACCTCTTCCTTGACTCCAGGCATCAAGGTCTTGCGAAAGTCGGTAATATGAGCTTTCCCCGCTTCATCAAAGTGTACCAGACAACTACGCAGGTTAGTTCCTCCTGCATCAAGAACAATGACCGGCTCATCAACTGGCAAAGACTCGGCTACTTTGGTATAGGTAGGTATCATCTGCAACGAGCTTGCAGGATCTCCGGCAAGCCCTCGTTCCATTTCGTGTGCAAAGCGTTCAATCAATTCTTTCATATCAATCGCTTGGGCACTGATGTTGTGTTTCTGCAAAAAGTCGTTGGTCCTTTGGACAGGATCGCTCATTGTTCCTCCTACGGTGTCTCCACAGCCATACCATTGATCTTCAAAGAGAGCAGGCGAATCCTGATAACGCCCTCTTGGGTAGACTCTATCATAAAAACGCCATCGATATGAACAGCGGTTGAGAGACTTGTGCCAGTGACCAACACATCCGCATCGACAGTAATTGGGTCAAGGGGAGCTCCTGTGACTGCCTTGGTCATCAGCGAAGTGAGGGTAAGACCCGCTCCCCATTCGGTGGAAGCCTTGCCCGTCAGACGCGCTTGCCCTCGTTCCCACTCATGCAAATCAAGAAACTGCAAAGCCAATTCGTTTAACGGACCTCGTGCAGAACTGAGCAAGGAAGAGAAAAAATTGGCCCTCTGAGGTTGAAGCGATCGGAATGTTGAGCGGAAACCGCCGACGTCTGCATCATCGAAAGTAATCTCAGTAGGAAGAGACTCTCCAGGTTTCTGATGGATTGTCAATCCAGACAGCGTCAACGTAGGAGTATTGAGAAATGCAGCAATTGCACTTATCGAAGCATCGGTGATTGCGTTTACGGCAACCCTTACATCAGCGACGGAGGGTGCTGCTGCAATAGAGAAAGCAATGAGCAGACATAACAGAAGGGTCAGTGATGCTCTTTTCATGCCCTTCATCATACGGGAGAGTGTTAAAGAGAACAACACTTACAGAAAAGAAACAGACAGGTAAAGGAGAATGTGATACACTCATCCCATGAGCAAAAAATCCACTGCACCTTCAATTTATTGGTATGATGTTGAGACCTTTGGCCTGGACAGCCGCTATGATCGACTTGCCCAATTCGCTGGCCAACGCACCGACTTGGAGCTCAGACCAATAGGGGAACCATTGGTGCTCTATGTCCGCCTCAGTGACGATTACCTACCCGACCCTCTCTCATGTACGATTACCTCAATCACTCCTCAGATGGTCAATAAGAATGGAATGACTGAGGCAGAGGCTATCAAACGTATCAATGCTGAGTTTAGCCGTCCCAACACAACGGTAGCTGGATTTAACAATATTCGCTTCGATGACGAGTTTATTCGTAACGCACTGTATCGCAATTTCCACGACCCGTATCGAAGGGAGTGGGACTGGGGTAACAGCCGGTGGGATATCATCGACTTGATACGAGCCACCTATGATTTGAGGCCTGAGGGTATTCGTTGGCCAGCGCCTAAAGAAGAGACAGGAAACCCAACTTTTCGCCTCACTTCCCTCACCGAAGCAAATGACATTGAACAAGAAGGGGCTCATGATGCACTGGTTGATGTACGAGCAACCATTGCCATGGCTCGACTGATTCGTGAGAAGCAGCCCCGCCTATACGACTGGTCCTTCAATCTCCGCTCCAAAGCGCGGGTCAAGCAATTAGCCAAGACACCCTTTGGGGAGCCGGTGCTCTACACCTCCCCGATGTTCACCTCTCGACAAGGTTGCTCACGCCTCATCACCCCCATTACCCACATGAAGAGCAATGCCAATGCAATCATCTGCTTCGATCTTTCAAAGGATATCTTCCCCCTTCTCAGCGCCGATGCAGATCAATTGCTGAAAGTAGATGGAGTGTTCATTCTTTCCATCAACAAGTGCCCGATGCTCTCCCCGCTCTCCGTTCTCACCGATGAACTTGCAGTGAAACTGGGCATCGAAAAAGCCGAAGCGTTGATGCGTCATGCAGCGCTGGTAGAGCGTCCCGAGCTTTTACTTAAAGGACGCTCCATTGATGAGAGCTATGAGGGAGTCGATGATGTTGATTTCATGCTCTATGACGGTTTCTTCGGTGATGCAGATCAGAGGCGCTTTGAGACAATAAGAGCTACCGATCCCAAGGAAAAGCTATCGTTGAACCTGCCCTTCGAAGATCGTAGGGTCAAAGACCTACTCTTTCGTCATGTTGCCCGCAACTGGCCAGAGGCCCTCAACGAGAACGAACGAAGCCGTTGGAAGAGCTTTTGTGCGAACCGCATTCTCAATCCACCAGGAACGATCAAGATGAACCTTGCTTTCTACAAGCGTAAAATTGCTGAGCGTCTTGAGAGCGTTGAAACAGAAGCTGCAGAAAAACTGATCCTCACCGAGCTCAAACAATACGGTGAGGAGCTTGAGAAGCGGATCTTCAGCTGACCAACCCCATCTCTTTTCCCACTTTGATGAAGGCATCAACTGCTCTCTTGATGTCAGCTTCGGTGTGGGCAGCGGAGAGTTGGACGCGGATACGCGCTTTTCCCTTGGGGACCACGGGAAAAGAGAAGCCAATCACGTAAATCGATTCGGCGAGGAGTCGACTTGCCAACTCCACTGCCTTGGCCTCGTCATAGACCATCACAGCAACGATGGCTGTCTCCGCTTCAATGATATCAAAGCCTGCCTGCTCCATCTGAGTACGGAAAGAGTGAGCCCGTTCAAGCGTTTGCTTGCCCAGTTGGTCATTCGCTTCCAAAATATCCAAGACTGCCAGCGTTCCTCCGGCAATGGCCGGAGCGAGGGTGTTGGAGAAGAGATAGGGACGAGCACGTTGGCGATACAGATCAATCAACAGCTTATGGCCGCTGATACACCCACCGCTGGCTCCACCGCACGCCTTTCCAAAGGTAGTAGTGATTAAATCTACCCTTCCCTCAACCCCACATAACTCCACGGTGCCCCGCCCAGTTGGTCCAAGATAGCCGGTTGCGTGGCTGTCATCGACGGCGACCAGTGCATCGTAGCGTTCTGCCAGATCACAGATCTCCTCTAGCTTTGCCACATCGCCATCCATAGAGAAGACTCCATCGGTAATGATGAGGCGCCGCCGGCTCCCTTGGCTCTCTTTGAGACATCGCTCGAGGTCGACCATGTCGCTGTGCTTGTAGCGCAGACGCATGGCCTTGGACAGACGGATTCCATCGATGATTGAGGCGTGGTTCAGCTCATCGCTGATGACCGCATCCTCTGATCCGAGCAAGGGCTCAAAGAGTGCCCCATTGGCATCGAAGCATGAGGTAAAGAGAATGGTATCCTCGGTTCGCAAGTACGAAGAGATCCGTCTTTCAAGCTTCTTGTGCAGCTCTTGTGTGCCACATATGAAACGCACCGATGACAGACCAAACCCCCACCGTTGCATCGCTTCACATGCTGCATCAACAATTCTCTGATCGCCTGAGAGACCGAGGTAGTTGTTGGCACAGAAGTTCAATACCGACGTACCATCAACAGTTATCTCCCTGCCCTGTGCACTCTCAATGATTCGCTCTTCTTTATATAACCCAGCTTCTTTCTGCTCAGCTAAAAATGCCTGTAACTCGGCTTTAGTTGTTTTGTTCATCATCTCTACTCCTGATTGTCGCCAACATATCGGCGGTCATCGACGCGAGGTCGTATCGAGGCTCAAAACCCCACTCAACTCGCGCCGCATAGTCTTCCATGTAATCGGGCCATGAGTCGGCGATTGCCTGACGCACCGGGTCAATCTCATAGCTGATGGTAAACTCGGGGATATGGGTTCGGATATGGGCAGCCTGTTCCTCAGGACAGAAGCTCATCGCAGCAATATTGAAGGCATTGCGGTGGCGAAGCTTCACGGGGTCAGCCTCCATAATCTGGATTGCTGCATCAACTGCATCCGGCATATAGATCATGTCGAGATAGGTGTCCCCTTGTAAAAAGCACGTATAATGCTTCTTTCTCAATGCTTCGTAATAAATCTCAACGGCATAGTCGGTCGTGCCACCGCCAGGTGGAGTGAGACTGCTGATAACCCCGGGGAATCGAATGCCTCTGGTATCGACATCCCACTTATGGTGGTAGTAATCGCAGAGTAGCTCCCCCGCTACCTTGGAGACGCCATAGATTGATGTGGGGCGCTGGATGGTGTCCTGGGGAGTGAATTTCTTAGGAGTGGTGGGACCGAAGGCTCCGATTGATGAAGGGGTAAAAACCGCACACCCATGCTCTTTGGCTACCTCTAAGGCAGCAATGAGGCCATTGATGTTAAGATTCCACGCCTCTAAGGGGTCCTTTTCAGCCCGTGCAGAGAGTAAGGCCGCTAAGTGGTAGATGGTATCGATACGGTGTTTACGAACTATCTGGTCGATTGCCTGCCCATCGCGTGCATCAGCAAGATAGAAAGGACCTCCCTCGATCAAGGGACGGTTGATGTCATCACGAATATCGGTGAGAACGACATTGTCGGCTCCATATCGCGCTCGACACTCCAGGGCGATCTCACTGCCCAACTGGCCCAATGAGCCTATGATCAGTATGCGCTTCATACAATCCTCCAACGTCCCATTTCTTGACAAGGGCGGAGAGTAGCCGTACAATTGTCAATGTGTTCAGTATACTGAACACGGTTTACTATGTCAAACTATTGTAAGGAGCTATAGCGTGCATACCCCTCCAATGATCGGCAAGAATATTCAACGAATTCGCACCTCCCGCAAATTGACTCTCAATGTCCTCAGTGAGCGCTCAGGGGTCTCCAAGGCGATGCTCAGCCAGATTGAGAGCAACAAAGTGAACCCAACTGTTGCCACTGTTTGGAAGATTGCCCGGGGCTTGAACGTAGACCTCAATGATCTTTTGGAAGATGATGCCCAGCCAAAGCGAATCTTCTCCCTCAATCCTGCTAATGATGAAGCTCCGAAGCTTGAGAAGCGACACAATGGTGTTAAAATCCAGATTCTCAGTCCACTCTCCATGGTCGAAGACTTGGAGATGTACTTGATTACCTTCGATCCACACTCCGAGCTGGCCAGTGAGCCCCACTATACCGGGACCCAAGAGTACCTTACGGTCGTAAAGGGATCGGTAAAGGTGAAGGTCGGTAATAATGTTGCCGAACTGAAGCGAGGAGACTTTTTGATGTACCACTGTGACACCGAGCATGCCATCATCAATGAGTCCAACCAACCCTCAGTCGTCCACATGGTAGTGCGATTTACCGATAGCAGACGCTGATTGCCTCTGCTATGCAAGGATGCTCCTCTTTTGTATACTTTAGAGAGGAGCAGTAGATGCTGGAAAAGTTAGGCGAATACGAAAAACAACTCTCAGATATAGACCATCAACTCAGTCTGCCCCAAACCATGGGCGATATGAATCTCTTCAAGAAACTCAACAAAGAGCGTAGCCACCTCGCTCCCATTGTTGAGACTCTGCAGCATCTCAAAAGCCTTGAGGAGCAAATTGAGGATGCCAAGCAGTTGTTGAAAGCTGAAAGTGACAGTGAGATGATAGCCCTCACCGAAGAGGAGCTTGAAAGCTTGGAAGCAGCTGTCGAAGAGGCGACCAACAAGGCAAAAATTCTCCTTATCCCCCCCGATCCTCTGGAAGGAAAGGATATCATCATGGAGATTAGGGCTGGTACCGGAGGTGAAGAGGCTGCCCTCTTTGCCGCTGACCTCTTTCGCATGTACTCTCATTATGCTGACCAAAAGGGGTGGAGAATTGAGATCCTCTCCTCCCATGAGACTGGGATCGGTGGCTATAAGGAGCTGGTTTTCTCAATCAGCGGTAAGGACGTCTTTGGCTCACTGCGTTGGGAGAGCGGAGTACACCGTGTGCAACGAGTACCGCAGACCGAAAGCGGCGGGCGAATTCATACCAGTGCGGTGACAGTGGCTGTGTTGCCCGAGGCAGAAGAGACTGATATCGAAATCCGAAGCGAAGACTTGAAAGTCGATGTAATGCGTTCAAGCGGTCCTGGAGGACAGAGCGTCAATACTACTGACAGTGCTGTGCGCCTCACCCACCTACCTACTGGCCTTGTGGTCATCTGTCAGGATGAGAAGAGTCAGATTAAAAACCGAGCTAAAGCTCTGCGTGTTCTGAGAAGCCGCCTCTACGACTTGGAAGAGGAGAAGAAGAACAAGGAGCGGGCCGAAGCACGCAAAAACATGGTGGGCTCTGGTGACCGCAGTGAGCGAATCCGCACCTACAACTTCCCTCAGAACCGACTCACCGATCACAGAATCAATCTTACGCTCTATAAGCTTGATTTGGTGATGGTCGGCTCTCTTGATGAGGTCATCGACCCTCTCAAGATTGCCGCTGGAGAGGCTGCCTTGGCAGAGGGGTAAATATGACCGTCGCCCAATGGAAAGCCCAATGTGCTGCACGATTGACTGAAGCGGGCTTGGTGGGCTCCCCTTCTTTGGATGCCCGACTCTTGATTGAGATGGTCACCGGCCTCGACCAAGCCCATCAGCTGATGAGCCACGATCGAAGGCTCAGCGGCGAAGAGATCGGTGTGTTGGACCAACTGGAGAAACGACGCCTTGCCCATCAGCCAATGGCGTATATCCGTGGCAAGAAAGAGTTCTTCGGGCGTGAGTTCATCGTTGATGAACGAGTTTTGATACCTCGTGCTGACACTGAGGTCCTAGTAGAGACGGTCCTTGCCTACGCAAACACTCAACCACAGGAATCGCTGCTGCCGATCATCGATGTTTGTACGGGCAGTGGGGCGATTGGCATTACCTTGGCATTGGAGCTTGGCACAGAGGTTACTCTCAGTGACAAGAGTGCCTTGGCATTGGACGTTGCAAAAGAGAATGTGCGACGCTTGATAGGTCGACCATTGCCGCTAGTTGAGGATGACCTGCTCTTAAACAGCAAGAACAAGTATGGTATCATCGTCAGCAACCCTCCCTACCTGACTCCTTCGTGGATCGATGAGGTCGCTCGGGAGGTAGGATGGGAGCCTCGGATGGCTCTCGATGGCCGAAGTGAGGATGGGCTTGCACTGGTAAGGCGCTTGATCGAACAGAGTCAGAGCCGCCTGAAGGACAGCGGAGCACTCTTCATCGAATGTGATTATAGGCAAACGGATGCAGTGTCGTCCCTCTTGCGTCAGGCTTCGTTTACCGATATACAGGTTGTACGGGACCTTGGGGGACATGAACGGGTAGTATGGGGGAGATTGCATGAGTGATCAGTTGATCCAACGATTCATCCAAAAAGCAAATCAATACTCCAAAGCCGACCAAGAAAAATTCTTGGCCGCGGCTACCTTTGCCGCAGAAAAGCACAAAGACCAAAAGCGCGCAAGCGGCGAGCCCTATATCATCCATCCCCTCGCAGTGGGTGAAATCCTCATTCAACTGAAGATGGATGCAGATACGATTGCCGCAGGCCTCCTCCACGATACCCTTGAAGACACCGAAACCACCTACGAGGAGCTCAGCGAACTCTTCGGCCCTGCTGTCGCTGAGATGGTCGAAGGCGAGACAAAGATCGCCAACCTCAAGACCATGAGTAAAAGTGTCGCCGAAGCCGAGACGATCCGTAAGATGTTCTTTGCTATGAGCAAGGATATCCGCGTCATTATCATCAAGCTTGCTGACAAGCTTCACAACATGCGCACATTGCAGCACCTCAATGGGGACCGCGCTCGTGAAATTGCCAGTAGTACTCTGGACATTTTTGCTCCACTTGCCGACCGTTTGGGAATCTCTTGGCTGAAGGATGAACTGGAAGACCTGAGCCTCAAAGTCCTCAAACCCGACACATTTGACTATATCCAAGAGTACCTGCTCTCCAAGAAGAGCGAACAACGTGCCTACCTCTCGCGTATTGAGAAGTCTATATATCGCGCCTGTGCCGATGCACAGATCAACGAAGTATTGGTCACCAGCCGCGCTAAACATACCTACTCCATCTACATGAAGATGAAGAAGCGCAAGAAGGAGATCGATGAAATCTTCGACATCTTGGGTGTCAGAATCCTTTGCAATAGCGTAACTGAATGTTACACGATCTTGGGCGTCGTGCACCGCCTCTGGCCCCCCATCGAAGGGCGCTTCAAGGACTACATTGCCATGCCTAAGGCAAATAACTACCAGAGCTTGCATACCACGGTCATGGCCTTGGATGGGAAACTCCTGGAAATCCAAATCCGAACCCGAGAGATGCACTTTACCGCCGAATTCGGTGTTGCTGCCCACTGGTCCTACAAAGGTGAAAGTGGCAGCGAGAGCGGTGCATGGTCGAAGATGGATAGTGAGCAGTTCTCCCGGATCATCAGTAAGCTGAAGACCTGGTCCAATGAGATTGAGACCAGCGAATCCTATATGGATGATATCAAGGGTGAGCTCTTAAAAGACACCATCTACGTCTTCACTCCCCAAGGGCATATCGTTGAACTGCCAACCAATGCAACTGCCTTGGACTTCGCCTACCAGATCCATACCGAAATCGGCAACCATACTACCGGGGCAAAAGCTGATGGGTCGATCATCCCTCTCAGCGCTCCTCTGAAGAATACCCAAGTCATCGAGATTCTCACCAGCCCCAATGCGCGGCCTCACCTGCAGTGGTTGCGATACGCCAAGACCAACAGTGCCCGTCGCAAAATCCGAGCATGGCTGAACAAGTATGATGAGAACATCCTCATCGACAAAGAGATCATTGCAAAGCGCAAGGTCACCGAAGCAGCAAAAGTTGAACAGCCTGCCCCACCAGCACCACCGCTTGATGATGAGAACATCGTCCGCCAGGTCCTTGACGAGAAACGACTGAAGTTCCGCGTCGGTGATGAGAAGAACATGATGATCAACATCGCCCAGTGCTGCTCACCGGTACGGGGTGATGACATTGTCGGCTACATCAGTCGGGGACGAGGAATCATTGTCCACCGCCGTGACTGTCCAAACCTCAAGAATATGAGTGAGATCGTCGACCGCTCCATTGAAGTTGAGTGGGAGAATGAGCATCCCAAGCTGACCAAACGCTTCTCGATTACCAGTAAACGCACCTACGACCTCTTCGGAGAGATCGAAGGCGCTTTGCGTAAGTATCGCGGACACCTGATCGAAGGTCGGCTCTACGATGATGATGAGGGTAAGCTTGCCGGAACCTTCACCATGGAGATGGAGAAGGAGGATGACTTTAAGAAGATCCTCAAGAGTCTGAAGGCGATTCCCTCGGTGAACACTATTGCAGAGATCAGGTAAATTACTCTTCCAAAACTCGAAGAATCTCAGGTAGCAGTTGCTTTTTGCGCGAGAGGACCCCTTGGGCGAGGTAGCGTCCCTCCCCCTCCTTCTTGTATGAGATCTTTCGTTCGGCAATTGGCATGGAAGTCATCAAGAGGATACTTGATTCACGTACCACATCGGTGATGAGGAACATCGTCCAATCAAGCATATATGCCTTTCGAAGATTCTCCAGCTCATCGAGGTAGATTTGTGCGTAGTCATCAACATCACTGAGGGTAGTGACCTCAGCCTGACCGATACCAAAGGCAACGCCTACCTCCTTGTACCGTTTGAAGTCTCCCTCCAACATTCGCCGAGGATCAGCCTTCACCAAGGCAGCTCCTCCGCTGAACATCGTCTCCCCAAAGTGGCGCATATCAGAGACCTGACCGAGCACCAACAGGTCTTGGACTGCCGTATAGTCTTCGAACGTTGTCGTGGGACTCTTGAGGATGATCGTGTCACTGAGGATTCCGCTGAGCATAACTCGAGCCAGGGTCTTGGGAATCTCTACTCCGTGCTGGACAAAGAGCTTGTAGACGATCGTGCAGGTCGACCCCAAGGGCTCGCAGTAGATGAAGATTGGTTCTCTCGTCCGATCAGCGCCGAGGCGGTGGTGGTCAATGATCTCAACGACCTCAGCCTCTTCAATCCCTTCTATGGATTGCTCACTCTCATTGTGGTCTACCATGATGAGCTTGGACCTCGGTTTATTAAGAAAGGAAGAACGGGTAACGAACCCTTTGAAAACCCCTTCGTCAAAGACCGGCAAGGAGCGCAGGTTGTTGTCGGTGAGGATATCACGGGCTTCATCAAAGAGTCGGTCGACCTCAACCGAGAGGCTCTTCTTGCCAGCAAGCATCCCTACCGGGACGGTGAGGCGCAAGAGTCGGAACGTCTCAGCAGTATCGAAAGAGGAGACAAAGACAGTACCTTGGTATGAATCCCAATCGACAACACTGGTAATTTCGTCGGCAATACCAGTGAGGATGATAGCCGGAATCTGCATTTCAATGGCCTTTTTGATGTGATTCTCACGATCTCCGACTACCAAAATGGGTTTCACATCTCCAAGTGCTGCCATCTGTCGGCAGAAGGAGACATAACGACTTGCCCCAATCATGATCGGAGCATCAAAGATATCATCGCCTGCTCGTTTGAGAAAAGAGCCCTCAAGGACCTTGGGGATATTATCTACCACAAAGTGATAGATTGGACGCTTGGTACTATTCTCCTGAAGAATGAAACCGCTGACGTCATCGATGCTTACCAAGGAGCGAAACGTGCCATTCTCCATGACTGGGATGACAGCACTCAGGCTCTCAGAGCCATAAAAAGAGACGAGACTGAAGATTGGATCGGAAATATCGACGGTGAAGTCACTGGTGCTGACCACGCTCTCCACCTTGGTACGAATATCCCGAAGGAATGGGGGGGCGCTCACACCAAGGCGCTCAAATTGAGCTCGGGTCGCCTCATTGAGGTTTCCGATTCTGATTGCATGGTAGGTATTGTTCAGGTCAACCTTGTTCTTCAGATACGCATAGCTGTATGCAGCACAGATACTATCCATATCCGGGTTGCGATGTCCGGTCACATAAATGTCTGCCACAAGCCCTCCTAAGTTGTCCTAGTGTACCGCACTTGAGTTGCGCTGACAACTCAGAAGAGCTGGTCAGAAAACGTCAAATCAGCTAGGATTTGAGTGGAGGATGAGTATGAGTATGAGTAAAGTAGTAATAGCTAACGACCATGGAGCAGTAGAACTTGCCCAAACCCTGATCGACCACTTACACCAGCGAGGCTTTGAGACCAACTACCTCGGCGTTGCCACAGAGGAGTCTGTCGACTACCCTGACATGGCCCAAGCAGCTGCAAAGGAGTATTTGGGAGGCGGGTATGACTTTGGCATCCTCCTCTGTGGAACGGGAATTGGTATCTCCATCAGTGCAAATAAGATTGACGGCATCCGCTGCGCCCTTCCGCAGGACAGCTATGCAGCTTCGATGGCTCGCAGTCACAATGATGCGAACTTCATTGCCTTTGGCGGGCGAGTTGACTACCGAGAAGACCCCGTAGCGATGCTCGACGCATATATTGATGCCTCATTTGAGGGGGGACGTCATCAGAGGCGCGTTGATAAGATCATGGCCCTTCAAGACTGACGCATTGAAGGGAAGATAAAAGGGTGAGGGAGTAATTCACTGAACCGAAGGGTGATGTGAGCCCCACCTTTTCCTTCGGCATACGATGTATCGACCAGATGCACTTCGGTCTCAGGTCGACAGAACTCAGCGAGTACCTGCAAGCACAGGGCACATGGAGGGGCGGGCGGGCTATCATCGCTGACCACGACCAGCATCTCAAAGCCTACTTCCCCCTCTGAAGCCACTGCATGGAGAGCTGCATTGCGTTCAGCACAAATGGTCGCCCCATAGCTGGAATTCTCCACATTGCATCCACTGTAGACTGCCAAACTTCCTCCACTGACCAGGGCTGCACCCACTTTAAAGTGTGAATACGGGGCATAAGCATTGTTGCGACTTGCGTAGGCAGCGGCAACAGCCTTCTCAAAGAGTGAAGTACGCTGTTCCTCAGTGAGTTTTTCAACAGCAATTCGCTGTGTTCCGTACAGTATTCCCATCGACTGAATTGCTGCATTGAGAAGCCGGTTAAACTCTTCCTTGCTATCAAAGGTCCCAAAGTCAGCAAGCGTATCGAGTACAACATGGCTTCCTGCCTTCTTAAGCGCCTCCTTGTTGAAGGAGTTTGGAAGAGCCAACACCGTCGCTCCCGCTCTATTAGCACTGACAACCCCATGAAGAGCATCTTCAACAACGAGACACGAGGAGAGAGGAAGACCTAAGGTAAGGGCAGCAAGCTGATAGATATCCGGTTCAGGTTTACTCTTGATCACCTGCTCTCCGCTGATGACCACATCAAAATCATCCTCAGTCAAGCCTATAGCTGCAAGATTAACCAATGCTTTGCGCCTCTCACTGCCAGTTGCAACAGCAACTTTGAGTCCAGAACGCTTTGCATCGGAGAGAAATCGGTGCACTCCCTCAAAGGAGGAAGCCTCTTTGGCAAACTCTTCGTACAATTCGTACAGCTCCACCACTGCCACATCAAAATCGATATCCAGGCCGTAGAGCGCCCCTACTCCACAGAGGTAGCGCCGATCCCCTGCTCCCACAAAGGGGCGAAAGTCTTCGGCCTTAGTATCGATACCTCTTCGCTTGAAGAATGCTTGGGCGGCATGGAGGATTATAGGCTCACTGTCGATGAGCACCCCATCCATGTCAAACAAAATTCCTTCAATCATCCAAACTCCTAGTGCATGATCGTTTTGCCACGGCCAACATAGGTCTGTGGGATAAACGATCCATTGCCAGTAATACCCAGATAGATGGTGTCCCCTACCACAAGCCTACCCCTGAGGTAAGTCATAACAGCCCTTCCAAGGACAGTCATCCCATTATAGACAGAGTAGCCTGCGCTGCTGTGGATAGTCTGGTCGGTGATTGTCCATGCGTGGTCAGGATCAAAGAGGACAAGGTCTGCATCACTACCTACCCTGATTGCCCCCTTTTGGGGATAGAGGCCAAAGGCCTTTGCTGGGGCGGTACTGAGGAGATTGACCACTTGTTGAATACCAATGCGTCCACTTTGGGCAGCTAGGGTATAGATGAGAGGCAAGAGCTCTTCGCTGCCAGGGATTCCTGGAAGGATGGTACGGCTGTCGTTGCTGGCAAGTTTTTGCTCTCGATTAAAAGCGCAGTGGTCGGTTGCCACTACCTGCACTTCCCCATTGAGCAACGCTTCCTGTAGCGCCTTGGTGTCCTCTTCATCCCGAAGCGGTGGAGTCATCACATAGAGTGGGCCCTCAACTCCAGTAAGTTTCTCATTGTTCAAAAAGAGATAATGTGGGGTTGTCTCCACGATGACCCGTAGCCCTTGGCTGCGTAAATCGCGCACTGCCTCAAGGCCCGCCTTGCTGGACAAATGCACTACGTACAGAGGAATCTCAACCTCTAGGGCTAATTCACCCATCGTCCTGATCGCCTGTGCCTCTGCAAGGCTTGGACGCAATACAGGATGAGAGGCAGGCCCCCAGTCGCCCCTATATGCCTTCTGTGCATCGCTGATAACTTGGTCATCCTCACAGTGGACAGTGACGAGGATCTCCAACTCTTTACAAAGGGTCAGAACCTCTTTCAGCTCTTCACGTTTCTCGATCATGTAGCCGACATTCTTGTAGGTGGTAAAGAGTTTTATGACCTTCACCCCAACCTCTTTGAGGGCGGCCAACTCCTCTTTCAGCGAAGGGCGGAGTCGATACACCCCTTGGTGAAGGGAGAAGTCGATAGCCATCCCCTCTTGCATCTGGTCGATGCGCGCCTTTGCTGATTGGGCGAGGGTTTTACCAGGCAGGTCATCGGCAAAGTCGATGACGGTGGTCACACCGCCGTAGGCACCGGCTTTGCTGCCCTCCTTGAAGGAGTCAGCGGTGACCGTACCACGGCTTTCGAGATGGTAGTGGGTATGGGCATCGATGACCCCGGGCAGAATACACAGGCCCTCTGCGTGAACAATCTCTGTTCCCTCGGGCACCGAGTTCTCATCAATCTCTGCAGCGATACGCGTTATCTTGCCATCTTCAACAAGAAGATCGGCATGGCGCGTCCATTCAGTATCTACAACAAGTCCATTTTGAATCAACAGTCTGCTCATACCGACAAGATACCGTAAATATGGGCAGACTGCAAAGTAAAAGAGGGCTAATATCTGAGATCTGGTTGCTTGACTGCGCGCACCTCATCCAATCTTCCGACCGGACAGTAGTGTGGCGCATCCTTCAGATACTGGGGATCGCTCTCTGCGCGGTCCAGAATTTTGAAGAAGACCTCTACAAACCGATCAAGACTCTCTACACTCTCACTCTCAGTTGGCTCAAACATCATTGCCTCCTCGACAAGCAAGGGGAAGTAAATGGTCGGTGGATGATAGCCTTCGTCGATCAGAGCTTTTGCTAGGTCTTGGGCGGTGATCCCATGACGCTCCTTGAGCTCCTTGGCACTGACAACAAACTCGTGCATGCACCGCTTTCCATAGGGGATTGCGATGCGCGCAGCAAGCTTGGTTGCTAGGTAGTTAGCGTTAAGAACCGCATGACGACTGGCTGCTTTGATGCCTTCACTACCCATCCGGAGGATGTAGACATACGCTCGCAGGGCCACCAGGAAGTTGCCCCAGAACATACTGACCTTACCGATCGAGTCCTCCTCATCCCAGCGATAGACATAGCCGCTGTCAGTCAGTTCGATATCCGGTGTAGGCAGATAGGGGCGAAGGCGGTCATTGACCATCACCGGGCCACTGCCAGGTCCTCCACCACCATGAGGAGTGGCAAAAGTCTTATGGAGGTTGAGGTGAATCACATCAAAGCCCATATCCCCAGGGGTTCCCATGCCCATGATGGCATTCATATTCGCACCATCGTAGTACAGTAATCCCCCTGCTTCATGAACCATCTCACTAATCTGTAAAATGTCTTTTTCAAAGAGGCCTAGGGTATTGGGGTTGGTCAGCATCAAAGCTGCGACGGTCTCATCAAGCTTTGAGGCAAGATCGTCGACGTCAACCAGGCCCGCAGCATTGCTCGCAACTTCCACGACATCAAAGCCTACGACCGCAGCACTTGCTGGGTTCGTCCCATGGGCACTGACGGGAATGAGGACCTTGGTGCGTTGACTCTGCCCGTGGCTGGTGAAGTACTTTCGGATCATCTTCAGACCTGCGTACTCCCCATGGGCGCCTGCGCAGGGCTGTAGCGATCCCCAGCTCATGCCGGTGATCGAAGCGAGGTCCTCCAATAGGTTGTACATCACACTCAGACAGCCTTGGACCGTAGAGATGTCCTGCAGAGGATGTATTTGGGTGAACTCCTCCATTGCTGCAATATGTTCACTGAGTTTGGGGTTGTACTTCATCGTGCAGGAGCCAAGAGGATACATGCCGTTATCCACTCCGTGAACCTGATTGGAGAGGCGGGTGAAGTGGCGAACCACATCCAGCTCAGCTACTTCAGGAAGGCGAGCTATGCTCTGTCTTTGCAGCTGTTCAGGAAGGTCTGGTAACGCTTGATCAAAGCCACGGGGAAGATCCAGGGGAGGATAGCAGTAGGCTTTTCGTCCACGTTTGGAGAGATCGATCAATAGTGGTCCACTCATTTCAACACCCTCCTTGCAGCAGCCAGGTAAATTTCCAGCTCCTCACGACTACGCTTCTCGGTCACTGCAACCAACAGGACCAGCTCATCGCTTGCCTTTCGTGTCAGACTCGAGAGTCTGACTCCTGCAAAAATTCCTTCATTGCGAAGCTCTTGCAGGAATTTTCTCATCCGCTTTGCATCGGAGAAGATCAGGGGGAACTCACACCAAAACGGCTTATCCCAGACAAGGGTGACGCCTGGCAATTGGGCGAGGTGATACGCTAGGTAATGGGCTTTCGCGTAGCTTTGCTTGGCAGCTTCAACCATCCCATCCCAGCCAAGGCTTGAGAGATGAATAGTGGTCATCAAGGCGGCGAGAGCTTGGTTTGAGCAGATGTTACTCGTCGCCCGTTCGCGCTTGATGTGTTGCTCACGTGCCTGCAGGGTCAGGGTGTATCCACGCCTGCCCTCCTTATCAACTGTGGCCCCCACTACTCGACCGGGAATTCGTCGCATCAAGGCAGTGGTGACTGCAATATAGCCACAGGATGGACCGCCGAAGGCCAATGGAAGGCCGAGCGCTTGGGTGTCTCCGATGGCAATGTCTGCACCCCACTCAGCTGGGGTGCGCTGCAGTGCCAAAGAGAGGGGATCAGCCATGATGGCAAACAGACTCTTTTGCTCATGCAGACGATCTGCTATTCCTGTATAGTCCTCAAGCAAACCGTATCGGTTGGGGGTTTGGACGATCAGGCCGGCGACCGAATCATCCAGCATGCCCTCCAAGCTCTCCAGGTCAATCGTTCCCTCCTTAGCAGGCACCACCGAGATGACATGGTCAGCTCCTGCTGCCCAGGTGTTCAACACCCGTAGGGCAAAGGGGTGGATCGTGCTGGAGACCAGAACAGTATTGGCTTTACGCTTGGACGCGATCATAATCCCCGCTGCCTCTACAGCTGCATTGGCTCCATCGTAGAGGGAGGCGTTGGAGACGTCCATGCCGGTAATCTCACAGATCATCGACTGGAATTCATAGATCGCCTGCAATAGCCCTTGGCTCATCTCAGCCTGGTAGGGGGTGTATGCGGTGACAAAGGATGGCAGTGAGGAGAGGGCTTTCACCGTTGAGGGGACAATATGGTCGTAACAGCCAGCTCCGAGGAACGGGATGCCACGTACGTTACGCTGGGCGATCGAGTCGATCATCCTTTGTACTTCATCCTCAGTTCTCCCATGACTGATGGGTACTGAGTCCTCGAGGAGCAAGTCTTCTCCCATCACGGAGAAGAGCTCGTCGATGCTCTTCACCCCAATGGCCTCGAGCATTGCTCGTCGATCCTCATTGGTATGAGGAATATAGGGATAAATCATGGATACCTCCGGGTAGTTGGACAGAGTACTGCCGCCCGTAGGCGGCAGTAGGTGTGATCATCAGAGGGTGGCAAGGAATTCTTTGTACTGATCTGCATCCAACAGACCATCGTACTGCTCTTGATCAAAGGGACTGAGCACATAGAGATGGTTCTTATAACAATCCTCGTTGATCAGCTCAGGTGAGCCATCCAGCTCTTCATTTGCCTCGACAACCACCCCAGCGATGGGGTTGATGATCGGACTTGCTGCCTTCACGCTCTCGACGGTGGAGATCTCCTCTCCTTGTTCGTAGCGTTCGCCAGTTGGCGGCAGCTCAACGTAGACAATTTCGCCGAGTTCTGATTGCGCATGGTCGCTGATCCCGACAAATGCACGATCGCCTTCAATACGGACCCACTCATGGTCCTTGCTGTACCGTAAACTCTCAACAATCTTACTCATTGGGTTCCTCCAACCAAGCCAATGCTACCACTGTCCACGCCTCTTGTACAGGGGACCAATCATTGGCAGAAGTGTTGCTCCAAGAAGGGCAAGTCCAACTCTTCATAGAGCGGGAATCGATTCAGCAATGCCACGACACGCTGTTTTGCCTCTTCTCTGACTGCATCATCGGTTTCCGCCCGTGCCCTGCTGGTCTTACCAGCATTTGTTCCCTTGGTGATCAGGGCAGGCTTGGTGTTCTGTAGTACCAACGCGATGATGGAGGCTACCTCTTTCATCTCCTGAGCTCCCATACCCAGGGTTGTCAAGGCTGGGGTGCCAATGCGCAGGCCACTGGTATACCAGGCTCCGTTGGGGTCGGCGGGCAGAGAGTTGCGATTCAGCGTTACCCCACACTCGCGAAGAGCTGTCTCTGCCTGACGGCCATTGAGGCCAAAGGAGCGGACATCCAGGAGCATGAGGTGATTGTCACTGCCGCCGGTAGCGACGGTGATACCATTATCGATACACGCTTGGGCGAGGGCTTTGGAATTTTCCACGATCTTGGCTGCATAGGTCACAAAGGAGGGATCGAGAGCCTCTTTGAAGGCCACCGCTTTGGCTGCCATCATATGGGGAAGGGGGCCACCGAGAATCAGGGGACATCCCTTGTCCACGCTCTCGGCAAACTCCTCAGTGCAGAGTACCATCCCTCCACGTGGTCCGCGAAGGGTTTTGTGGGTGGTGGTGGTAACTACATCAGCCCAGCGCACCGGATCATACTCATCGACAAAAGCCTTGCCTGCAACCAAGCCGGCGAAGTGGGCCATATCAACCATGAAGACCGCTCCAACAGCTTTTGCGATTTCACTCATTCGTTTGAAGTCAATCTTTCGTGGATATGCTGAGTATCCGGTGAGTAAAATCAAGGGTTTGACCTCATGGGCAATACGCTCAATCTCATCATAATCCAGGATTCCGGTCTCAGGATTGACGCTGTAACTGTAGGCATCGAACATTTGGGCAGATACGTTTTGGCGGTATCCGTGGGTCAGGTGACCACCACTGTAATAGTCGAGGGCCAAAAGTCGTTGGTTGCCCATCTTCTCTCGAACCCGGTCCCACGCCTTTCGGTCCAAGTCGGCTGGGTTGGTGATGCCCATCTCTGCCAGGGTTGGCACCTGGATACGTGTGTTGAGGATTGCCCAGTAGGCGACGAGGTTTGCATCGGCTCCACTGTGCGGTTGCACATAGGCGTGCTCAGCTCCGAAGATCTCCTTTGCATAGTCACAAGCCAATGCCTCAATGGCGTCAACGTTCTCACAACCCGCGTAAAAACGATGGTAGGCGTACCCCTCGCTGTATTTGTCGGTCATCAGGTTTCCCATTGCCATCTGCGTAGCCATCGAAGAGAAGTTTTCACTGGCAATAAGCTTCAAATGACTACGCTGATCTGCCAGCTCATTGACGATTCGCTTCGCCACCTCAGCCTCTACGGCGGCGATTTGGTCGAGGGCTGCCGTATAGGCGACCATCGCAGGATTAATCTCTGCCCCTCTGGACAAATATGCGTTCAATGCACTCTTGTTTGCCATCGTCTTACCTCAACTGCACAATAGTATTGAACTATCTTGCCGATGTACGCCTTTGTTGTCAACGTGATGACTCAATTTGTAACTTTCTGTTGCTTTATGTCGCCATATGAGCATAAAATGAACCAGTATGTAAAAAATACGACGAAAACGAAACCAGAGAGTAACACTATGGCAGAAAAGAAACAGCGCGAGACGTTAGGCAGTAGGCTGGGATTCATCCTATTGTCCGCAGGTTGTGCAATCGGATTGGGCAACGTGTGGAGGTTCCCCTTTATTACCGGTCGTTATGGTGGGGCGGCCTTTGTGCTGATCTACATCCTCTTTTTGGTCATCCTCGGTCTCCCTGTCATGGTCATGGAACTCGCCATCGGACGAGCAAGCCAACAGAACATTGGTTTGGCATTGAATACCTTGACTCCCAAGAAGAAGGGATGGGGGTACTATGGTAAGTTCGCCATCATCGGTAACTACACGCTGATGATGTTCTACACCACCATCACCGGATGGCTTCTCTACTACTTCGTCCACATGGTCGAGGGCGACTTTGCAGGATTGGACCCCGCCGGCGTTGGAGCTTTCTTTGGCACAATGCTCGATAACCCCATCTCGATGGCATTCTGGATGATCGTAGCTGTCGCCATTGGTTTCTACCCTGTAGCCCAAGGGCTGCAAGAGGGCGTTGAAAAGGTCACCAAGTACATGATGATTGGCTTGATTTTGCTGATGGTTGTCCTCTCCTTCAACAGCCTTACTCTCAAGGGTGGTTCAGAAGGCCTAAAATTCTACCTCGTCCCCAACTTCTCCAAATTAGTTCAGGATGGGTTCTTTGAGGCGGTCTACGCTGCGATGGGCCAAGCATTCTTCACCTTGAGCCTCGGTATCGGATCAATCGCAATTTTCGGATCGTATATCGATAAAAAGCACCGCCTCACCGGTGAAGCGGTACGGATCATTGGGTTGGACACTGTCGTTGCCCTGACAAGCGGCTTGATCATCTTCCCCGCAGCCTTCGCCTTTGGCCTGCAACCAGATGCCGGTCCCTCCTTGATCTTCATTACCCTGCCCAATATCTTCAACCAGATGGCAGGAGGAAGACTGTGGGGTACCCTCTTCTTCCTCTTCATGAGCTTTTCAGCCCTCTCTACTCTGATTGCCGTCTTTGAGAACATCATCAGCTACTGGATTGATGCGAAGGGTATGAGCCGCAAAAAAGCGGTCTTGATCAATGCCATCGCCATCTCCGTGCTGAGCATTCCGTGTATCCTGGGCTTCAACAAGTGGGCAGGATTCCAGCCACTGGGACCTGGTAGCGGAGTACTGGACCTGGAGGACTTCATCGTCAGCACCACACTACTGCCCTTAGGCTCACTGGTATTTACCCTTTACTGCACCTGGAAATATGGTTGGGGTTGGGACAAATTCATCGCCGAAGCAGATGCCGGAGAGGGCATGAAATTCCCCTCAAAGCTGCGCATCTATTTCAAGTATATCCTGCCGGCAATCATCATCTTCATTTTCATAAAGGGATATTTCGATATTTTCTTCGGTTGACAGAAGCGGATGCAATGCCTATAATTTCCTAGCGTTAAAGCAAATATTGGAGGATTTGTGGCTAAAGAAGAAGCAATTGAAGTGGAAGGCATTGTAAAGGAAGCCCTCCCCAACACGATGTTCCGTGTTGAACTACAGAACAAACACGTCATCCTTGCCCACCTATCGGGTAAGATGCGTAAACACTATATCCGCATTGTCCCAGGGGATACCGTACGGGTAGCTATGTCGCCCTACGATCTGACCAAGGGACGGATTATCTACCGCGAGCGGTAACACCTTGCATACGAAGGCCGGAGTTTCTCCGGCCTTTGTGTGTCTGTACCCTATAAACTCTTTAGAATTACCCAGATAACCCCGCTACCACCGTGGCGTGCCTTAGGGGTGTGTGCTTCGCGCACGATTCCACTGAGCCGTATTTGGCTCAAGGCTGCCTCTTTGAGCAGGGAATACCCAACATCGTTGTGTAACCCTTTGCCAGTGATAATGGCAATTTTTCTTAGTTTTTGCTCACCACTACTACGCAAAAAGTCAGCGGTTGCTCGTTCAGCCTCAACAACCGTCAGTCCGTGTAGGTCCAAGGTTGCCTCAGGCAAAAGAGCACGTAACTCACTGATGGTCAATTCAGGGCGTTTTTCTTCACGCTTGATACGTTTGCTTTCACGGATCGCCTTATGTTCATCGGTCTGTTCGTTCCACTGACGATAAGTGTCTGCAAATGACCAGGCTGTCTTCACCGTTCGCTCAGCATCCAGCTCTTCTTTTTCCAGCAGGGCCTCCTCCATCTCTTTGGAGGGCTTCATCGGCCCTTTAGGCTTGGGAGTGACCGGTTTGGCCTGATCGAGAGAAGGCCGCTTTTTAGTCGGCTGCTTGCCTTCAAAGGCATTAAGGAGATCGCCAAAGTCTTTGGTTGGCTTGTATGGATTGCTCTTCTTAATCGGCTCTGCTGCTTGTTTGGGCTTCTCCTTCTTCTCCCCTTCCCATTCGGCAAGGATATCGCCAAAAGAGCGCTTGATCGTAGACTTGGAGTGACTCTTCATCCGTTTCGTCACCCCGGTAAGCTCCCCGGTGGTCTCCCAGCTTTTGAGGATGTCGCCGAAATTTGCGTTTGGATCGTAGCCAAGAACTATGGGTTGTTTTCGTTCTTTCTTGGTACCTTCAGATGAATCAAGACGGTTGGAAACAACCGTCTTGACCTTCTTGGTACCCTTTTTTTTGGGTTTGGTTGCCATTACATCTCCCGAACGTCCAAGAGCTGAGAGACAAACGGTTTGATGATCTCAACGGTCTTGCTCATCGATGCGCCCTGAACTTTTACCGTACAGATTGCATTGGTCGGATCGGTTCCCATGAAGGTACCGAAGGCGATGATATCCAGGCCAGCCTCACTGAGGGCTTGGCTGATCTTGGCGATGGTCCCCGGCTTGTCGTCCACGACGAAGGAGACACGTACCCCAAAGTGGCGAGCCCCAAAGAGCTCGAGGAGGATCTTGAACATATCGCTTTTGCTGACAATGCCAATGAGGCGATCGCCATCAAGGACTGGAAGACTGGAGAGATCTTGGTCGACCATCAGGCGTGCTGCCTCTTCGACGGTGATGTTCTTGTCGATGGTCACCACGTTCTTGCTCATCAGCTTTTTGACAGTGAGCTTGCTCAAAAGATATGCCATCTCATGAATAGAGAGGCTGCTTGCAGGCGATGGTGTGGCATACAGGATGTCCTTCTCCGTGATGATCCCCACCAGCTTCTTGTCTTTGTCCAGGACAGGCAGGCGGTGGACCTTCTCCTGCTTCATCAGATTAGAAGCCTCCGCAATGGACATATCTGGGGTTGCCGTCACTGGATTACGTGTCATTCTTCGTTCGATAATCATGCGTCTCTCCTACCAACCATCTATCTCTATGATAAATCAAGCCGGCACCAATATCCAGCCATCATTCGCCTAGATATGCTGCCCGAACCTGTTCGTTCTCCAAGAGTGCTGCACTGGAGTCCTCTAGGACGACTCGCCCATTCTCCAACACATACCCTTGGCTTGAGGCCTTCAGTGCCATACGAGCATTTTGCTCTACCAAGAAGACAGTCACCTTATCCTGTTTGTTGATTACATCGATCTTCTCAAAGATATCAGCGATGACCAGCGGGGCAAGCCCTAAGCCAGGCTCATCGAGGAGGATGAGACGAGGGCCGCTCATCAGAGCACGGGCTATGGCCATCATCTGCTGCTCTCCACCGCTAAGTGATCGAGTTTTCTGACGTCTTCGTGCCCCAAGGATAGGGAAGAAGTCATACATCGCTTCCTTGCGTGTAGCTATGAGTTTGTCATCACGTACCAGGAAGGCTCCCATGTCCAGATTCTCTTCAACCGTCATATCAGCGAAGACTCGCCGACCCTCGGGCACCAAGGCAATGCCGCGAGCGGCGATCATATCGGTGGTGATCTGTCCCTTACGACGCTGGGAGCGGTTCATCTCGACGCGAGCCTTGCAAATCTCCTCGCCATCGAAGGTGACACTACCGCTTACCAGCGGCTCCTGGCCAACGATTGCCTTCAGAAGTGTGGATTTTCCACTGCCGTTGGCGCCAATGAGGCAAACAATATCCCCCTCGTTGACGTGCATGCTTACGTTCTTCAATGCCCGGATGTTTCCGTACGAGACACTGATATCCTCTATGTTCAGCAGGGCTTTCATCACTCTTCCTTTCCTAGGTATGCTTCGATGACGTCTTGGTTACGTCGAATCTCACGGGGAGTCCCCTCAGCGAGTTTCTGTCCGTAGTTGAGTACAGTGATCGTATCACAGATGGACATGACCAACTTCATATCGTGCTCGATCAACACGACGGTGATATCAAGATCGCGGATTTTACGGATGATCGCCATCAGGTGGTCAGTCTCCTGGGGGTTCATCCCAGCTGCCGGCTCGTCGAGGAAGAGCAGCTTCGGATCGGTGGCCAAGGCACGGGCGATCTCAAGCTCTCGCTGCTTGCCGTAGGGTAAGTTTTTGGCAAGCTCATCTCGCATGTCTTCCATGTCAAAGAATTCAAGCCAATCAATCGCCCTACTGTAGATCTGTTCTTCTTCCTGATAGAGACGAAAATAGCTATTCACAGCGTTTAAGAAGCGGCCCTTGTGCTCACTCTTGCCTGTTTTGAAGTGACGTCCGATCATCACGTTTTCGGCAACCGTCAGCTCCTTGAAGAGGCGGATGTTCTGAAAGGTACGGGCGATACCCATCCGACAGATTTTGTGAGCTGGAGCGCCAGTGATATTCTTGCCTTCAAAGAGGACTCGTCCTCTGGTGGGGGTATCCAAGCCGGTAATATTATTGAAGAGTGTCGTCTTACCTGCTCCGTTGGGGCCGATTAGGCCAGTGATCAGACCCTCCTCAACGCTAAAACTCACTTTGTTCACTGCAACGACACCGCCATAGGCACGTGTCAGTTTCTCAGTCTCAAGCAAAATCATCGTTTACCCCCCTTGGCGTAGTTGATCTTCTCACGTCCCAAGAGTCCTTGGGGACGCCAGATCATCATGATGACGAGAATCAAGCCAAAGAGAATCTGCTTGAACTGTGGGGGAATAACCGACGTCAGGCCGGTGAGCTGCGGAAAGTAGCTGATCAACTGAAGAATAAATGCGCCTAGGATCGAAGCCTTGAAGTTACCCATACCTCCGAGAACGACCATACAGAGGACCATGACGCTGACCATAAAGGTGTAGGTACCCGGTGTTACGCTGAGGGTAAAGACTGCCTGAAATGATCCTGCGACGCCAGCGACGGTGGCTCCAAGCATAAAGGCGTAGACCTTATACTTGGTGATGTTGATACCCATCGACTGGGCAGCGACCTCGTCCTCACGGATTGCGGTCAAAGCCCTGCCCATGCGCGAGCGTGCGAGGCGCTGAAAGAGCAAGTACGCGATGAAGACGACAACCGTGAGCATCACTAAGAATGCATATTTGGTATAGGGGTTGAAGACAAATCCAAAGAGGGAGACCATCGGGATCTTTTGGATTCCCA
>JBAZCM010000009.1:0-36520 GCA_041654935.1 Sphaerochaeta sp. | reverse complement strand
AGAGGTTGATCAGGATACAGACCGCTGAGAAGAGAGGATTGGTGACACTGACCTCCCAAAGAAATGAGGGGTGGTTGATGGACACTGGGGCGAGTAGGGAAATGAAGAGAGCGATGGAGGCGCCGAGGAAGGAGTACTGGCCAAGCTTTGTTGGGTTGATGGCTTGCTGGAATATCGCTGAACTGAGAAAGAGCAGTGAGGTATAGAGCAGGGAGAAGTGATAGATGATTGCCACCACATAGGGGGAGAGGACAGCGATCGCTGTCACGCTGTGATACAGAGGGAGGATCTTCACGTTGCCCAGGCTGACCATCAAAAAGAGCAGCGGCAGAACCCCCGCCTCTGCTCCTATATTTGCCCGGTAGAAGAAGCAGAGGAGCGTTGCTACCCCCATGGTGACCCAAAGGTGGACCAAACTAGGTAAGAGGTAGGCGCGCGTCATACTCCAGCTGCCCTGCTGAAGGGAGCTGTTGATTGCATGGACAAGGGCTACGGTGAGGATGACGGTTATGATCCCCTCAATCCCCAGAAGAATGAAACGCAGCCCTTTCTTCATAGCACGTTAGACGATATCGCGGTAGGAGCTATCGATTTTCACGCCCATGCGCTGGGTCGTGTACGCCGAACCAAAGGCTGCGATATAGGAGTCGATCATCGTTCCCAGTCCGTTGAGCAGCGGCATCAAGCCTAGGACCGTCATCTCAGCACCATAGAGATCAATTTTGAGGAATTGCAAAGAGATGGTGGTGATGAAGAAGACCTCCCAACCCAGATAGAGGGGGCTGAGGTAACTGAACATCGCAGCGCTAAGGGCAACAAAGGCCAATACTTTGTCTGAAGGAATCTCGCCAGTTGCAGCGAAGAGTAGGCTGAGAACAGCGAGGGTTGCAATCATGGCAGAGCCACCGCGGCCGAGAATCGTATATAGCGGAACACTGGTTGCACTGACACGTTTTTGTACACCGAGGTTGTGGCGCGACAAGCTGATGGTCATCGGGCTGGAGAAGAAGATGCTGCCGGAGAAGAGGGCCGCCGTCGCTGGGGCGATCATCCGATAGAGCACCTTGTATGGATTGATCCTAAAGCGAGTGAATAGGACAAAGAGGATCGGTAGGACGACAAAGAGGACAGCGAAGGCAGAACCAAGCAGCATGAGTAAGAAACGAGTGGCAACAAAGAGCGTGCCTTCATACTGCATGTGGGTGAACCAATAGGAAGCGGCAAAGAAGGTGAAGAAGAAGCCGACGGAGCTATACGCTTTGGCCATACGGAACATCGTCTCACTGAGGGAGTTCATCGTCACATATGCTGGCCTGATGACCTCAATGTTTGGTTTGAGGAAGTAGCCGAGAATCAAGGCGATGACGATGATGGGGACAAGGAAGCTCTCGGCGCTGACCAGGGTGTAAAAGGGGTTGATCGGAAGGATCGAGGAGAAGATCCTGGGCAGCGAGTCGGGGGTGACGAAGCCAAGACCGTGGGCTGGGCTACCTGCGGTGCTGCTGACAGGAAAGAGTGTGGGGAAGAAGCGGAAGACCACAGCTCCGATGAGGGTAATTACCACCGTGGTGAAAATCGACCAGAAGATCGTTGTGCGAGCAAAGACCCCTCCCTTGGCATCTTTGCGCAGTGATGCGATGCCACTGGCGAAGCCGATGAATACCAGCGGGATGAGCACAAAGCCTCCCACTTGGACCACCAAAGCGGTGGCGGTATACATTATCTGAGAAAAGAGTGCTGACTCACCGAACAAGAGTGTTGCGGCCAGGCCAAAGGCTGTTGCAGCCAAGTAACTTATCCACGTCTTCATAGCTTTCAGAGTAATGTAACAAACAATCCAAGTCAATCAAAGTTGACTATGCCAATAGCGTGTGAAGCTGATATCCTGCCTTGGTTTCGCGCTGCAGCAACTCTTTTGCATACGAAGCGGGGTCTTTGAGGTCCTTATAGAGAGCCAAGGAGATGGCACTGAGGTAGATGATCTCTTGTATTGCCTCCTTGGTGTACCAGACCACCCCCTGGTATTCGTTGATGTTTGCATACGAGCGGATCGCCTCATCGTCCAGAATTTGGGAGAGAATCTCTGGGGCAGAAAGGTTCACGTCCTCAACCAGATTGGCACTGACAGTGAGGATTGCTGCACTGTGGCACGCTTTGCGTCCCAGCTCATCGATGAAGCCTGCCTCTCTGAGCGGTTGGGCAAAGAAGCGGGAGAGTAGCAAACGGTCACTGATCTGGAAAGCCTCCAAGACTGTCGTATGTTCACTGACAAAGGGCTTGAGGAAGAGCGAGGCGGCAATGATTGCCTCCATCTCATCAAGAATTGCTGCCCCTTGGCGGATGAAACTGCTCTCTGCTTTGAAGAGCATGCTGTAGCGCTGAATGAGGCCCAGCATCTCTTTTGCTGGAATCTCGCGGGTTGTGGTCGGTAAAGATTTGCGGGCTGCGGGATGGAGGGTCTCCATCGCCGCTGAGAGGTGAGTATACGCCTCTCCGAGGGCCAGTAGCATCTTGCGTTCACTTTGTTTGGTTGATTGACCTGCAATCAGGCGCCGCACCTCCTTGAGGAAGGAGGGTGATCCCAAACTCTCCATTGCCTTGTAGACTGGCTTGAGGCGAAGGGCGAGGATCTCCAGCTCTAGGTCTGCGATCCCTGTCTCCCCGATTTGTTCATAGAGCTGGCCATAGGTGCCGTCCACATCCTCAACTTCACGGATATTGAGAAGGACCTTGGTCTCAAAGCCTCTGAGGTGGACAAACATCCCCTCATCATAGAGGCGTAGCGAAGGACGCATATACGTCAGGCCCTCCTCAAAGGAGTCCCAAATGACGTAACGCCGTCCGCCGACGGTCAAGCCTAGCGCCTCAGCAAGGCTAACGGTACGGCTGTGTTTATTGTCCCCGCTTCCTTCGGTTTTTGTTGCCGATGCCTTAATCCATCCTTCAACCGCTTCATATTGGTTGTTGTAGAAGACCAGAGCTCGCTCACGCTCGGTGCCGTTGACGTAACAGTACGCGCTCTCCTGCACATGACCGTCACGCCAGAGGTCGAAGATCTCAAAGAAGTCCACCCCACTGAAGAGGTATCGCTTCTTCAAAAGCGGGAAGATTCGTCTTTGGTGCTGTTCGACCAGGAAGTGGTTGGGCGTCTCATCCCAATAGGCGCGGCGGTACTCCATGCCGTACTTCTCTCGATAGCCTTCGATCTGTCCGTGTCCGAACATCGGCAGACCTGGCATCGTGGCTAAAAGTGTACAGATACCAAAGTACTTATCGCCATCACCGAACTGGGCAATGGCTGTCTCCTCGTCAGGGTTGTTCATGAAGTTGACAAACCGCTTGAGGATCTCGGCATCGAAGGCGATGGTGTTCTTGATGGTATCGCGATACTTCTGGTTCTCCTGGTTCTTCAACATGTTCATGAAGGCGCTGTTGTAGACCCGGTGCATCCCCAAGGTGCGGACAAAGTAGCCCTCCATCATCCAGAAGGCTTCGGCAAGCAGTAGGGTATCGGGTAGCTCCTCACTGATCCGGTCGACGACTTCACGCCAGAATTCCTGGGGGATGAGGCGGTTGAACTCATTCTCTTCCAGGCCATATTGAGAGCGTCCTGCGATGTCCCCACCGTGGCCGGGAGCCGGATACCACAGTCGTTGGATGTGCTTCTTGGCAAGGGTCATCGCAGCATCAAAGCGGATGATGGGGAAGTTTTGAGCGACGTGCTTGATCTGCTGATACACAGCCTCTCGAGTCGCTGGGTTAAGGAAATCAAGCTGGGCAGTGTCATTCCAGGGCATCGATGTGCCATCGTTGCCGTGGAAGATATAGGTTGTATCGCCGGTGTGTAGGTCGCGCCTACGGAAGGTGACCGCTGCATCGCTTTGGTCGTAGTAGTGGTCCTCGATTTTAATCTCCACTCGTGGATCGTCACTGAGATTCGGCCCATCGAAGGTGTAGGATGGGAAGGGAGGGTAACTTTGGCGGATGAAGTACTCGTGGTGGTTGATTACCCAATCGCCATCAATGCCGGTATGGTTTGGGACCATATCGCTGGCAAGGCGGATATTGTATCGGCTTGCCCGCTGGCGCAGGTTATCCAGAGCAGCCCAGCCACCAAGGCTGTCTGCGATCTCATAGTTCTTCAGTGAGTAGGCAGAGGCTTCAGCATCGGGGTTTCCGCAGTAGTTCTTCACCTTTCGGCTTGCGGTACTGCGCTCCCAAAGGCCGATGAGCCAGAGCGCGGTAAAGCCGCGGCTTGAGAGTTTTTCTAACTCTTCATCGGGAATTTTATCTAAGGTATCGATCTGTCTACCATACTCCTTGGAGAGCTGGTCGAGCCAGACCAGGGTGGACTTTGCCATCATGATGACGTTGGGCATCCAGTTTCGGTCGGCAGTGAACGCTTCATACTCGCTATCGAAGAGAGAGTAGTCGGGCACGTGCATGGGGGGCTTGCCGCCGGCGCCTACTGCTGGGAAGTGAGGCCGCTCCTCCTCTTGGACGAAGTCAATCGCCCTGAGGAGCATCATTCTGAGGTTCTGAGGTATCAACTCGCCCCAGTGTTCAAGAATGTAGGTAATCTGATCAAGCAGGCTATCCGGGTAGAGTTTTGCTGGGCGGGTGAGGAAACTGAAGATGTCCCCATCCATCGCAGAGGAGGAGAGGCTCTGCCCATGGCCTCCGAGCAGGGCGGTCAGCGCCAAGGAGGCTTGGGGAAAGGAGAGGCCCTCAGGGGATAAGAAGGGTTTCGCCGCTTTAACTAAGGCAGGGTTCTCTTCCATGACCTGGTGGATGAAGTAGCCACGAAGCGACTCTTCGTAGAAGAAGTCGATGGGTAGGTTTTGTTCAACAAGGAGGGGGGAAGGAAACTCCTTTATATAGAAGGCAAGAACCTCCTGGGCGGCATGGTTCTTGGCGATGAGGTTGGTGAGACGGGGAAAGTAATCGGGTTCGCTATCGGCGAGGTGATGGGTGAGCACGCTCTGATAGAGCTGATGGAGCACCGCTGTTGCATGAAGGCGACCTGGGGAGACCCAATCGTTGCCTCCTTTTGCCTTTACCTTGCTATTGTAGAAGTAGGCAAGCTCGGCAGCTTGGCGGTGAAGGGCAGCAAGATCGGAGTCGGAAGCGAACAGCGGTGGAAAAAAATCCATCTCAGTCCTCGTCCGGACTGAAATGCGAAAATCACGGGTAATCATATCGCGCCTCCCTGGCATTTGCCCTAGCATCGTCGATACGCAAGTATACCATGAGCGGCAATTCTTGTAACCCCTGAGAAAAGTTTGAAGGAGTAGGCAACAGCGTCAGCTAATGTATTTTAGAGGGTTCGATTATCGGGAAAAAGCCAAAGTACGCTTTATTGGAAGCGTATCGTTTCGCATCGACACTAGGTCTTCAGCTAAGCGTAACAAGTCAGGTATTTGGGCTTGCTCTACTGCATCAAAACGTTGCAATACCCACGAAGAGACCGAGCCAAAGGGAGGTCTGCCTATACCGAAGCGAAGGCGTAAAAACTGATCATCCTTGAGGTGTTGGACAATTGACCGCAGGCCCTTATGTCCGCCCAGCCCTCCACCCTGTTGAAGGACGATTTCACCAAAGGCGAGTTCAAGGTCGTCGTGGACGACCAGAAGTTCTTCGGCCCCCAGGCCGTAGAAGTCCATCGCCGCTCGAACTGATCGCCCACTCTCGTTCATATAGGTCTCGGGCTTGAGAAGGTGTACCCCATTATGATTGGCGACCTTGGCGTGAAACTTCGCACTCCAAGAAGCTGCGGGAAAGAGGTGGTCTGCAATCATCCAACCAACATTGTGGCGGGTCTTAGCGTACTTACTCGTTGGGTTGCCCAGAAAGGCCATAAGCTTTACCATAGCATCACTATACGGAGAATGAGCGGGAGGGAGAAGATGTATATCCTCGTCACCTATGTTCCTCCATCCCACCTAGCGGTGGTCCAAGAGGCGCTCTTTGCTGCAGGAGCAGGAAAGATTGGCTCTTACGACCATTGCAGCTTCCAGAGCTTGGGAGTTGGACAGTTTCGCCCTCTTGCAGGCAGCGACCCCTTCAGCGGAAGTGTCAATGAGGTGGCAACGGTCGAGGAGTGGCGCCTGGAGCTGGTAGTTGAGAAAGAAAATGCACCAGCTGCGGTGAAGGCGCTGCTAGCCAGTCACCCGTATGAAGTTCCTGCCTATCACCTAATCGAAGCCCTGACATTGGAAAATCTGGAGAAGTGAAGATGGCCAAGACGATTGGAGAGATCAACGAGAAGATTCGTAGCGGAAGCGTGGTGGTCGTCAACGCCGAAGAGTTTGCCCAAATGGCCAAAGATCGTGACCTCTCCACGTTGGCCAAGGAAGTGGACATTGTCACCACCGCAACCTTCGGGCCAATGTGCTCAAGTGGGGCAATTATCAACTTCGGACACTGGACGCCACCGATTCGGATGGAAGAGATTCGACTCAATGGTGTCAGCGCCTACGAGGGCCTTGCAGCCGTCGATACCTACATCGGAGCAACGGCTGAGTCGAAGTTCGACCCCTCTTATGGGGGAGCACATGTCATCGAAGCGTTGATCGGAGGAGAGGATGTACGACTGCAAGCCCATGGTAAGGGCACTGACTGTTATCCGACCAAAGAGATCGAGACTTGGGTAAACAAAGAGACGATCAATGAGTTCTACCTCTTCAATCCCCGTAACGCCTATCAAAACTATGCGGCTGCGACAAATTCGACCGGCAAGATCAAATACACCTATATGGGTAGCCTGTTGCCGCGCTTTGGTAACATTACCTACTCAACCAGCGGTGAACTCAGCCCACTGCTCAACGACCCATACCTGAGGACCATTGGCCTGGGGACCAGAATCTTCCTTGGCGGCACCGAAGGCTACGTAGTATGGAATGGCACTCAATTCAATACGAGGCGCCAGCGTACCGCTGAAGGGTTGCCCACTCTCGGCGGAGCAACACTGGCAGTCATCGGGGATGCCAAAGCGATGTCTACCGACTTTATCAAAAGCGCATACTATGAGAAGTATGGGATCAGCCTCTTCGTGGGTATCGGAATCCCCATTCCGGTCCTTGATGAAAAGATGGCGGCTCACCTTGCAATCTCCAATGACAAGATTGAAACGGCAATCTTGGATTATGGCAAAGAGGAGCACCCAAAGCTACAGAGTGTCAGCTATGCAGAACTAGCCAGCGGTTCGGTCGTCCTCGCCGATACAAAGGCGGTGAAGACCGCTCCACTCTCATCGCTGGCCAAAGCTCGTGAGATCGCCCACACGCTTAAGACTTGGATTGAAGAGGGACGTTTCTTCTTAACCGAAGCGGTAGCCCCGCTTCCCAGCGATAGTTTTGTAAAGCCGCTGGTCCCCCGAGAAGGAGGAGCACGATGAAAAAACGATATGCCCTTCGTTTTAGCCCCACGCTGGTCGAACAGCCCATCGTCAGCAAGCTGGTGAGGACCTATGATGTCGATATCAACATCCTCAACGCCGATGTAGCCAGTGGGCGCGGCGGAAAGCTGATCGTTGAGCTCAGCGGCAGTGAACAAGCCCTTGCCCAGAGTGTCTCTTACCTCAATGAGATAGGGATTGTGGTCAGCGAGATGGTAAAGGAGCTGACCTTTGCAGAGGAGCAATGTATCCACTGCGGAGCGTGTACCGCGGTTTGTTCTCCTCGAGCGCTGACCCTCGACTCAGCAGCGCATTTGGTCTTCGATGTCTCTCTATGTGTCGTCTGTGGACTCTGCGTACAAGCCTGTCCCTTGCGGCTCTTCGCCATTACCGATGAGCGGGGTGCATAGTGACGTATCAGCGGCGAGTCTATCGCACCCAGATGGGAACAGGACGATTCTCTTCACTAACGCTTGCAGTAGGGGAGAGTGACCTCTACATCGGCTACAGTGGAAGTGTCGAGATTGAGGCGCTCAGGACCAGTGCCTTGCGTAAGCTCAGACGCCTTCGCCAGGAAATTTTAGATTATCCAGACTCCCGTTTACTCACCTCATTGACCCCCCTCTTCCAACACGAAGAGCACTCATCGCTGCTCGATGCAATGCTCGAAGCCGCAGAGCAGGCCAACGTTGGACCGATGGCAGCGGTCGCTGGGGCAATCGCCCAGGAGATGGGTCGATACCTTAAAGAGAAGCATGGATTGACAGAAATTGTGGTAGAGAACGGTGGGGATATCTTTTTGAGCCTCACCTCCCCGATTCTGGTTCGCCTCCTCGCCTCTACCAGCCCCTTCAGTGATCAGGTTGGCCTGATGGTCGACGGTACGATGGGGGTTGCGACCTCCTCGGCCACCAGCGGACACTCGCTGAGCTTCGGGCGAGCAGATGCTGTGATGGTCGCAGCCAACGATGCTGCTCGCTGTGATGCTCTGGCCACCGCATACTGCAATAAAGTCCTCAAAGCTGAACAAGCCCAACTGCTCTGTGAGCAACTAGTCGCCGAAGAAGGGGTGCAGGGGGCCATCATCACCATTGGCGATACTTTGGCTGTTGGAGGGTCGCTTGAGGTAAGGCGTCTATGAGTCGGCTGCAGGCGTTGGCTAGAGAGCGAATTCTCATTCTCGACGGTGCGATGGGCACGATGATCCAGGCCAAAGGTTTGGACCAAGAGGCGTATCGATACAACTCCATCCTCGCCGAAGGATCGAGTGAAATCCTCAACCTTACCCGTAGCGATGTAATCGCTTCGATTCATCGCGCCTATATCGATGCCGGAGCCGATATCATCGAGACCAACACCTTTTGTGCCAACCGGATCAATCTTGCCGAGTATGAGCTTGAAGACCACACGACCCTGATCAATGAACGAGCCTGTGCCATTGCTCGCGCCGAAGCTGGAGACAAGACGCTGGTTGCCGGGGTGATGGGACCGACCAACCATGCCCTCAGCCTTTCAGCAAAGGTCGAAGATCCTGCGTGGCGTCGCTTTGAGTTCGATGACTTTTACCACGCCTACCTTGAGCAAGCCCTTGCCCTGATCGAAGGAGGGGTGGATCTTCTTCTCATTGAAACAGTCTTCGACACCTTGGTTGCCAAGAGTGCAATCATTGCAAGCCTCGATGCTATGAGCCAGAAAGGCAAAGACCTTCCCATTATGGTTAGCGTGACCTTCAGTGATGCCAGTGGGCGAACCCTCAGCGGCCAGAGCCTGGAGGCATTTGTCCATACGATGGCCTCATTTCCCCTCTTCAGTATTGGATTGAACTGCTCAACCGGTCCAGAGGAGATGATTGGTCTCATTCAAGCACTCAGTGATGCTTGTCCCTTTTATGTGAGCGCTCACCCCAATGCCGGGTTCCCTGACAAGGAAGGACACTATAATCTCACTCCAAGTGCAATGGCAGAGGCATTACAACCACTACTACAGGCGGGCAAGCTCAATATCGTCGGTGGGTGTTGTGGCACCACCGATGAACACATCAAACTCCTTAAAGAGACCGCCCAGAGTGCTCCTGCTCGCAAGAGGCCAACGCAGCCAACAGCGGCTTTCTTTACCGGCCTTGACCCCGTTTATCAGCAAAGCCCTGAGGATCCCTTGGTCGTAGGGGAGCGCACTAACGTCGCTGGATCACGCAAGTTTGCCCGCCTCATCCGCCAAGAGCGATGGGATGAGGCAGTAGCCATTGCTCGAGAGCAGGTAACAGAGGGGTCTCAACTGCTGGATGTGTGTATGGATGCATCTCTCTTGGATGCACAGGTGAGTATGCAAACTTTCCTGCGCCACCTTGGGTCTGACCCGACAGTCAGTCGCGTAGCGGTGATGATCGACTCCTCTGATTGGTCGGTCATCGAGAGCGGGATGCGCGAGGTGCAAGGAAGAGGGGTGATCAACTCTATCAGCTTAAAAGAGGGTGAAAAGGCCTTCCTCTCCCACGCCCGTCAGATCGCTCGTTTTGGGTATGCGATGGTGGTCATGCTCTTCGATGAGAAGGGCCAAGCCGATACCTATGAACGGAAGATGGAGATTGCCCGACGTAGTCACTGTCTGTTGGTAGGCGCTGGTATTAACGAGGGCGACATCATCTTCGATGCCAATGTTCTGGCCATTGCTACCGGTATCGCCGAACACGATGGCTACGCAAAGGCATTCATCGATGCAACGCATCAGATCAAGAGAGAGTTTCCGCGAGTGCGGACTAGTGGAGGGATCTCTAACCTCTCCTTCTCCTTCCGGGGTAACGATGCCCTGCGTTCTGCTATGCATGAACGCTTTATCGCCCATGCTGCCCTGGACTTGGTAATCATCAACCCTGCATCGATGAAGAGCTCCAGTTCTCTTGATGAGAGGAGTCAGTCAATCATTGATCAAGCACTACTTCAACCAAGTGACGAAGCATCAGCACGCCTTGTAGAGCTGGCAATCTCCTTACAGCAGGAGGGAGGAAGCAAAGCCCCTGCTGCAATCAAAGAAACGGAGACCGATCCCAAGAAACGATTGACGCGAGCCATCGAGCAGGGACTGACTGACACCCTCCTTGCAGACCTCTCTCTTTTAGAGGAGGAGAATCCCATTGCCCTGGTCGAAGGCCCCTTGATGGATGGGATGCGTGAGGTGGGGCGTCTCTTTGGAGAAGGTAAGCTGTTTCTTCCCCAAGTGGTGCGAAGTGCACGGGTGATGAAAGTTGCCGTTGATGCCCTCCAACCGCGTATAACCGCCTTCCTAGAACAGGGTAAGGGGGTTAGAGGCACTCGTCGCAAGGCTGTTATGGCGACAGTAAAAGGAGACGTGCACGATATTGGTAAGAATATTGTCAGCTTGATTCTTCAGTGCAACGACTTTGAGGTAGTCGATCTTGGTGTCATGGTTGAGGCCCAGGATATTCTTGAAGCGGCCCAGTCACATAGAGCTGATTTGGTCGGTCTCTCTGGCTTGATCACCCCATCGTTGAAGCAGATGGAGGGGGTGATTACCCTCTTTGAGAAGGCTGGATGCACTACTCCTATCTTTGTTGGAGGAGCTACGACCAGCGAGCTTCATACGGCTATCAAACTCGCCCCTCTATACAGCAATACCGTCATCCAAACCCAAGATGCCTCGGCTATGGCGTTAGCGGCAAATAAACTTCTCGGCTCAGAGGGTCCTCAGTATGTGCTCTCATTGAAGGAGCGCTATCAAAGTCTACGAGAGAAGGATCGAGGCCCAGAGCGAGTAGAATCTTCATATGAAGGGGCCCTAACAAAGGGCAAGCAGAAGATTCATGGCTCCAAAGCCGCCGAATATGGGGTGTGGACAACAAGTGATTTTTCCCTCAGCGCCTTGGTCGAAGAGATCAGCTGGCGCCAGTACTGCGCTGCATGGAAAGTCCCCTCTGAGAGCGCTGAGGCAGCCGATCTCATCGCTCGGGCCAAGAAACTCCTCCAAAGAACTGAGGTCATAGCCGCCTTTGAGGGCGGGTGTGCAATCGTATATGGCCTCTTTGATGCTGAAAGTGACCGTTTAGCGGTGAAGGTCAAGGAAAGCTCTTTCTACTTCTTGCGCAATGAGAGGAGTGGAAAATCCCTTGCCGACTACATTGCCCCAAACGATACCATTGGCCTTTTTGTCTCTACCTCCTCGACCGCTCTCGCTCCGCTGATCAGTCGTTACGAAGAGGAAGGGGCATTGGAGGAGGCTCTACAGCTACGCCTCCTTGCTGACCGCATAGCAGATGTTCTGGCCCAAAGAGCTGAGAAATTACTTCGAGCTCGATGGGATCGGTCCCTCCCTTCCTTTGTTCGCCCAGCCCCTGGATACCCGATCTGGAGTGATCACAGTGAGAAAGAGACGATTTTCTCCCTGCTCAGGGCAAGTGAACGAATCGGGGTACGGCTTACCGAAAGCTGGGCAATGGATCCTCCCTCCTCGGTGTGTGGTATGCTCATTGGCGGAGAGGATCTCTCCTACTTTACTATCGGCGAGGTTTCAAGCCGTCAATTGGCCCTCTACGCCCAGAGGAAGGGTATCGACGAGGCACTCTTATATGAGCGCCTTGCCACAATGGGATGAGTTTTCATGCGTGTATGTGAGATTCTTAAACAGGCGAACAAGCCACTCTTTACCTTTGAACTGGTACCTCCTCTGAAAGGTGGTAACGCCCAGCAGATTATGGAGACAGTGCGTACCCTCAGTGAGTTTGAGCCCGCCTACATCAACGTAACCAACCATCAGGAAGAGGTAACCTATATCGAGCGTCCCGATGGGTTGTTAGAACGACGCACAGTACGTAAGCGCCCTGGAACCATTGCCCTCTCTGCTTTGATCCAATACACCTTCAACATTCCAGTGGTCACCCACCTGATCTGCGGTGGTTCAACCGCTGACCAGATTGAGAACGATTTGGTAGAGTTGCACTTTTTGGGCCTAGAGAACGTACTGGCATTACGAGGTGACCCGGCAGCCGGGACCAAGCGGTTTGTCCCTACCAGTGGCGGCTACACCTACTCAAGTGAGTTAGTGGAGCAGATCGTCAACCTCAATGATGGTATCTACCTCGACCCAACGCTGAAGAACGCTCAAAAGACCAACTTCTGTATCGGTGTTGCCGGGTATCCAGAGAAGCATGGAGAGGCTCCGAACCTCGAAGAAGATATTGCTATGCTCAAACAAAAAGTCGGTAGCGGAGCCCACTATATTGTCACCCAGATGTTCTTTGATAACGAAGTCTTCTTCAGGTTTGTCGATCGCTGCCGAGCAGCGGGCATTACCGTACCGATCATCCCAGGTCTTAAGCCAATTGGCAGTAGGCGCGACCTTGCCACCATCCCCCAGACCTTCCATGTGGACTTTCCCGTAGAGCTGGTGGAGCACCTCAAGGGTGCAAAGACGCTCGCCGAAATCCGTGAGGTTGGAGTGTGGTGGTGCATCAAGCAGACTGAAGAGCTCTTGGGCCGAGGGGTGGAGGGAGTGCACTTCTATACCCTCGGGAAGGCCGAGAGTGTGGCCAAGGTAGTGAAAGCCTGTTACTAACGGCTCTTGGTGACCCCTACCTTGGGGCAGCGCTCTGTCTCAGGGCATTTTGAACAAAATGGGCTTACTGGGCGACAGATTACCTGTCCGTAGCGAACCAGTAGCTCATTGAGTGGAATCCAGAAGCGCTGAGGCATGATCTTCATCAGGGCCTTTTCACTCTCCTCTGGGCTCTTGGTCTCAATCCATCCAAGGCGATTGGCAATTTGATGGACATGGCAGTCCACGCAAATCGCATCGATTCCGAAGCCAAGGTTCAATGTAAGGTTAGCTGTCTTGATCCCCACTCCAGGAAGGCTCATCAGCTCCTCTTGGGTGGAGGGGACTTCACCGTCGAAGCGTTCGATCAACAGATCACTGATCAGGCGGATATTACGGGCCTTGGTCTTATAGAAGCCAGCGGGGTAGATTGCCTGGGCAATCTCCTCTTCGCTTAAGCGGACCATATCCCAGGGGTTATTAGCCAGATCCAAAATGCGTTTACTGGCCACAAGGGTAACTTCATCCTTAGTTCTGAGAGAGATGAGGGTGGCGATCAGAACGCCGAAGGGGTCCTTTCGCTCTTCGGCGACCAGGCTGACCGAAGGCAGGGTTCGCCCCTCCTTTTCTATGGCAGTTTTAAAACGGGCGAAGAGTTCGTCCCAGTAGTGTTCATCCATGGCCCAATACCTATCATGGCAATGGGCAAAAGACAAGGTCTCTTGACCTTTTTCGACCGACCCTTTAGCGTGATTCCATGATAGTCGTACTCAAAAAACAAATCAGCGAAAAGCAAAAAGACGCGATCCGAGAGTTCCTCGGCGATCGCGGATATACCGTTAAGGAGATCGTCGGCAGTGAAGAGACGGTCTTCGGTGCAGTTGGTCAGTCGAGTGTAGACCTCCGTGAGGTCCAAGTGCTTGATGGAGTGGCCAGCGTCATTCCTATCACCAAACCCTTTAAGTTTGCCAGTCGAGAGCTCAAAAAAGAGGACACGATTGTTTCAGTTGGTAAGGTAAAGATTGGCGGTGGCCGCATTGCAATTATCGCCGGACCTTGTGCCATTGAGAGCCGGGACCAAATCATGCAAGTCGCCGCCTCGGTTCGTGAAGCGGGGGCGGTCATCCTTCGTGGAGGGGCTTTCAAACCCCGTACCAGTCCCTACTCCTTCCAAGGCTTGGGCGAAGAGGGACTGCGCTACCTCAAGGAAGCAGGTGAGAAGTATGGTATGGCTACCACCAGTGAGGTGGTGAACCCCTCCGATGTCCCTTTGATGGAAAAGTACGTAGACATGCTGCAGATCGGAGCACGCAATATGCAGAACTTCGAGCTGTTGAAGGCAGCGGGTAAGACCGGTATGCCGGTTCTTCTTAAGCGCGGCCTCTGCGCCACTATTGAGGAGTGGCTTATGGCCGCCGAGTACCTAATGGCAAGCGGAACCGACCAAGTGGTTCTATGTGAGCGAGGAATCCGCACCTATGAGCGAGCGACCCGCAACACCTTGGATATCTCAGCGATTCCAGCGGTGCAGAAGATGACCCACTTGCCGGTCATCGGAGACCCAAGCCATGCAACCGGCCTGCGGGAGATGGTCAGCCCCATGAGTCTGGCCTTGGTTGCCAGCGGTGCTTCCGGCCTCATGGTCGAGGTGCACAACCAGCCTGAGAAGGCGTTCAGTGATGGGCCTCAGTCCCTCTATCCCTCCCAATTTGAGAAGCTGATGCGCGACCTACAAGCTCTCAGCCAAGTGGTCGGGAAATCCCTTGAGAGGATTCCTCGGATCACCCTTCCCTCCGAAAGTGGCAAGGAGCGAACAACCGCGCTTGCAAAAGACCAATTGGTCGTCTCCTTCCAAGGGGAGCGGGGTGCTTACAGTGAGCTGGCGATCCGCAGAGCGTTCGACGAAGAGACCGAAGTCCTGCCTTGCCGCAGCTTCTCCGATGCCTTTGACGCTGTACTTGAGGGGCGAGCTCGCTATGGGATGATTCCAGTAGAAAACACCCTCGGTGGCACGATTTTGGAGAATCTGGACCTTCTGGATCGCCATCGGGCCATTGAGGTCGTCGGTGAACAGCAGGTGAGGATCATCCATAACCTTATCGGACTCCCTGGCGCCTCGATCGATCAGATCAAAGAGGTCTACTCACACCCCCAGGGCCTGGCGCAGTGTACTGACTATCTGGACGGTCCTTTGGCACACGCCAAGGCAGTTCCCTTCTTCGATACTGCTGGTGCAGTTGCTTTTGTAAAGAATGAAGGCGATCCGACCAAAGCTGCGATTGCCGGAGTGCCTGCAGCGAAGGTCTATGAGCTTGAGATCCTTGATGAGGGCATCGAGTCCAATCCACGAAACTATACGCGCTTCTATATCATCAGCCGTGAGGAGAATGCGGCGGTTTACCGATCAGCATCTCCGATCAACCGCGCTTCATTGGTCTTTACCGTCGGTGACCGACCGGGCTCACTCTTTGAAGCCTTGCTTGTCTTGACCAAGCACGGGCTGAACATGAAGAAGTTGGAGAGCCGACCGATTGCTGGAAAACCATGGGAGTACTCCTTCTTCGTCGAGACCGAGCTCGGCGACAATGGCTCCTTCGAGGCAGCGCTCGAAGAGCTGGAGGGTATCTGTAAATCGATCAGGGTGCTGGGCACCTATACCTCAACGCTCTGAGATGGCTAAAACCCGGACCTTTGCTGCTAATCGGCTCATCATGGGAACTCTTAGCGTTGAATCATCCCTTCTTGATGAGCTGATTCCCCTCCTTGAGGAGCTCTTTGGTCCGGTGTATGAGCGCAGTGATGCTCATCTGTTTACCTACAGCGACTACTATCAGAAAGAGATGGGAGGCCAGGCGTGGCGCTCCTATCTCAGCTTCAAACCCTTGATCGATCCCTCGGCTTTGGCTTCGATCAAGATTCAGACCAATGAGCTGGAAGAGCGGTGGCTCAATGAGAATGGGGGGCGAAGGATCAACCTCGACCCTGGGCTCTTGAGCCTCAATAGCATCATTCTCGCTACCGCCAAAGGCCGGACTCATCGAGTCCCCCTCAGAGAAGGCATTTGGGCTGATTTGACTCTCATCTGGGATAAGGGACGCTTTGTAGCCCTTCCGTGGACCTATGCCGATTATCGTGATGAAGAGACCTGTTCTCTTTTCACCGCTTGGCGCGAGACACTGAAGCAAGAACTTTCTCCATCCTCCTAGAGGGGTGTGCGAAACATTCTTCCTCTCTTTCTCTTTGTATTATTTCTCTTCATGGGTTGTACAGCCAATCCTTTTGATGAGGTCACCCTTACCGTGGTCATCGATGAACCACACCCGTGGCAGGAGCTTACATACTCTTCATTGTGGAAGACCCTTGTGTACACCAAGGGAGACCGGATTGTACAGGAACATGTACCTGCGTCGGTACAGACAGTGAACGTTGTTGTTCCACGTGGCCGGACGAGTGTGTTCTGTGCATACCCATTAGGGTCTTTGATTCCCTGGGGAGGCTTCTACATCCCTGGCTCCTCTAAGACCGTCCACCTCACCCAACGTGAGGGTGTTTTGGCAGACCTGTTGGTAGAGAGTTGGGCCCTCAATCCTCAAGCGTTGGGCAGTGTCGATGCATCGGTGTTGGGTATGCTGGTAGGCGATGGGAGGTTGGTCGACCAGCACCACCTGGTGATGGGGCTTTTGGATGGGAGTCTCCAGTCACCAAAGTTTCTGAAACCGCTGTCGGTTACCTTCGGCGACCTTCCCGATGGAAGGTGGGTCAGTGAGTTAGTCGGAGGGTCTTCGTTCTACCTGCTCTGGGGTGAGGAGGTGACGGTGAGTGTAGGGGATGGGACAATGCGGTGGCTTAATAAAGAGCGAGGATTGTCTTTGACACTCATGGTAGATCTGACAGAGCGACGCAGTATAGCTACGGTGAACAACGCCCCACAATGGTGACATCTTCACTTTCCTTACAGAAACTTGTAAAGTCAGGCTATGGAATCAATTCGCGAACTTTACCGGATTGGGCACGGGCCTTCATCTAGTCACACGATGGGTCCTCGCAGTGCAGCAGAACATCTTTTACAACAAGCCCCCTCTTTTGATCGATATGAAGTCTCCCTCTACGGAAGTCTTGCCTCCACAGGAAAAGGCCACCTCACCGATACGGCAATTCGTGAAGTCTTTGCCGCCCAGCAGAAGGAGGTGGAGATCTTTTGGTACCCTGATGAGGAGGATCCGGCACATCCGAACACCTTGGTGATCAAGAGCCAGGACGGGAGTGTCAGCCAAGCGTACTATAGCGTCGGTGGGGGCAAAATTGTTATCGCAGGAGAAGAGGAGGACCCCTCCTCCCATCCGTACCCCAAAGAGTACACCAAGATGCGTCCGATTCTCGAATATTGTAGCCGTGAAGGAATCCAGCTCTGGGAGTTTGTCTTGGAGTTTGAGGGAGAAGAGATTCTCTCCTACATGGAAGAGGTGTGGACAGTTATGGAGGAGGCGGTTCAGCGAGGCCTTCACGCCGAGGGAGTGCTTCCCGGAGGCTTGAAGCTCGCCCGCAAGGCAAGTCGATACTACACCAAAGCAAAGAACATGGGTGAGGTTGCTTGGCCCCTGTGCTATGCGCTAGCAGTAAGCGAAGAGAATGCAGCGGGCAGTAAGATTGTTACCGCCCCTACCTGTGGGGCATCAGGGGTTCTTCCTGGAGTCCTCCATTATTTTGCCTCTCACGAAAAGATAGCTCGATCTAAAATTATCCGCGCTTTGATCACCGCCGGGCTCATCGGCACCCTGGTGAAGACCAATGGATCGATCAGTGGCGCTGAAGTGGGCTGTCAGGGAGAGGTTGGGGTCGCTTGCGCCATGGCAGGAGCTGCGGCCACCCAACTGTGGGGAGGGACGATCCATCAAATTGAATATGCTGCTGAGATGGGAATCGAGCACCACCTGGGCCTGACGTGTGACCCGATGCTCGGCTTGGTCCAGATTCCTTGTATTGAGAGAAATGCCTTGGCTGCTATGCGCAGCCTCGATCACGCAACATACGCCCTGTTGGGCGATGGGCGACATAAGGTAAGCTTTGACAGTGTCGTGGATGTCATGATGGAAACTGGCCAAGCGTTACCCTCTTTGTACCGAGAGACATCAAAGGGTGGCCTTGCGATGGTCAAGGAGTCTTGAATTCCTTAGAAGCCTTGGGTAGGGTTAAGGAGAGGAGCGGTGAAGACACCCCATGACTGGACGAGAGGCACAGGTATCTGTCTCGCCCTATAGGAGGTCAGTTGCGACCTTCTTCCTCCTGTGTTGTTGCCTCACTTTGCTTCCTGCAGCGATTGTCCTTCGTCCACTTCAATATGATGAGGCCATTATCATCAGTGAACCTGAAGAGGAGACCGACCTTTCTTCCACACGAATCCCAGCCTTTACGATGGCCTTCTCCATCAAGGCCCCGGGTTTTGGCCATGTCCTTTTGGATCATACCCCATTGATATCGGGGCTCAATCGCATAAACTACGAGCTTGTCTGTGATGAAGGCAATCCAATCAACTTCCGTAGCAGTGCCCTCATTCCCGAAGACGTGGTCTTTGGACACGTGTGGGCGATCCTCGATCGCCCACTGCATACCGATGATTATCTCTCCACCGTCTGGGTTCACCAGGTGGTGGAGCGTTGATGTTATTTCACGACGATATTGACGAGCTTGTCGGTAACGACAATCTCACGAACCACCGTCTTATCCTCAAGCCACTTCTGTACCCGCTCATCAGCCTTGGCCAGTTCGAGAGCCTCCTCTTTGCCGAGTCCCTTGGGAGCTTCGACCTTGGAGCGAACCTTACCGTTTACCTGGAAGACCAGGGTGACCATGTCATCGACAGTGAGAGCTGGATCATAAGCGGGCCAAGCAACTGTTGTGAGAGAGTGGTCATTGCCTAGGCGCTGCCATAGCTCTTCGGCCAGGTGTGGCACGTACGGGGCAAGCAGTTTGACCAGAGTTTCGGCAACCTCACGGGGGAAGGTCTTCTCCTTATAGAGTTCGTTGACCATGATCATCATCTGGGCGATGGCGGTGTTGAAGTCTAGGCTTGCCGTATCATCGTTGACCTTCTTGATCGTCTTGTGCAGAAGCTTCAAGAGGTCATTTGACGGAGCCTCTTCGCTGATGGTCCGCTCGTTGTACAGGCGCCAAATGCGGTCCAAGAAGCGATAGACACCCACCAATCCGGCAGTAGACCAGGGTTTGGAGACCTCAAGCGGGCCCATGAACATCTCATACATCCGCATAGAGTCAGCGCCATACTCATCGATGATCTCATCGGGATTGATGACATTCTTCAGACTCTTGCTCATCTTGGCGATGACACGCTCAAGCTCTTCTCCAGTCTCACGCTCGACAAAGTGATCGGGCTGTGGCTCGTCGACCATATCGGTGGGAACCAAACTCTTGTCCTTGCGTTGGAAGGCATACGAGGTGATCATGCCTTGATTGACCAGGCGAGTGAAGGGTTCACTGGTACTGACCTTGCCTAGGTCAAAGAGGACCTTGTGCCAGAACCTAGCATAGAGGAGGTGTAAGACTGCGTGCTCTGCGCCGCCGACATAGAGGTCGACCGGCATCCAGTAGCGCTCCTTGACGGGATCGACAAACTCCTTCTCATTGTGGGGATCGAGATAACGCAGGTAGTACCAGCACGACCCGGCCCACTGGGGCATTGTATTGGTCTCTCTTCGTGCAGGACCGCCGCAGGTTGGGCAAGTGGTGTTCACCCAACTGTCAATCTTGGCTAGCGGGCTCTCTCCGGTTCCGGAGGGCTCGTAGCTTTCGACCTTAGGAAGGACCAAGGGCAGCTGGTCGTCAGGAACGGCGACGGTACCACACTTCTCGCAGTGCACCAGAGGAATCGGTTCACCCCAGTAGCGCTGGCGACTGAAGATCCAGTCGCGAAGCTTGTAGTTGATCGCCATCTTACCAAGGCCTTTCTGTTCAAGCCATGCGATCATCTTCTCATTCGCATCGTCTTTGTTCAGACCGTCGAGGAACTCACTGTTTACGTGTACCCCATCAAAAGGCCATGCCTCCTCTTGGACATCGACCTCACTCTTGAGGACCTCGACGATGGGCAGGCCAAACTTCTTGGCAAACTCCCAGTCTCGTTCATCGTGGGCAGGAACGGCCATGATGGCACCGGTTCCGTAGCTGATCAGTACGTAGTCAGCGATCCAGATGGGGATGCGTTTGTTGTTGACTGGGTTGATCGCCCAACTGCCGCTAAAGACGCCGGTCTTCTCTTTGGCAAGGTCGGTACGTTCCAAATCACTCTTATGGGCGACCTCATCGAGGTACTCGGTTACCAAGGCGCGCTGCTCGTCTCCGGTAAGTTTGTCTACCAGAGGGTGTTCTGGGGAGATGACCATATACGTTGCCCCAAAGAGGGTGTCAGCACGGGTGGTGAAGACCTCAAGGCTCTCATCAAGGCCATCAATGGGAAAGAGCACCGATGCTCCTTCACTGCGCCCAATCCAGTTCTTCTGCATCAATTTGACTGACTCAGGCCAGTCTAGCTCATCCAGGTCCTCAAGGAGGCGGTCAGCATACTCGGTGATCTTGAGCACCCACTGACGGATGTTGCGTCTAACCACCGCTGTGCCACAGCGTTCACAACGTCCTTCCTTGACCTCTTCGTTTGCCAAGCCGGTTTTACAATTGTCGCACCAGTTGATCGGGGTATTGGACTCATAGGCCAACCCCTTCTTGAAGAGCTGGATGAAGATCCATTGCGTCCAGCGATAATAGTCACTGGTATGTGTCGAGACCTCGCGACTCCAATCGTAGGAGAAGCCCAGACTCTTGATCTGGCGGCGGAAGTTCTCGATGTTGTGCTCGGTGGTCGTCTTGGGGTGGGTGCCGGTTTGGATGGCGTAGTTCTCTGCTGGAAGGCCAAAGGAGTCAAAGCCCATCGGATGCAGGACATTGTATCCATTCATCCTAAGATATCGGCAATAGATGTCCGTGGCGGTGTAGCCTTCGGGGTGGCCGACATGTAGGCCGCTGCCCGATGGGTAGGGGAACATGTCCAACACGTAGACACGCTTCTCTTTTGGGATGGATTCATCTTCCGTTACGGCAAAGCTTTGGTGCTCTTCCCAATAGGCCTGCCACTTGCGTTCAATCTCGGAGAAGGGGTATTTGCTCATGGGGGTAATCATAGCGTTGGCATAGAGTTCCGTCAACGCTCAAAGGGTCAGCGGTCTTTGTCAGCAGGGCGGAACTCAACCGCTTCAACCCGGTTGCCAACCATGGCGACGATACGAAACGTTCCCAGAGGAGATTCGATAACCTCCCCCTCTTGGGGAATGGAGCCAGAGAGCTCCAGTAGGTAGGCTGCCAAAGTGGAGTTCTTCTCCCACCCAGCATCCAAGTCCAGGTCGTCGATCAGTTGTTGGAAGGGTGTGTCAGCCATCACCAGATAGACCCCTGGCTCTTCTTCATGTTCTACGATCCGGTCCGGGAAGCGCGGCTCGTGTTCATCGAAGAGCTCGCCAAAGAGCTGCTCGGCCACATCCTCCATCGTAACGACTCCTGAGAAGCCACCATACTCATCGAGGACCACCGCTTGCTGTAGCTTATCCTTCTTAAAGAGGTAGAAGACATCGTCGAGGTGCATCTGTTCAGGGATGAAGATGGGCTTACGAACAATTGAGGAGAGGGGGCGATTCATCTTGCCCTTTAGCTGGGCACGCAGGACGTCGCGGATCAACACGATACCGGTGATATTCTCCTCACTCTCATGATAGACCGGAATTCTGCTATAGCCTGACTTTACGATAGCCTCAAAGCTCTCGGCGAGGGAAAGCTCGTCGTTGAGGCGAAAGACATTGGTACGGTGGGTCATGATGGTGCGTACCTGGGTCTTGGAGAAGTAGATTGCTCGCTCAATGAGATCACTCTCGTACTGATCAACTAACCCAACATCCTCAGCAACGTCGACGAGGTGGCGCATTCCCTCATGGGTGACGGCCGGCTCTGCTTGGGGAGCAAAGAGGCGAGTGATAGCCACCGAGAAGAGGCGCAGCAGCCAAACCAAGGGAAAGAGAATGATGGTAAAAAAGTACATCGGGAAGGCTAAGGCAGTAGCGATCTTCATCGCATGGGCCATCGCTAGCTGCTTGGGAGTGATCTCGGAGAAGACGAGGAGCACCAACGTAAGGATACCGGTGGCATACCCGATGGCTGCATTGCCAAAGGTTTGAATGACGAAGGCGGTCACCAGAGCACTGGCGGTAATATTGACGATATTGTTGCCCACGAGAATTGAGGTCACCAAGAGGTCGCGCTTTTGGGTGAGCTTGTAGGCAAGTCGCCCGCTTCTACTTCGTCTCCCCTCCAAAGCTTTGAGCTGGAGGATGGAGAGCGAGGTATAGGCGGTCTCGGCAGCTGAGAAGAGGGCGCTGAGGATGAGCAGGGCGATGATGGCAATGAGATCAATACTCATAATTGCCTCGATGAAGGAGAGGGTACCATTTACCTGACAGAGGGTCTTCTTCCATAACGGACTTAGTATACCAACACTTGGATTGTACAGGCAAGCAAAACGAAGAGAGATACCAAGATACCAGTTTTGCCATGGCGGCGAAGCCGTGATGCGTTGAAGCCACAGAAGGGGTAGAAGCTGAAGAACGTGTCGAGAATCAGGAGGATGAAGGTGTACAGGTTTGGTAAGAAAAAGCACACCACCCCTAGCGAGAGGTTGGAAGTCATTGCCATCACCGAGAGGGTCCTGGCATCGGTACGCAGCGACCACCCCTCTTCGGCGATATAGCGATTTCCCGGAACCGGGAAGGGCAGGCCGGTCAGAAGTGGGACCAATAGGCCGGCAACGTAGGCGGTATCCCACCCATAATACGCGGTTTTCCTGCCCATTGCTCTACCGGTGAGAGCCATTGCACCATCGCGGGCAAGAAGGGTAAGAGGGATAGCAATCAATAGAAGTGGCGCTCTAGTGATAAGGGAGAGGCCAAATAACGCTGGAATATGGAGGTGTAAGAGGATCGGAAGGGCGATCAACAGGTTAGCGACGACGGTGAGGAGCAGCGCCTTGATGCCAGAGGGAATGGGTGGAACGGGCTGATCATCTAGGCGGCGATGGTAGAGAAAGTAGCCCATATCAAAGAAGCGTGAGGCGTGGCGCCATACCTTGGCGGTGCCAAACTTAAAGCGAGAGAGTTGACCTCGTAAGGAGAGGCGGCTGAAACCTACACCCTCCAGTTGGCGGAAGGAGGCGGGGTTATCCCCTTCGACACAGGCAGCCAAGTCTGTGCAGCCTAAGCGTTGAAGAAATGGGATTGCATGATCAAGAAGAAGACCGGCAAGGCCTTTACCGCGGTGTTCAGGGTGGGTATAGAGCCAGCCGATATAGCCCATCTTCACCTCTGCGTTCACATCGTAGAGATCGATGTTCAACCCGGCTACCACACGCTCTTGGTAGGTGACCACCAACGTTGTTTCAGGGTGGATGAAGAAGATCGGAGCCAGGGAAGCCCCGAAGCTTGCTTGCATCAGAGCCTGAACCTCCGCCTTTTGGCCCTTGGCCATCAAGCTGACGTGATACTCGCTCATAATACTCTTTCCATCTCGTACTGGGTGGTGAAGAGTTCAAAGCCTAGCGCTTCAAAAGCTTGTTGTAACTTGGTATCTTCTCCATCAACATTTATCATCCTCACCTCATTTCCTGAGAGATGGTGGGCAACTGTTATGATGGTCTCTTTCAGGTAATCGGTGGTGTGAAATGGTGGGTTGAGGACAATTTGGGCTATTGATCCAGTACTCTTGTTGTATGCTGCCGATCCAATGATAGTCCCATTATCTTTGATTGTTGCATGGGTATATGACCCTATGTTGATGGAGTCGTTGGCATTCTGCCAGCTAGGCTCAAAAGGGTTTATCGCATCAAAAGGTCTCTTCTCTTCGGCGAGGGTGAGAGAGGAGGAGTTCTGTCGTACATCAGAGCAACTGTGCTTATAGCAAAAAAGGGTACGTCGAACTTCAAAGCCATGGGCACGGTATAGTTTTATGGCTCGCTCGTTGGTTTTGAGTACCTCAAGGAGGAAGGAGGTGCAGCCCATCTTTTTGAGGTGGGCGATCGTCTCTTTTACCAGCGTGTGGGCGAGACCCCGGCCCCGATAGCTGGGGATGATGGCCGTCCCGCCGTCCCACGCATGCGTGCCTCTGCGGCCGACAAAAAGAAACCCTACCAACGTTCCCTCGTCAAAGAGGCCCATCGAGTCAGTTTTGCTGAAACTGACAGCGTCCATGTGGCTTTTCAATTGCTCCTCGGTCAAAGACAGGGGGATATCGTAGTCGCCAAACGCATGGTTGAAGACTTCGGTCAGCTCTGGCCAATCGGGATCTGATAGATGAGCACTTACCACCATTGTTTCTTCCTAAAGTAGAGGGCCAAGACCACCGACAGGATGGCCGAGGCGCCGAGAATAGCGTAGAAGCCCCACCAGATTGAACTGAAGGGGATATGGACGAAGTTCATTCCATAGAGGCCGGTAAGAAAGGTCAAGGGAATGAAGATAGTACTGATGATCGTCAAGACCTTCATGATGGCATTCATCTTTATGTCCAGACTGGAAAGATAAATTTCCATGATGCCGCTTACCGTCTCGCGCAGCATCTCAAGCTCCTCTGCAAGCCAGAGGGCGTGGTCCTGCACGTCTTTGAGGAGGTAGCGGGTATTGTGGTCCAAGAGACTGCTCTCACTGCGGATCAGGGAGGCGATGATCTCCCTGAGGGGACCGGTCATTCGCCTGAGACGAAGGACCTCTGCCTTGTGGTGGTGGATGGTGCTTGCGCTGCTGCTCTGTGGCTGGGTGATGACCACCCGTTCCAACTCTTCGGTGGCCAACTCCAGCTCGTCAGCCTGTAAGAGATACTGGTCGACCACTAAGTCGATGATTGAGTGGACGAGCATCCCGGCACTCCCTGCTTGCAGTTTGGTTGGTGCGGCGAGGCGCTCAAAGAGGGGGTCGAAGATTGGGCTTTTGCGCTCGGCGATAGAGATGACCCATCCCTCACCCAAAAAGAGCGTAATCTGCTGATCTTGTTCTTCGGTGATGCGCATGGTAACGGCGAGATAAGAGTCATACTCATCGAGTTTGAGGCGTTGGTTGGTGGAGAAGGCGTCCTCAAGACTGAGGTTGGAGATCGAGAAGTGCTTTGCTACCGTTGTGATTGCATCAAGATCCTCTAAGCCACAGATCTCTACATATCGGATGAGAGAGGGGTCTTTGGGTTCATGATAGCCATCGGTGCGCTGGTATGAACCTTTTGCGTACTGATGGGTGACAATGGTGGTCCTTTCGGCTTCAACGATACCACCATAGAGTAGCGAGCCTGGGGCAAGCCCCTCTTTTTTCTTATGGATATAGTGATTGATCCGTCTCTCAGCCATTGTATCACTCCTTGATTCATCATATCGATATATGCAGGCGAGCGTAAGAGGGGATTTATATCCGATAATCGCGGATTGTAAGAGAGACGTTCTTCCGCTATACTATACAAGTGATGACCTGCGTCGCTGTTTTTGTGAACCAAATATGTAACAAATTGTCTGAGAATGAGTTATATAGATAGGGAGCTTGGAAAGAGCGCAACCTGTGGAGGAGTTTGATGGGTTCAGTTGCTACAAACATCTATGATGAGACAAAGATACAAACGCTCAGTGCGCTGGAGCATATCCGTAAGCGCCCAGGCATGTACATCGGGAGGCTGGGAAACGGCACCCATATCGATGACGGTATCTACATCCTGCTCAAGGAGGTCATCGACAACTCAATCGACGAGTTCATCATGGGTTATGGCAATAAAATCACCATCCACCGCGCAGATGACGAGATTCGTGTCCGTGACTTTGGGCGAGGGATTCCACTCGGTAAAGTCGTCGAGTGTGTCTCGATTATCAATACCGGCGCTAAATACAACGATGACGTCTTTCAGTTCTCCGTTGGATTGAATGGGGTAGGGACCAAGGCAGTCAACGCCCTCTCAAGCCACTTCAAGGTCACCAGCTACCGAGATGGTCGGTACTTCAGTGCAACCTTTGCACAAGGGGTGCAGGTTGATGAGAAGAAGGGGAAAAGCTCGGAGAAGAATGGAACAGAGATCATCTTCACCCCGGACCCAGAGCGCTTTGGTGAGTACCGCTACAACGAAGAGTTCATCATCGCCCGCCTTTACAGCTATGCATACCTGAACCTCGGCCTTGCCTTGGAGTACAACGGACGTACCTATAAATCCACCAAAGGTCTGATGGACCTGCTTAATCGTGAAGTTGATGGTGAAGAACTCTATCCGATCATGCACCATAAGAGCGCGCAACTGGAGTTTGCCCTGACCCATGTCAAGGGCTCGTATGGGGAGAACTACTACTCCTACGTCAACGGGCAGCATACCACCGACGGTGGAACGCATCTCAGCGCCTTCAAGGAGGCGATCCTCAAAGGAATCAACGAACACTTCAAGAAGAGCTGGGCTCCGGTGGATGTGCGCGAAGGGGTCGTCGGGGCAATCGCGGTGAAGGTAAAAGAGCCGGTCTTTGAGTCGCAGACGAAGAACAAGCTCTCCAATACTGAGATCCGAACCGCCATCGTCAATGAGGTGAAGGACGCCATCGTCGACTACCTCTTGAAGAATCCTAAAGCCGCGGACAAGCTCAACCAGAAGATTATCAATAACGAAGCACTACGCAAGGAGCTCAACGAGGTCCGTAAGGGCGCTCGAGAGCAGGCACGCCGAGTCTCGATCAATATCCCCAAACTCAAGGACTGTAAGTACCACCTCAACCAAGGAGGGGCACACCAGGAGAAGGGAGAGCATTCGATGATCTTCCTCACCGAAGGAGACAGCGCCAGTGGAACGATCACCAAGACCCGTGATGTCATGACCCAGGCAGTCTTCAGCTTGCGGGGTAAGATCCTTAACGTTCACGGTAAGAAGAAGACCGAAATCTATAAAAATGCTGAACTCTACAATATGATGGTCGCTCTTGGAATCGAGGGCGGGGTGGGAGGACTGCGCTACGGTAAAGTCATCATCGCCACCGACGCCGATACCGATGGCTACCATATCCGTAACCTTCTGATGACCTACTTCCTCACCTACTTTGAGGACCTGGTCCTCGCCCAGCGCCTCTATATCCTAGAGACTCCGCTCTTTCGGGTCCGCAACCGCAAGCAGACCGTCTACTGCTACAACGAGGAGCAACGCGATGCTGCAGTGGCCCAGATCAAGGGCGCGGAGATTACCCGGTTTAAGGGCTTGGGAGAGATTGATCCGAAGGAGTTTGGCCAATTCATCGGCGACGATATGCGCTTGATCCCGGTCCATGTGACTGGCATGGGCGATATGCATAAGACCCTCACCTTCTACATGGGCAGCAATACTCCTGAGCGACGACAATTCATCATGGAGAACTTGGTCTGATGGGACAGGCACAATCTATCTTCAAGGAAAACTTCCTTGAATACGCGAGCTATGTAATCAAGGAGCGGGCAATTCCCGACCTTGTCGATGGATTCAAACCGGTACAGAGGCGTATCATCCACACGCTCTTTGAGATGGATGACGGCAAGTTCCATAAAGTCGCAAATGTGGTGGGATGGGCGATGCGTTACCATCCCCACGGTGACTCCTCAATTTATGAGGCGTTGGTCAATCTGGCCAACTTCGACCTCTTCATCGAACGCCAAGGTAACTTTGGTAACGCTCTTACTGGCGACAGCGCTGCTGCCGCTAGGTACATCGAGTGTCGCCTTCTGCCGTTTGCCAAACGAGTATTATACAATCCCGAGCTCACTGAATTCATTGACTCTTACGACGGAAGAAACAAAGAGCCGGTAGCATTTCCGGCAAAAATTCCGGTGGTCCTCATCCAGGGTGTCAGTGGTATTGCGGTGGGTATGCGCACCGATATCCTGCCCCATAACGCCATAGAGGTTCTCGATGCAATGAGTGCCGTATTGAAGGGTGAGACCTTCACGTTATACCCCGACTTCCCCGGAGGGGGCATCATTGATGTCGAAGACTACGATGATGGCCGCGGATCAGTTTCAGTGCGAGCTAAGCTGAACACCAAGGACCCGAAGCGGATTATCATCGAAGAGCTCCCCTTTGATGTGACCAGTGAGATGATGATCAACTCAATTGAGGATGCTGCCAAGAAGGGACGGCTGAAGATCAGCTCGATCAACGACTACACCGCTGAGAAGGTCAACATTGAGATCAATTTGGCGCGCAACACCTACTCCAAGGAGATTGTCGACGCCCTCTATGCCTACACACGCTGTGAGACCAAACTCAGTCTTGAACCCTTGGTCATTGCAGACAATACTCCCACCGTCATTGGCGTCAGCGATATTCTGAGGTGGCACGCCAAGCATTTAGTAGATGTGTTGAAAGCTGAACTTGAGCTTGAGCGAGGCCATCTGCTGGACCGCCTCCATGCCCGCACTCTGGAGCGAATCTTCATCGAAGAGCGGATCTATAAAAAGATTGAGAACAAGAAGAGCGCAGCCGATGTCACCAAGGCGGTGTATAGTGGACTTAAGCCATTTGTCGAGCACTTAATCAGAGCAGTCGACGATGACGATGTAGAGCGCCTCTTGAAAATCCCCATCAGACGGATCAGTCTCTTTGATATTGAGAAGAATAAAGAAGAGATCGAGGAGATCAACGCTAAGATCGCCGAGATCGATGCTAAGCTTGCCAATCTCGTCGGTTATGCTCTCTCCTATATCGATGAACTGAAGGGAATGCTCGGCGTTGAAGCTCGTAAACGCAAGTCAACGATCAAGACCTTTGAGCTTGTCGACGTAAAGGAAGTTGCCGAACGCAACCTTGCCGTCCGGTACGACTCCTCCAACGGGTATCTTGGATATGGTATCAAGACTGGGACTGTACAACTGGAGGCCAGTCAATTCGACCGGCTTCTGGTCATCCGCCGTGACGGCACCTACCAGATTATCGATGCACCAGAGCGGGAGTTCGTCGGTAAGGGTATGCTGTATTGTGGCTTTGCTGATAGAGAACTGCTTAAGGATGTTACCTTTACAGTTATCTATCAGGAGAAGACCTATAAGTACCTCTTCCTCAAGCGATGTCAGATTCTCAGTTGGCAGCTGAAGAAGGCCTATCCGCTACTACCGAAGGGCAACTTCAAGATGGTCAAACTCTCCACGCTTCCAAACGCCGAGTTGACAATCAACTACAAAAAGAAGCCTGGGCTACGCATCTTGGAGGAGAAGGTATACTTCTCCGACTACCTAACCAAGGGAGTGAAAGCCCAAGGAGTACGGCTCGCTGTTAAGGAAGTCTCCTCGCTACGCCTGCGTGCAGTGAAGGAAATCGTGCGTTCAGCCGATGAACAACCCTCTCTTTTCGAGGAAGAATAATGCAATTGAAAGATCGAATTCTCTATGAGGATAATCACCTCATCATCGTCAATAAACTTGTTGGAGAGCTCTCCCAAGGCGACCAAAGTGGGGATAAGACCCTCGTTGATACTATCAAAGAGTATCTGAAGAAGACCTACAACAAACCCGGCAATGTATTCCTTGGGGTAGTTCACCGCCTCGATCGCCCCACCAGTGGAGCCCTTGTCTACGCGAAGACTGATAAAGCCCTTTCACGCCTCAACGCACTCTTTCGAGACGACAAGGTAGATAAGACCTACTGGGCAGTTGTCGATGAGATGCCTCCCAACGAAGCCGGTACCCTTGAACATTACCTACTCAAAGATTCGAAGAAGAATAAAAGCCGGGCGGTCTCAGCCAAACGTAGCGGGGCAAAACTTGCCAAGCTCGACTATCGACTGATCAGTGCGTCACGTAATTACTTCCTGTTGGAAGTAGTCCTACATACCGGTCGCCATCACCAGATTCGCGCCCAACTTGAGGCTATTGGGCTCTCTATCAAAGGCGATCTCAAGTATGGCTCCAAGCGCTCTAACCCTGACGGGGGAATCTGCCTTCATGGGCGAACTCTCTCTTTCATCCATCCGGTCAGCCAAGAGCGAATTGCGGTGACTGCCCCTATTCCCACCGGTGGGGTGTGGCAAGCGTTCGTATAAAGAGGGTTGCAACCCCATACAACTAATTCGGTACTCGATGCTGCCGTGGATGTATTCATTACTTTAACATTCTCCTGATGTGCCCAGAATGGAACTCTTAGATCTCAGCTGGGATCTAGAGTTCTATCTCTGTATTACCCTTGAGGAACTCTTGGAGCACATTTTCTTTATTCCTTCGTCGTAGAGTCTGCAGATGAGCGACCTGATTAATGCGACATTTGAAGAACATCATCTCAATAATTTCCTGAATCACTCCGTCTTGTTAAAAAAAAGCTTGACAGATGGGAATTTGTGTCTCATGCTCATACGTATGATGTATGATGACATAGCATGAGGAGGTAATTCACATGGCTAAATATACTATTGCTGCAATCTACACGGGAGCTGCCCTCGTCAAACCACTCTCTGATTTACTCAAAGAAGCGATGGGTGATTGCAGAATCATGAATATTCTTGATGACAGCATGATTGCCGATATCATTGCAGCCGGAGAACTGACCAAAGAGGTTAAGCGTCGGCTCTATGGTTACTATGAAATAGCTGTTGCCAGTGGTGCTGACCTGATTCTCAATACCTGTTCATCTATCGGTGATGCTGTCTACGGAGCCCGTGAAATCTATTCTGTTCCCATTATTCGGATTGATGAGCCAATGGTAAAGAAAGCCATTATGCAGGGATCGTCGATAGGAGTACTAGCGACCCTTCCTACAACACTCGATCCTACTCTTCGTCTAATCGAGCGAGAAGCTGCCGAGCAAGGCAAGACAGTGAATGCAATATCAGCCTTAGCTGAAGGAGCCTTCCAGGCTTTGACTGCAGGGGACGGTGAGATGCACGACAAGCTTGTCGCCCAAGCTGCGGAACGTGTTGCTGATTCAGTTGACGTACTTCTCTTAGCCCAGGGGTCAATGGCTCGAATGGAAGAGCCGCTTTCTGTCTTAACAGGCAAACCTGTTTTTTCAAGTCCACGACTTGGTGCTGAGTATGTGAAAAGTATTCTGGGGGTTTAACTATGAGTACACTTGCTGAAATTTCCCGTGAATTGAGACGGGATGTGGTGGAGATGGTCTATCGGACCAAGGATGGCCACCCGAGCCCCAGTTTCTCAATCGCCGATATTGTTACTGCTCTCTACTTTGATGTGATGCAGGTCGACCCTACTAATCCTGAATGGGATGAGCGTGATCGATTTGTCCTTTCAAAAGGTCATGCATGCCCTATTCTGTATGCTGCCTTGGCGAAACGAGGATTCTATGATCGAGAGGAGCTTTTTACTCTTCGATACATTGACAGTAATCTTCAAGGTCACCCATATGCTCCTAAAACCCGTGGCTTGGATGCGACAACAGGATCGCTCGGCAATGGACTTTCAATCGGCTTAGGAATGGCACTCAGTGCGAAGATCCGTAAAAAGTCTTACCGCACATATGTCGTTGTCGGTGACGGAGAGCTGGGAGAAGGGATGATCTGGGAGGCTGCGATGGCAGCAAGTCACCACAAAGCTGCCAGTATCACATTGTTCGTTGACAACAATAACTACCAAAGTGGTGGAAGTGTTGAAGAAGTCAGCGGTCCGTATCCAATTGATGAGAAATGGCGTGCCTTTGGATGGAATGTATTGAGCGTGGATGGTCACGATATCGATGCGATTCTCTCTGCTGTAAAAACTGCTCATCAGGTGACAGACAAACCAACTGCAATTATTTGTAAGACGGTAAAAGGTAAGGGAGTTTCCTTCATGGAAGGCGAGAACTCTTGGCACAAACGAGTCTACACCGATGATGAGTACAGACAAGCGATTAAAGAGTTGGGAGGTGCCGTATGAGTGATACTAGCAGTACCCGAATAGGGTTCAGGGATGCCTGGCTTACCCTCGCCAAAGAACGTGAGAATGTCGTATTTGTCTCAACTGATAGTTTACTGGTCGTTCGGGGAGAACCATTTTTGCAGGAATTCCCAGAACGGATTGTCGAGCTTGGTATCAGTGAACAGAATGGAGTAGGTGTTGCCAGTGGTCTTGCCTCTAGTGGCTTGGTTCCATACATCTGCACATACGCTGGGTTTATGACCATGCGTGCTTGTGAACAGATGCGTACCTTTGTCTCCTACCCAAACCTGAAGGTTCGATTCGTAGGCGCCAACGGAGGTCTACATGGTGGAAACCGAGAGGGAGTAAGTCACCAATTTACCGAAGATGTTGGGATCGTACGAGGTATGCCGAATTTCACCGTCCTCTGTCCAGCAGATGGAGACCAGGTCTATGAAGCGATGTTGGCAAGTGCTGATATCGATGGACCTGTGTACATTCGAATTGGTAGTGGACGCGAAGAACGGGTGTTCCCTAAGGGGACTTCTTTCGAGATTGGAAAGATTCGTACGATGGTCGATGAGGGTGATGACGTTGCTCTTTTCGCTCATGGTTTTGTACTTAACCGTGTTCTTGAAGCAGCAAAGCGGTTGAAAGAAGAGGGTATTACAGCGAAAGTTGTCGAAGTAGCGACTATTAAGCCTTTGGACAGTGAAGGCATCGTCCACGTGTTGCAAAAGACCGGATGCGCAGTAACCATCGAGGATCATACGATTATCAATGGCTTAGGTAGCGCAATTGCAGAAGTCATTGCAGAGAAGCAACCAGCACATCTGGTTCGTCTTGGCCTGCAGGATGTCTATGGTGAGAGCGGACACCCCGAAGAGCTATTGGATGCCTACGGGATGTCAGTTACTGATATCGTCAATGCCGCAAAACGTGCGGTAGAGAACAAAATTAGGTAAAACGCCAGCGATGCTGGATTAATAAAAGGAGAGTATCAACATGCGTAAAAGTATCATTGTCTTGGTCGTGATGATTGCAATGGCAGGAGTGCTGTTCGGTGGTGGACAGAGTGAGGCGAGCGCTGCAAAGCCGTTGACCCTTCGCTATGCACACATGAACCCGGCAAACAGCCCTAACGGTCTTCAGGCCCAGTACTTTGCAGATAGGATTGCAGAGCGAACTGATGGAGCTATCAAGATTGAGGTCTATCCCAACAGTCAGCTTGGGTCGATCACTGAGATGGCCGAAGCAGTCTCGATGGGCTCGATTGCAATGCACCACAACACCTATGGTGGATTGCAGCCTCTGCTTGATGAACTTGGTCTCTTCGACACTCCGTATCTCTATCGGGATGTCGATCACTTGCTGAAGGCAACCGATCCTGAGACGAGCCCCGCACTTGCTGAGCTCAACGACAAGCTGATTGCTCAGCGTGGCGTCAGGGTCCTTTACTCCTTCTACTTCGGAACTCGTGAACTAACAGCTAACCATCCTGTCTACAGTCCAAAAGATTTGGCTGGAAAGAAGATTCGTGCGATTCCATCACCAATCTACTTGGCAGCCGTTGAAGGTATGGGCGCTGTTGCTGTTCCCATCGACTGGGCAGAGGTTCCCGTAGCCCTTTCCACCGGCGTTGCCGATGGACAGGAAAACCCGGTTTCCACGTTGGTCACCAGCAACATCAACGAAGTACAGAAGTATGCAATGATGACTGACCATATCATGGGTAGTGAGCCTGTGGTCATTAACGAGAAGGTCTGGAAGTCACTCTCAGATGCACAGCGCCAAATCTTCACCGAAGTGGCGCGCGAGACCCGTGACTGGGCTTCCAACTATGTCCTTGAGAGTGAGGCAACTGACGTACAGATTCTCAAGGATCGTGGAATGACGATCATCACTGCCGCTGATGGACTGCAGGTCGAAGAGTTCCGCAAGGCTGTTTCCAAAGTTGTCGATGAGCGCTTTGGCAAGGCCTGGGGTCGGTACTACGACATGATTGCTGCCATCGAGTAACAGGTTTTGGATGTGGGTGGGGTTGCTCCCACCCACGCTCCTGATTCATGGTTAAAGGAACAGCCCTATGGACAAGTTCTTGAAAAAAGTGACCAACGTGTACCGCTGGGGAGCCCTTGTCTTCCTGTTGGTACTCTTTCTGTCGGTCTTTATCCAAATCATCATGCGCAATATCTTCAACGCTGGCTCGATTCATCTTGAAGAGTTGGCACGACTGTCCTTGGTAAGTCTCGTGTTCTTGATGATTCCCGTACTTACTCATGAGAGAAAGCACATTATCGTCGATATTGTACTGATCTACCTCCCTGAAGCGGCCAAGCGATGGTTCGTCTTTGCAAGCGATCTTTTGGTCGGATTCTTCGGCATCTACGTATTGTGGGCAATTTCCACGATCATGGAGCGTAACTGGAATGTTCGCACTCCTGCGCTCGCCTTGCCCAACCTTGTTCTATATATCCCCATTACCCTTGGGATCCTAGCAATGACAATTCTTTCATTCATTGACGTCGTATTGAGATTTACTAAGAAGGAGGCAAGCGTATGAGTGGCACCATTATCATTGTGATGTTTCTTTTCCTGCTAGCCGCCGGTCTTCCCATTGCTGTAAGCATGGGTATCCCCTCAGCTCTCTACTTGTTGACTTCAAACATTCCTCCTAGTCAACTTATCCAACGAATGGTCACCAGCCTTAACTCATTTCCGATGCTCGCTGTCCCGCTCTTCATACTGGCTGCCGGTTTGATGAACAGTTCCGGCATCACCGAACGATTGTTTGAGTTTGCCAAGCTTTTAGTCGGTCGCCTCAAGGGTGGCCTTGCCCATGTGAACATCGTGGCAAGCCTTATCTTCAGTGGCATCAGCGGAGCTGCTCTTGCAGACGTCGGGGGCTTAGGAAATATTGAAATTGAGGCGATGGACAAGCAAAACTATCCAAAGGAACACTCGGCTGCTATCACGGCAGCATCGGCGGTCATTGGCCCAATCTTCCCTCCGTCTATACCACTAATTATCTATGGGGCTGCGGCAGAGACTTCTTCAATGCGGCTTTTGATAGCTGGTGTACTTCCTGCACTTGTCATCGCCGCTGCCTTGATGGTACAGGTAGCCTTCTTTAGCAGAAAATACAATTATCCAAAAGGTGTTGAAGGGAAATATACGAAAGAACAGATCCTCACGATCATCAAGAGAGGGCTACCTTCGATGTTAATGCCCGTCATCATGATGGGCGGTATGCTCAGCGGATGGTTCAGCCCAACTGAGGTTGCTGCCATTGCAGTTGCATATGCAACAATTCTTTCGATTGCATATAAGGAGATGAGCATCTCTTCCTTTAGCCGAGCATGTGTAGAGACTCTTCAATCGACCGCAAGTGTACTATTCATTGTTGCTAGTGCTGCTATCTTTGCGTGGGTACTTACTGTAGAACAAATGCCCCAACAGGTCTCAGCGATGATGCTCAATATTAGCGATAATCCGGTGGTGCTGTTGATGCTGGCCAACGTCATTCTGCTCATTGCTGGAATGTTCTTGGAATCCACAGCTGCAATTATGATTCTCACTCCAATTCTGTTGCCTCCTTTGATGGCCGCAGGGGTCAATCCTGTGCACTTTGGTCTGGTTATGGTCTTCAACCTGATGATTGGAATGATAACCCCTCCGGTTGGCATGAGTGTTTATATGCTCAGCCCAATCGTAGGTTTGCCAGTTGGAAAGGTCTTCCGCGCATGCTTGCCGTATCTGGCGAGTTTGTTGGTTGCCTTGATCGTCTTGACCTATATTCCACAAATTTCCTTGTGGTTGCCAACGTTGGTCTTTGGGTAAAAGAGGTGTTTACGAATGAGTAAGAGTTATTTTCATCGAGTTCAGAACGAGACTCCCACTCGTTTTTGGATTAATAATCCGACGGTAGAGCAGGCAAAGCTTGCTATAGAAGCTGGGGCTATTGGAGCTACAACCAACCCTGCGTACGTCTCAAAGCTTTTTGAAAGTGAAGAAGAATTGCAGGTAGTGCTCAAGACCATCGATGAATTGCTGCCTGTTGAGCCAGATGATTCAATAGTTGCAGCGAAGGTACAGCAGGCGATGGTCAAGCGCATTGCCCAGGTATTCCAGCCGCTCTGGGAAGAGAGTGATGGGCAAATTGGGTTGGTGACAATCCAAGGCGACCCACACCGTGAAACTGATGCCCAGCACATTATTGATGAAGGGTTGGAAAATATCGAAATTGCTCCAAATATCTGTATCAAGATTCCTGTAACCACCTGGGGTATCGAGGCAATCGTGAAAATGGTTGAGCATGATATTCCCACCATGGCTACGGAAGTAATGGGCTTGAGCCAAGCAATTTCGATTTGCGAAGCATACCAGGCAGCCAGTGAACGGACGGGTAAAACTCCACTTTTTTGGGTAACTCATATTACTGGGATTCTTGATGATCACTTCAAACGGGTAGTGAAACAACAAAATTTGGTAATTGATGAGCACCTTTTTGCCTATGCAGGACTATCGATTGCCAAGAAGCAGTATGCCTTGCTCAATGAGCGTAGGTATCCTGGAATCTTCATCGGAGGAGGAGCGCGCAAGCTTGAGGATTTCACTGAACTAGTGGGTGGTAAATTGGATATTACCATCAACTGGAAGG
>JBAZCM010000008.1:0-36781 GCA_041654935.1 Sphaerochaeta sp. | reverse complement strand
TAGCGACCGTAAGGCTAAGGAGAGCCTTGAGCGTGTCGACCACATTCGCTCATCGTTTGTCTCCCATGACCTGGGCTATGATATGAACGATATCGAGCGCTTTGACCTCGTCCTCGATACTGGAGTGGTATCGACCGCCGAGGCTTCAGCAACCATTGTCGCTGCCTACCGTCATCTTTTGATCAATCATCGGGTTAATGCTCGTAAAACCCGCGCTGACTTAGTGGTTGATGAAGTACTACAGCGGCTAGTGGCAAACATTGTGACAGAGAAACGAAAAACCAAATCTTAAGCGCTGTTGGAGTGTTAAATTCCACACTATTTATGGAGACTCTTTCCTACTAATGCTGTGCTTTGGAAATGGATTTTAACCAATTTTTCTGTGGGACACTATAGGGAGAGCTCATTGTTCCTCGAGAGATGATTTTTCGATCTTTACGCACAAATTTACTTGAGCATTAGGTCATTTTTCTAAATATCAAAATCTTCGCAATTGTGCAGATAATTTGTCTGTGGTAGTTTATTCATTCTCATCACACTTGGCTGAAGAGGCTGTTACTATATATCTAATTAGTTATATTAAAAATAATTATCACAGGAGCTAAAGTGCCAAAAAATAAAATAAATTTTTATTGACAATCCTCTAAGGTGTGCTATTATAGATATAGTAAAACGTTTTACTGACTGAGGGGCAGCAATGCGCATTTGTTTCAATAGTTGGAAATATTTGTCGGAAGGATTTGGCAACATATTTTTTATTTCGACTAGTAAAACGTTTTACTAAGAGGGGTAATCAAATGGCAGTAAAGAGTAGCAGGGAAAAACGCGTAACCATCAAGGATGTTGCTGCCCTTGCAGATGTGTCCATGTCTACTGTCTCGTTGATTCTCAAAGATGAACAGAACAATCGCTTTCCTGAAGCAACGCGCAAACGAGTTTTGGATGCAGTAAAAGAGCTGCAATACCAACCAGCTGTTTATGCACAGCAGATGCGTGGAAAGCACCTGCAGGTCATTGGCCTGATCATCCCTGACCTTGCTAACCACTACTACCCAGAAGTTACCTCAGGATTTACCAAACAGGCCAATGAGTTGGGATATAACGTGATTTTGCTCAACTCTAACAACAGCATCAGCCAAGAGCAGTCTTTTGGCGAAGCACTGATCGCTATGAGAGTTGCAGGGGTTGCCATTTGTGGTGTCTATACCATCGATGAGCGGGAGAAAGAGCTGATCAAGCGCCTACAATCCCAAGGGATCCCTGTAGTCCGGTTTGACCGGTACGAAGAGGATGATATCTCCCCATATGTTGGAATTGACAACTACCGAGCCGGCTACACACTGACAGAAAAACTCATCCACGCCGGTCACCGAAAAATTGCCTGTATTGTACCCAAGGAACCAGTTCACATCGTGGCAGAGCGACGCAGAGGGTACTTGGAGGCGATGCAAAAATACCAATTGAATCCCACAATTTGTGGATTCAAAAATGGGGATGTTGAGAGCATCCATGTCAAACTCTCAGACTTGTGGTCATCAGGGACGAGACCTACTGCAATCTTCACCCCAGGTGGTGATATGGATGCAATTGAGTGCATTAAATCAGCGGATGCCCTTGGCATTGAGATTCCACAAGACCTCAGTGTGGCAGGGTTTGACGATATTTATGTCGCCAGCCTGATTAAGCCGGCCCTCACAACGGTTCGGCAACCGAAATATGAAATAGGGACGCGGGCAATGGCCTTGCTCTATAAGTTGATACAGAAGGAAGAAGTGGTGAATGACCGGATTCTCTTACCGGTGGAGTGCATCCAGCGCGATTCAACGCGAATGCTAATAGAAAACTTTGATCTATAGATAGGGGGAGTAATAATGATTACTGTTCGTGGAAAAGAGATGTTGTTTATTGAAGCTCATGGCCATGTTTGGCAAAAATTACATGGGCGACGTTTTGATACAGAGCGACTGATTCCGCTTGAATATGGAAGGGTTCGCATTGGTGATGAAGAAATTCAGTTCCTACCGCCTGAGGTGGTGGATAACGTCTTTACCATTGAAATGCTCAAGACTTATGAGAAGCTGTTGGGCTTTGATAAGGTTGTCTTACTGCAAACACCTTGCTACGGAGAGCAGTACGAGTACATTAACAGCATTATTGCCAAAGAGCCCGATCGGTATGTGACCGTAGGGATCCCTAACCCACAGGATAAAGCCTCATACCTTGAGACTGCCAAGCTGTGCCTCGGAGAGTATAAGTATAAGGGCCTTAAGTTTGAAGCTCCGGACATTCCGTTTGATATGGTGGTAGAGGAGAACCAGTTCGTCTTTGAGGAAATCATGAAGTACGACGCGTATCTCATGCTTGATCTTGGCTGGGGGGACGGGCCTTATGACTTCCCCATCGATGACTTCTTGACTGTGGCAAAGCGCTATCCCGATATGAAGATTATCCTGCCTCACTTGGGAGTAAGCAGACTGTGGGATCCAGAGGAAGCCAAGAGCTTGGACAGCCTTAAGAAGACGTTGTCTGTCCTTGAAGTGAATGAGAACGTCTATTTTGACTGCTCAGGTATTCCGATGCTTGCAGTACGAGCAGGCCAAGAGTACCCGTTCCCAGTCTTCACTGACGCAATGAAGATGGCTAAGAAGATGGGCGCTATCGATCGAGTGATGTGGGGATCCGATGCACCGACGGTCTTGGTTGCTTGTACCTACCAGCAGCATATCGACTGTCTTGTGAACCACAGCGATTATCTGACCGATGACGAACTAGAAAATATTTTGGGAAAAACTGCTGATCGAGTCTGGTTTGGAAAATAAGTCAGAGATGAAACAGGAAAATTCAATGATAAACATGAACGACGTACCGATAGTTGAATTTAGGAATATCACCAAAGCCTTCTCGGGAGTGAAGGCTTTGGATGATGTCTCTTTTTCAATCAAGCGGGGAACTGTGCATTGTTTGTTAGGTGAAAATGGTGCTGGAAAATCTACACTCATCAAAATTCTTACCGGAGTGGTCAAGGAGGATGAGGGGCAGGTCTTCTTCAACGGAGAAGAGATGCACCATCGTGATATTTGGCTTACCAGAGCTAAGGGAATCGGAACTGTCTTTCAGGAGAATAGCCTGATTCCCCACCTATCTATCGCCGAAAATGTCTTCCTCTCTCGTGAGCTGCGGGGTAAGGGAGGCTTGATCGACCGCAAGGAGATGGAAGCTGAGACCATCCGGCGTGGCAACGAGCTTGGAATTACCCTTAACCCACGCAAGTTGGTGAAGGACCTCTCGGTAGCTGAGCAGCAGGTAGTGGAAATTGTGAAGATGTTCTCCCAAAATCCACAGTTCGTAATTCTAGATGAACCGACATCCTCGCTCTCTGACCACGAGATTCGTAACTTGTTCGACATCATCAGAAGAATGCAGGAGAGAGGGGTCACCTTCATCTACATCTCACACCGAATGGAAGAGATCCAGGAGATTGGAAACGACGGATCGATTCTACGTGACGGTAAATACATCACCGAAATTGAAGATGTGAAGAAGACAGATTTGAACGAAATCATCACCCACGTGGTGGGTCGACCGTTGACTCAAATCTATCCTCATCGCGATTCACGCATTGGTAAAACGTTTTTCGAGGTCAAAAACCTCACTGTACCCCATCTTTTGCACGATATTAACTTCTCTGTGAAACGAGGGGAGGTAATAGGATTTTCAGGCTTAGTGGGTTCGGGGAGAACTGAGACCGCAAAGGCAATCTTTGGAGAGCTGAAGAAATCGGATGGAGAAATTTACAAAGACAACGCCAAGATTACCATCAATAATCCAGTCGACGCTATCCGTCATGGCATAGGATTTTTGACTGAGAACCGCAAGGAAGAGGGACTGTTCCTCACAAAGTCTCTGTCATGTAATATCGTCTCCGCTGCGATTCAGAAAATAAAGAAAAATGGCATTCTCAACACACGAAAAGAACAAGCTCTTGCTCATAAGTATGTGGATATGCTGAATATCAAAACCCCAGGGATTGAGAGACCGGTCAAATACCTGTCAGGGGGAAATCAGCAAAAGGTTGTTTTTGGCAAGTGGCTCTGCGCTGAATCAGAAATTTACATTTTCGATGAACCAACACGAGGAATTGACGTAGGGGCTAAAAGTGAAATCTACCGATTGATCAACACACTGGCAGCCGAAGGCAACGCCATCATTGTTATCTCATCCGAGTTGCCCGAGATCTTGGGTATCTGTGACCGAATTGTTGTATTCCGTGAAGGAAAAATCATGACGACATTAGACCGTAGTGAAGCTACACAGGAGAAAATTATGTTCCATGCAATGGGAGGATCCGGCCATGAAAGCGCATAAAGACAAATCGAAACTCATGAAAATGTACAAAAGCATGTCAGCGGTTCATGGAGTGAGTGCTCTATTGCCACTTGCTATTGTGGTGATTTTCTTCACGATTATGTCGGACAATTTCTTCAACTCATACAACGTGATGAATATTCTTCGCCAAGCATCTGTTTACGCCATCATGGGTACGGGAATGACCTTTGTCATCCTCACCGGAGGCATTGATTTGGGCCAAGGCTCGGTGCTGGCTCTTTCGGCTGTCATCTGCGCTATGGTGCTCAATGCAACTGGCAATATGTGGCTTGCAATCGCCGCTGCGATCAGTGTGGGGGTAGTGGTTGGACTCATCAACGGAGTGATGGTTGCCTACGTACGGCTACCTGCCTTCATTATGACCCTTGGTTCGCTCTACATGATCCGTGGTGTGACCCTCTATATCACCAACTCTACACAGGTCAACGTAAAGGGAGCTCAGGCTTTCAAATTCATTGGACAGGGCTTTCTCTTAGGTATTCCCTTCCCAGTGTACATCTTTATCGCAATCGGTTTGCTCGCCATCTTCTTTCTGACCTTCACTGCAACCGGACGACATATCTTTGCCGTGGGCTCAAACGAAGTATCGGCACGGCTCTCTGGTGTAAAGGTTGAGAGAACGTTGGTTACTGCTTATGTGCTCTCCTCAGTATGTGTGGCGCTCGCTGGCATTGTGTATCTTGCCCGTCTGACCGCAGCTCAGCCGACTGCCGGTGAAGGATACGAGCTAGAGTCAATTGCTGCAGCAGTAGTCGGTGGGACAAGTCTTGCCGGTGGAGAGGGTGGAGTGTTAGGTACGCTCATCGGTGCTGTGATCATCGCGGTAATCAGAAATGGGTTGGTCATCATCGGTGTGGGTAGCTATTTCACAAAGATCGTCGTAGGGCTGATTATCGTCCTCGCAGTTACGTTGGATGTCGTTCGCCGCCGGATGGCAACAAGCAATTAATTAAAAAAATAGAGAGTTGACTCTCTGAAATTATCTCTGGAAAAGGAGTAGTACTATGAAAAAGAAAGTACTCGTTGGTCTTTTGCTGGTTCTCATGCTAGTAAGTGTATCGCAGGTTTTTGCGCAAGGAAAAACTGAGAAGGTGGATACCACCGGCTTGGTTGGATCGGGCAAGACAATCGCATTTGTTCCTAAACAGCTGGGTAACCCCTACTTCGTTGCTGTAAAGGATGCAGTTGAAGAAGCCTCCTTGGCAAATGGATTCAGGTTCCGCTCCAATGCACCTGACTCCTCGATTGAAGTCGACAAGCAAATCAGTATTGTCGAAGCATTCATCGCCCAGGGCGTTGACTACTTGGTCCTCATCCCCAATGATGCAACCGCTATTGTCGATGTCATCAACGATGCAGCCAAGCAAAAGATTCCCGTATTCTTGGTTGACTCCGGTGCTGATGAGTCCGACTACGTCGCCTACATCGGAACTGACAACTACGCCGGTGGCGTGCTTGCAGCAGAGTGGTTTGGTGCCAACCTCACCGGTCAGGTCGCCATTATCGACGGCGCTGCCGGAAACGCAGCAACGACCGCTCGCTTCAAGGGATTCATGGACACCATCAAGAACTACCCACACCTCGAAGTCGTGACCTCTGATTATGGTAACGGCGACATGGGTACTTCGATGACTGTTGCTGAGAACTTCTTGACCGCATATCCGAACTTGTCCGCAATCTTCGCATGTGACGATCAGATGGCACAGGGTGCTGGACAGGCAGTCATGGCTCGCAACAAGGCTGATTCAGTCTTCGTTTGTGGCTTTGACGGATCGCCGGATGGCGCACAGGCAATCATCGACGGTGTGATGGATGCTTCGGTTGCTCAGCAGCCACGCCTGATGGGAAAAACCGCTGTTGATTACATCATCAAGCTGATCAATGGAGAGACCATTGAGCCCATCATCTACACTGACTGTGAGATGGTTCTTGCTTCCAACGCCCCAAGCTTCTTGGAGTGGCACTAATATTAGCATTGGTTAAGAACTATGCACTGCAGGCTCAGAGGAAACTCTGAGCCTCTTCGTCCAAAAGAAGAAAATAATGGAACACAAAAAACAATACAACGATATTCTCACCGATTATGCACGCTACCAAGAGATAGCAAAAGGTATCTTAAAACCATCATGCTATGTCTGCAAAGATTGTGATGGCCGAGCGTGCGCTGGCAGGTTTACCAACATCCTCGAGTTTGGAGCAAAGGGCAACAACGAAGGATTCATGCATGCTGTGAGGCGGTTGCGAAAGATCAAGATCCACTTGGACCCGATTCATGAAGAGTATGACCCCGACCCCTCTTGTGAATTGTTTGGAAAACACTTTGATTTGCCAGTCTTCGCTTCTCCTATTGGAAAACTGCTGACAGTACACTCAATCGATAGCCCATACTTTAATGCAAACGCAGCCTACGCCGATGCGCTTGTCAGGGGCTGCTATGAGGCAGGGGCAATGGCATGGCTCGGAGACAACAAGCAAGAGAACTACCTAGAAGAACAAGTAGCCTCAATTGCCGAATGTGATGGAGTGGGAGTGCCTACGATCAAGCCATGGGCAAACCGCAGTGAGTATTGGCGCAAGCTGGAGGTTGCAAAAGACAGTGGAGCAATGGCCGTTTCAACGGATGTTGATGCCATTGGACTGGGCTATCAATACAGTGGTCCGATTGAAAATCGGGATGATGTTGTGAGCTCAAGAGGAGTCAAGGAACTCACCGAGATGGTAAAGCGCGCTGAGATTCCGTTTGTCGTCAAGGGAGTCATGACCGCTCGGGCAGCTGCCAAGGCGGTAGAGGCAGGTGCCTATGGAATCCTGATCTCTAATCACGGAGGAAATATCACAGAAAGTTCAACAGCTCCGTGTGACATGGTCAGAGAAATCAAGAGAGAAGTAGGATCTTCGATTAAGGTATTGGTCGATGGCGGGGTTCGAAGCGGCGAAGATGTCTTTCGACTCTTAGCCCTTGGCGCTGATGCTGTTGGAATTGGAAGACCGTATGTACAAGCTTTGTATGGTGGAGGAAAGGATGGCGTATACACCTACACCCAAAAAATATACTGGGAGTTGGTTATGGCGATGCGTCTTGCCGATTGTCGAACATTGGCTGATATAACAGAAGATAAGATTACTATTCAGACTGTCTAGAGATCACTTTGCCTATCCTCTGTCATGATAACCTCTTCTCCCCAAAACAATCGTTTGTGCAAGAAAGAAGAAGAGGTTATTTGTGTATCAACCGTTTAAATATACAATGATTATGCAAGAATGTTGAAAATTTATGCATAAAGGCTCGACAAGACTCGCTATTTCTGTATAATTATACCAATCTTGCCACATTGGAGGATGGTATGCTTACCGTAGGAGTCATTGGAGCTACCGGCTATGCCGGCTCCCAACTTGTAGCTTTACTCGCCCAACACCCCGAGGTCTCTTTAGAGTACCTCGCCTCCCACTCATATCATGGCCAACGCTTCGGTGAAATTTATCCCTCACTGATAGATGTCTGCAACCTAGAGCTGCAAGAGGAAGACGTCGAAGAGGCTGCAAAAGCGTGCGACGTGCTCTTTCTTGCTCTTCCTCATGGCATGGCCTCTTCGAAGGTCAGCCAATCGATCCTCGACCAAAGTGTCATCATCGACTTGGGTGCTGACTATCGCCTCTCTGACGTACAAACTTATAGTAGTTGGTATCAGACTGAGCATCCAAGCAGCCACCTTTTAGAGCAGAGCGTGTATGGGCTCTGTGAGCTGCACCGTGAGGCAATTGAAGGAGCCGCTCTGATCGCTAACCCCGGCTGCTATCCCACCAGTGCGACGCTGACCATCGCCCCTTTACTTGCCGCTAACCTCATCGACCCCTCCACTCTCATCATCGACAGCGCCAGTGGTACCAGTGGCGCGGGGCGCAGTGCAAAGATTGGATCGCTCTTCTGTGAGGTCAACGAGAACTACAAAGCCTACGGGGTGACCGATCACCGCCATACCCCAGAGATTGAGCAAGAGCTCTCCGCTATCCTGGGCTCTCCGTTGGTTGTCCAGTTCACCCCGCACTTGGTGCCGATGAACCGCGGCATCCTCTCCACCTGTTACGCAAAACTCCTTGAGGGAGTAGGAGAGAAGGAGATAGCTGAGGCATACCACGACTACTATAGAGATGAGCCGTTTATCCGCCTGATGGACTCTCACCTCCCAGAGACCCGCTTTGTCAGTGGCACCAACGTCTGTGCTATCGGATGGCGCGTTGATGAGCGTACCGGGCGCGTCATTGCCCTTGGAGCAATCGACAACCTGATCAAAGGGGCCAGTGGGCAGGCTGTTCAGAATATGAACATTCGCTTTGGATTTGAAGAGACGATGGGTCTGCCTGTCGCAGTGGCTACCCCGTAGGAGAAGATATGAAGATTATCGATGGCGGTATTACCGCAAGCAAGAATTTTTATGCAGCAGGGATCTTCGCAGGGATAAAGAAACGTAAGAAGGACCTGGCTATTGTATATAGTGACCTGCCTTGCAGCTTTGCAGGCACCTTTACCACCAACTTGGTTAAGGCAGCACCAGTTACCTGGGACCAGCATGTGGTCGCCAACTCACCGAGTGTGCAGGCAATCGTCATTAATAGTGGCAATGCCAACGCGTGTACCGCCGACCAAGGTGATAAGGATTGCAAAACAATGGCAAGCCTTACGGCAGAAGCACTGAACCTTCAACAAGAGGAGGTCCTAGTCTGCTCGACCGGCGTCATTGGGGTAGAGCTGCCAATGGATCGCATTGAGGAAGGAATCGAGGCGTGCTCCAAGGTGCTGCAAGCCGATCGTATGGGGGCCGCTGATGCAGCCTTGGCTATCTGCACCACTGACACCTTTACTAAAGAGGTCGCTGTCACCGTCGAGATCGACGGAAAAGAGGTAACCATCGGAGGTATGGCCAAGGGCAGTGGAATGATCCACCCCAATATGGCTACGATGCTCAGCTTCATCACCACCGATGCCAACATCGACAAAGAGAGTTTACAGCAGCTTCTCGATCACTCGATCGTTGACTCGTATAACATGATCAGCGTCGATGGAGATACCTCAACCAACGATACTGTCTTGGTCCTGGCTAACGGAGCAAGCGGCAACGAAGCACTGAATGAACATCACCCCCAATGGCAACTCTTCAAAGAGGCCTTTGACTATGTGAATACAGCCCTTGCCAAACTCATCGTCCGCGATGGGGAGGGGGCGAGCAAGTTCCTTGAGGTGACGGTGCGTGGAGCGAAGGACAAAAAGAGTGCACGCACCCTTGCCCGCTCGATCGTCAGTAGCAATTTGGTGAAAACAGCCTTCTTTGGAAGCGACGCAAACTGGGGTCGGATCCTCTGTGCCATGGGCTACAGCAGTGCTGCCTTCAACCCTGAGCGTGTCGATCTTTTCTTCTACAGTGAGAAGGGGAAGATCCAAGTGGTGGAGGCGGGTAAACCTCTCATCTTCGATGAGCGCTTAGCCCGAGCAATTCTCATGGAGCGGGAGGTACACACCCTCGCCCTGCTCGGCGATGGAGAGGCAGAGGCGACCGCTTGGGGGTGCGACCTCTCATATGAGTATGTGCGGATAAATGGGGAGTACAGAAGTTGACGAAACAAAGCATGCACCTAGAAATATCAAAGGCAGGGGTCCTCATTGAGGCGATCCCCTATATCCGGCGCTTTGCCGGCTCGATCGTAGTCGTCAAATATGGAGGATCAGCGATGGTCGATGAGGAGCTGAAGCGCTCAGTCATCGAGGATATCGCGATGCTCAAGTACATCGGCCTTAAGCCTGTGGTTGTCCACGGTGGGGGTAAGGAGATCTCCTCATTGCTCAAACAGCTGGGTAAGGAGAGTATCTTCATCGATGGACTGCGCGTAACCGACAGCGAGACAGCTCGGTACGCTGAGATGGTGCTCAGCGGATCGATCTCCAAGGAATTGGTCGATTCACTGGAGAGTGTGGGGATTAAGGCGGTGGGGATCAGTGGAAAGGATGGGCGGATGCTCACCTGCTCCAAGAAGCTTGATGAACGGGGTAGGGACCTGGGCTTTGTCGGACAGATCGAACGGGTGGATACCGCCCTATTAGAGACCCTGCTCTCCAACAACTTTGTGCCGGTTATAAGCCCGGTAGGAGTCGATGAAGCCTCCAATACCTACAATATCAACGCCGACTATGCAGCGAGCGCCATCGCCGGGGCTCTGAATGCCCAAAAGCTGATTTTTCTCACCGATGTTGAGGGAATCCTCAAGGATAAAGACGACCCCTCCACAATCCTGAGAAGTCTGAGCCGCAACCAAGCGCTGGCCTACATCGCCGATGGGACGATCAAGGGGGGGATGATCCCAAAGGTCCAGTGCTGCCTCGATGGCCTGGATAAAGGGGTGGAGAGTGTTCACGTCCTCGATGGACGACTGCCCCACGCTATTCTGTTGGAAATCTTTACTACCGAGGGTATCGGAACCATGGTCACCGGGGAGGAGCTGCCATGAGCATGCAAGAGCGTATCGCCATAGCCAAAGAGTATCTCATTGAAACCTACGCCCAAGTGCCGGTGGTCTTCGCCGGTGGAGAGGGGATGTACCTCATCGATGAAGAGGGAAACCGCTACCTGGACTTTGTCGGCGGCATTGCCGTCAATGCGCTGGGCTATGGGGATGCAGGGCTCACTGCTGCCATCCAAAAGGTCTTGGAGAACGGCCTCCTACACTGCTCAAACCTCTACTACAACAGCCAAGCTATTACTGCGGCCAAGGGGCTCTGCACCCTCGCTGAGATGGACCAGGTCTTCTTCTGTAACAGTGGGGCTGAAGCCAACGAAGCAGCTCTCAAGCTTGCCCGTAAGTGGGGAAATCTGAAGAGCCCACAGAAAAGTGGCATCATTTCAATGGTTGACTCCTTCCATGGGCGCACCTACGCTGCGATCACGGCTACCGGCCAGCCCAAGTATCATGCGAACTTTTCACCTCTTCCGAGCGGCTACTCCTACGCGCGCTTCAACGACCTGGAGAGTGTGAAAGCGCTCATTGACGAGCATACCTGTGCCATCATCGTGGAGCCCATCCAAGGTGAAGGTGGTATTGTTCCAGCAGATCCTGCCTTCCTTCAAGGAGTGCGAGAGCTCTGTGATGAGCACGATCTTCTGCTCATCTACGATGAAGTGCAGTGTGGTATGGGACGAACCGGAAAGCCCTTTGCCCACCAGCTCTATGGCGTCAAGCCAGATGTACTGACTGCTGCAAAGGCGCTCGCCGGAGGAATTCCTGCCGGCGCGATGATGGTCTGGGGAAAGGCGAGTGGAGTATTCAAACCAGGCGACCATGCCTCCACCTTCGGCGGCAATGCACTGGCGGCAAGTGGCATCAATGAGATGGTAAGGCGCTTAAGTGATGAAGCTTTCACAGACCATGTACAAGAGATTGGCAGTTATCTGCATACGCAACTCACTGCACTAGCCAATCGCTTTCCAACGCTCTGCAGCGGGGTGCGTGGCATGGGCCTTATCCAGGGCTTGGTACTCACCATCCCACCAAGAAGTGTTGTGGATGCGTGCTTTGCCTCTGGCTTGTTGGTAGCCAGTGCCGGCAGTGATGTGCTGCGCTTTGTCCCACCCTTGGTAGTTGATGAGAAGGCCATCGATGAAGCGCTCGCTATCATCGAGGCTGTCTTGACTGACTTGGTGTAAAGATCTCTTTAGGCGACCGGATTAGACAGTGTCCCCAATCCTTCGATGATTACCTGTACCTCTTGGCCTTTTTCCATTGGGCCGATGCCACCAGGGGTACCGGTGAGAATGATATCTCCAGGCAGCAGTGTCATGATCTGGGAGAGATAGCTGACCAAGTAGGGGATATCGAAGATCAAGTGGCGGGTATTGGAGCGTTGCATACTCTCGCCGTCAAGACGACACTCGATCGCCAGGTTCGCAGGATCTACTTCATCGCTGATAAAGGGCCCATAGGGGCAGAAGGTGTCAAAGCCCTTGGCGATGGTCCACTGGCCAAGCTTGGGCTGAAGGTCGCGAGCGGTCACATCGTTGGCACAGCTGTAGCCAAGGATATACGAATCAGCCTCCTCGGCTTTGATGAAGCGCGCTTCTTTCTTAATGACTACACACAGCTCAGCCTCATAATCCAATCTCCCGCTGAGAGCAGGGTAGATGATCGCCTCCCCTGGACCAAGGATGGTGGTAGAGGGTTTGAGGAAGACCACCGGACTCTCTGGGAGGGGAAGGTTGAGCTCCTCGGCATGGTCTTTATAATTGAGGCCAATGCAGACTGCCTTGGAGAAGAGAGTCGGGGCTAAGAGCACAGACTCTTTGAGAGCAAGCGTAGTGTCAGAGAGGCAAATCTCATCGTCAAAGGGAGTGTTCTCTATCAACCTGATCGCTTGATCTTCAATAATACCAAATCGACTTTGGCCATGGTGTAGGGTGCGTACGTACTTCATGGGCACATCATAACAGAAAGAGCGACAGAGAGAAGACCCAATCGTCAACTGGGTGTTTTAAGCACACCTTCGACGAAGAGGGAGACCAAGGAGGCATCAAAGAGTATGCCGCTATTGGCCTCCAAGAAGGAGATTGACAACTCAAGGTCTCCATTGTTTTTCTCAACCTCATCGACGTACAGATTCACGAGACCAAGGATTTGGGCAGAACGAGGGATTGCCGATCCCTTGAGACCTTGAGGGTATCCCCTGCCATCCCACCGTTCGTGGTGGTGGAGCACCGTCCGGGCAATGAGGGCGTTCTCGGGCACTGAGCTGAGGATGTTGTAGCCAATCTCGGTGTGTCGGCGAATTTCGATTTGTTCGCTTTTCGTCAACTCTTGCGGATCCTTGGTGAGAATCGCGTCATCGATGGCGATCCGGCCCAAGTCGTGGTAGAGGCCGGCCATTCGTATTTGGGCAATCTCATCGCGTGGCATGCCTGCTACGCGCGCGAGCTCAGCGCAATAGTTGGCCACTGTCTCACAGTGTTGTTTTAACGCTTCATTTCGAGAGAAGAGTCGATCCACGAGGGTGGTTATCACCGCCTTCTTATAACGAAGATTGATGACCATCTTGTTCTGATACATCACATCCTCAGCATGCTTGAAGAGCATTTCGAAGGGTAGCGAGTGGTCCTCTTTGATCGCATGGCCAAAGCTGACCGAGACTGGGATCTCTTGGACTCGTTTATCCTTCAAGTTGTTGAGTAGGCCCACAGTAATCTTGTGTGCCATCTCCTCATCACAGTTGGGGATGAGGATGACAAACTCATCGCCTCCGATACGACAAGCAACCCCGCTACTAGGGCAATCGTTTTTGAATGTTGCGGCTACACTGCGCAACAGCTCATCACCACTATCGTGGCCAAAGGCATCATTGGTAAGCTTCAGGCCGTTGACATCGGCGAGAATCAAGGCAAGAGGATAGTACTGCTCACTGTCAAGCAATACCTTGCGTCCGTCATAGAAGCGTCTATTGTAGAGGGTAGTCAGCGGATCGATGTAGCTGAGATTGAGGATCTCCTGCTGTTGTTGTCGCTCTTCGGTGATATCGCGGACGATGATGACGATACCGAGTAGTTCGTCCTCAGTGCTGAGGATTGGAGTCGACTTCCCACTGACATAGCGTTCGACTCCATCACGGGCGACGAGGATGGTATTCTCGGGGGCTTGGGTGGTCTCCCTTTTATCGACGACATCATCAAACGGGGTGGATTGAGGACCGCCGGTCTGGGCATTGATCGTTTTGAAAATCTCCTTCAACGGCCTGCCCTTGGCTTCTTGATTATCCCAGCCGGTAAGCGTCTCTGCCGGACCGTTCATGAACTGGACTAGACCTTCAGCATCAATGGTGATGATACCATCGGCGATATTGATGAGAGTCGTCTCAAAGAGCGTTCGCTCGGTATCCAGCTGGACCCGCAAGGCGTGCTCTTCGGTGATATCCTCAATGATATTGGCAAAGTATCCGACTTGTGGGGAGTATGAGGAGATACGGTAATAGCGATTGAGGTAGCTGTTGTGTGCCTCAAAGATCATAGGTTTACCGCTCAGGGCAACTCGACCATTGTTCTTGATCCAAACATCCTCAACCCCTTCGAGAGCTTCGGTGATCCGACGATTGAGCAATTGCTCAGCCTTGATACCAGTCTGGGTCTCAAAGTTCTTGTTGAGTCGAAGGACGACATAGTCGATGGGGTTCCCCTGTTCATCGGTAATGATCTTAGAGTATGAGAAGCCCTGGGTCATAGCAGCAAAGAGCTTTCGACTCTCCTCCTCTTGGCTGAGGACCTTCTGGGCGGTCTCCACTCGTTCGGTGATATCTGCATAGGTACCCAACATCGATATGGGTCTTCCCTCATCATTTCTCTTGACCACCCACCCGCGGATCAGGCCCCATACCCAATGCCCATCCTTGTGACGCATCCGTGTGTCGTAACTGTAGGAGGACCCTTCACCGTCGATGATTCTCCCCAAGAGCTTGTTCAATGCTTCAAAATCATCCCAATTGGTCAGATCACGAACCTTCTCGAAGGAGATAGGTGTAAGTTCTTCGTAGGCATATCCAAGGATTTGAGCCAACTGCTCGTTGATCTTAATATCACCGGTGGTGATGTCCCACTCCCACGTGCCGAGGTTGGATCCAGTGACTACTGCGGCAAACCAGTCATGGGCTATTTGTAATTGCGCTTGGTCATGTACCTGTTGACGTTTATACCGATTGAGGCGAATCACTCCATAGGTGCCAGCGATGACCGAGAGAATGACGATGATAAAGGGGCCTATGATGGTGGTTCGACGATCCAGGGCGATGAGGTGTTCTTGCCTGGCTTGCAGCTCCCTCATCTGTCTTCGATGGAGCTCTTCGTATTCGGACAAAAGTTCATCAAAGGTCGCGTCGATAGCCTCCGATCGTTCCAAGAGTGCGAGAAGATCATCACCCTCCAGATCAAGAGGTGGCAAGACAGCCACCAAAATCTCAAAACTCTCTTTGACTTGCTCTAGCAACTGAGTCGATTGCTGATCAGATCTCAGCTCTAAGACCTCCAGTTGTGCACGCGCTGAGTTTACCTGTCCTACGAGCTCTGTAATATATCTTCTTTGGTGGGTGAGGATGTAGTTACGTCCAGTGAGACGAATCTCTTCAAAGGAGGCATAGAGCTCCTTGGCCAGGTAGATGGTCTCATTCAATTCAGAGAGTTGCTCACTGGTGTGCATGATGGTGCGGCTCAACGTAATCTTGGAGTGACCGATGAGCAGCAGGCATGCAAGGATCAAAAGTATTGCAATGATGAAGTGTCTGATTAATCCTTGTTGTTCCTTGATGCTACCCTCCCTTACTGACCAATATCATAGCTGTGGTTTTCTCTCTGCTCAACGGTAAAAAGAGCGAAAAAAGCCCCCTTAATACAAAAGGGGGCCTATGTGTATCAATATTTGGCCAATAAGAGAACAATTGCCAGAGGCTTCTCGATCAATCAAGGGAGACCCAGCTCGATCCCTCGGCGCTGCTCTGTACACAACGATTGACGAACTTTACCCCTGCCAAGCCATCGCTGACTGTAGGAAAGTCCAAGTCTTCGGCAGTCAACGGCTTTCCAGAGAGCTTTTTTGCCAGCGCCAGAATGAAGGGCTTATAAATATTGGCAAAGGCTTCACAGACCCCTTCGGGGTGACCTGAAGGCATGCGATTATACTTCTGAGCGCCCTCGGAGAAAGGATCTCGGCCGCGGCTGACGGTCCGAGTGGGTTCGCCGGCGGGGGAATAGATGAAGTGATCAGGATCTTCCTGACACCACGCGAGGCTTCCCTTTTCACCAAAGATACGTACCCTAAGGGCATTATCAAAGCCAAAGGCAATCTGACTTGACCAGTAAAGACCCTTGGCTCCACCTTGGTACTCCACCATGATCGAGGCGTTGTCATCGAGAACCCGACCCTCGACCAGCGTATCGAGGCGAGCACAGACCTTCTCGATCTTTAGGCCCGTGATTGTGGCCACCATATTCTCAACATGAGTGCCAATGTCGGCCAGGCAGTTGGAGGGGCCAGAGTGTTCGGGTTTCATTCGCCACGGAGCATCAGCACTAGTATAATCAACGGGGTTTGCGAGCCAGTGCTGGGGATACTCAGCATTCACAAATCGGATCTTACCTAAAAGCCCATCGGCGACCATCTGGCGCATCTCTTTGACTGCGGGGTAGCCGGTATAGGTGTAGGTCACTCCAAAGAGTAGATCCTTTTCACGACTCAGGCGCTCCAACTCTTCACTCTCTTCAATAGTCAGCGTCAACGGCTTGTCGCACATGACGTGAATACCCACCTCCAAAAAGGCCTTACAGATGGCAAAGTGGGTGCTGTTGGGGGTCACTACCACCACAAACTTAATCCCATCCTCTCGCCCCGCTTCTGTCTTGGCCATCTCGGTATAGTCGCCATAGATGCGATCCTCAGAGAGACCAAGCTCTACACCAAGGGCTTTGGATTTGGCAGCATCGCGGCTAAAGGAACCTGCCTCAAGGCGCGCCAGGTCATCGATTCTAATCGCCTTGCGATGCACATCCCCGATGAATGCCCCTGGGCCCCCTCCTATCATTCCATATGCGATTCGTTTCATGAGCGCCCTCCTTCACGTATACTTCAATGGCTTATGGTAACATGTATTGCTTCTTCTACGCATAGTTATCAAGGGTGATTGAAGCCATTTGCTGATCAATTCACCACTAAAACTTCATGGTTTGCATCTGAGAGGACATCAATTGTAGGAAACCCTAGGAAAATACTAGGTGTTAATAAAACAGATTATTAATAAGGACTTGATTTTGTTTGTAGAATCAGATATAGTTAGCCTTAGCAAACAAACTTATGAATAAGGAGATTATGATTATGGATGAGCAAGTAACACCCGCAGTAACGATGCCATTGATTGGCGATCCGGCCCCCGCTTTTACCGCAGTAACGACCCAAGGAACGATCAATTTCCCACAGGACTACAAAGGTAAATGGGCAATTCTTTTCAGCCACCCAGCTGACTTTACCCCCGTCTGTACTACTGAGTTCATGACCTTTGCCTCAATGCATGATGAGTTCAAGGCCCTGAACACTGAGCTGATCGGTCTCTCCATCGATAGCCTCTACGCCCATATCGCGTGGCTGCGCAAGATTCAGGAGATCGAGTGGAAGGGCATGAAGAACCTTGAGGTCAAGTTCCCCGTCATCGAGGATATCTCAATGGACGTCGCCCGCAAGTACGGCATGGTGCAAAGCCAGTCCTCTACCCAGGCTGTTCGTGCAGTCTTTGTCGTCGATCCGAAGGGAATCGTTCGCACGATTATCTTCTATCCGGCCTCCATGGGACGAAACTTCGATGAGCTGAAGCGCGTAATCCTTGCCCTGCAGAAGGCAGATAAGGACCAAGTTGCAACCCCAGCCGATTGGAGACCCGGCGACGATGTCATCGTACCTCCGCCTGGGACCTGTGGTGTTGCCAAGGAGCGCATGGCTACTGAGGACGAGGACCTTAACTGTGTTGACTGGTTCCTCTGCTTCAAAAAAGACAAGAACTAAATCGACCTATAGGTCACACACAAGAGGGAGAGCGGCGCTCTCCCTCAATTTCGTTTGGTATCCAATGAGACTCTCTATCGGTAGATGATCGCATCCTTGTTGCAGACCCGTTCACACTCGTGGCAAACGAGGCACTCAGCCTTCACAATCTGGTGCTTCTCTTCCTTGACGATGGCATTTGAAGGACAGACTCGAGTACAACGCTGACAGTTATTGCACAGATCCTCCTCAATTTTCATCGACTTGTAGGAGAAGCGTCCGACGGCGCTTAAGATTGTCCCATACGGACAGAGATGGCGGTGCCATAGCGCTTCATCGAAGAAGATTGAAAGGACTACTCCAATCCCGAGCAATGCCGGCAAAACCGGCAGTTTCTTACCGGTTCTGAGGACAAAGACCATGGTCGCCAAGAAGAGGACCAGGACGATGATTCGTAGTACTCCGCTCTCAATCCAGGAGGGCATCTTCTGGCGCTTGATCTTCAGCTTTTTCTTGACCCAACTAATTGGCCTGATAATCGTATTGATGGGACAGATCCACCCACAGTAGAAGCGGCTGAAGAGCAGGGCCAACAGTGTTGATCCTCCAAAGATCAACATCCAAACCTGGACCTTTCCTTGGATAAGCAAGAGGGCGAAGAGCAGAAGCGTTAACACCTGCACACTGCGTTGGATAACCTTTTTCACGTAGTTACTCCTTATATACCCGTGGATGTGGCGCTTTCACGATGAAGAACTCCACCGCCTCCTCTCCACCATTAGCGATATTCATCTTGGTGTGAAAGGGCACCTGTACTACGCGTTCGCTGTACGTGTGAGCTGCTTGCTCGTCCAGCTTTATCGAAAGCGTCCCGCGGACGATGATCATGAAGACGTTTGAGTCACTGTGGTGCTCTGGAAGGCGTTCGCCCGCGCTCAGCACAACGTGGTTGATCATCACCGCATCTTCGTTGACCAGACGCTCGATGATCTGCTCATCGGTCGCGGTATAGGTGAAAACTGTCTCAATCATAGGGTACTCCTTGTGATAGTGTTGCTAGTATAGTAGCGCAGAATTCGATAATGTGTACCATAGGTTACACTTTTGGAGCGTTGCGTGGAAAAAAGATTGCATTTCACAGAAGAGGAGGTCGCCTCTTTCATCAAGGCTGGCCAAGCTCGACGGGCCCGCTATGCAAAAGATCAGATTATTGCCCTGCAAGGAGAGCGATGTACCACGCTGGACATCATCCTTGATGGCTCGGTCTCTACGCAAAATCTTGATGAAGAGGGTAGGCTCTTTAAGGCTGAAGTGCTTAACGCTGGCGAAAGCTGCGGCGCTACGCTACTCTTTGGCAGCAACAACACCTACCCGATGCAAATTGTTGCCCAAGAGCCGTGCACAATTCTTCACTTAAAACGTGAGCTGGTCCTCACACTCTGCGAGAGCCATAAAGAGGTCCTGCTCACCTTACTGGCAATCATCAGTGACCGCGCCCATCGCCTGGGCACAACAGTCAATCGTCTTTCCACCTTAAGTCTACGAGAGAGTCTGCTCTCCTACCTGCATCGCCTCTCCGGGCAGCAGAACTCTCTACGCATCATCTTGCCCATTACCAAGAAAGAGCTGGCCCAACGGTTGGGCTTTGCCCGCACCTCGGTGAGCCGAGAGCTAGCGCGGCTTCGTGATGAAAAAGTCCTGTCGATGGAGGGTAAGATTATCACGCTCCACACTTCTTCATCATCTGAAGAGTAGGTGAAGAGGCCCCCTCTTCTGTTGCTTTCTCCCCATTTCGTAGATATATAGTACGTACAGAGATGAAGGAGAAATGCTTATGAAACGAACACTCATTGTATTCACCGTTATTCTTGCTGTCGTCTCTATGAGTCTGGTCGCACACCCGACCGCAGAGAAGCAGTACGCCGCCATCGAGGAAGAGATCCTCTCCCTCTCAGAGGCTAAAGATGCATTTAAGAAGCTCGATCTTGCGATTGAGCGCGAACGTGAAGCCCTCCAAATGACCCTCACAGAGGCACAGAAGAGTGGCAATCGCCAAGCCTTTCGCCAAGGAAGAGCGGATTTAGCTCGCCTTTCTACCTATCGTATGAGCCGAGCCCAAAGCGATGCGCTTCTCTCCGAGATTATGGCTCTCAGCGAACCATCTCGCAGCGAGGAGGCTGCATGGCTTGCACAGAACAGCCCTTACTGGCGCCCAAGATTAATCTTGGACTTCTCAGCAGTGGGGCCAGGGTATCGCTACAGCTACCGTCAGCAGATCAGTCAAAAGAGTGGCAGTGAGGTCACCCTGCCCACCGCTGATCAAGTGCGCCTTAATACGAGGGAACTGGGAATTCTTGCTGGCTGGGGAGAGAGTGAGGATGAGGTTACCTACCGGCCCGGAGAAAAGATCGTCATGCCAAGCCTCGATCAAACGCTCTACGCCATCTATGAAAGCGGTGTGCGCTTCGTTGATCGAAAAACCGGTATCGATGAGACTGTTGCCCTGGATGAGGTGAACATCACCCTCCCTACCGCCGAGGATGCGGTTTTTGCCGGGTGGTATGACCGGGCAAGTCGAACACTCGTCAAAGAAGCTGGCCCCTACACCCCTCAGGGTAAGGGTGCGTTCTTTGAGGCGCTATGGAAAGAGTTGAGCATCGAAGATGTCTCACTGCTCTACGTCGATCAAGAGAAGGTGCCAACCGGACGGCAATTGGGAGTCGGCTTCTCCTACGCCAACCGTGGCAACGTTGACCTCAGTGGTCTGGAGGCAATTCTTACCACCGACAGTGAGCATGTACGGCTGCTCAAACAGAGTATCGACCTGGGGCGCCTATCGGCGGGGTATGCGGCGACGAACAACAGCCGCTTTGCCACTCGTATGATTCAACGCATTGGTGGGGAGCGCAATACCATGCGCCTTGTCATTAGCCCAGAGGCTCCCAGTGGGACTGAGATCACCCTGACACTGACTATCAGCGATGGTAATGGGGATCGGTGGAGTCGTGATCTTGTGTTAGTTGTTGAGTAATCAGTACTGCTCGGCGATATAGACGCCGGCCATACTAGCGTGGGTGCTCATTCCCATCGGGGTGGGCACCCCCTCTTTTTCTCCTAAGAGGGTGGAGAGAGTGCTTTCAGCGAGGGTTTGTATGCTCTTTACCCCAGCTGCTCTGAGACGCTCAATCAAGCGATTGGCAGATTGTTCATCAAGGGAATTGGCCTCGACAGCCTTCCCATCTTTGATAAATGCGTAGGCATTATCGGTGACAATCGTTTGATATCCATCGCCCAGAAATTGCCAGGCAACCTGGTCACGTATCAGGTATCCTTTTTTCTCATTTGCCCTGGTGTAGATTGCATCCAGAGCCTGCCAATCGTAGCCACTGGTAACGATCGGGCTCGTATCGGTTGGGCTCAGAGCGAAGGTGAGGGTCTGACTGGTGGTCATATATCCGTTGGCCTCATAGTAGGGCCTCACTGCAGGAAAGAGGGTGATGGGATGGTCATAGGCGGCAGCAGTTGCGGCCAAGAGTTTTCCCATCAAGCCTTGGCGGCGATAAGAGGGGTCTGTTGCTGCTCCGACGATGTAGGAGGCGGGAAGTGTCTTTCCATCTTGTATGTAAGTTGCCGGAAGTGCATGCAGTGCGCTGGCGATGACGCCATCAACAGTTGCCAAGAAGATTGAGGAGGCGTCGTAGCGGGTTGCGAAGAAGCGATCGAGCCACACCAGGTCCTCTTCGAAGACCAGGGCCCACAGCTTGTACAGCTGCTCTCGCTCATCGGGGCGCGACCGGCGAACCTCAATCATGGCTTGGTTACCCGGTACTTCTCGCCCATGAGATTGGGGCGGTAGGAGCGCTTTGCCTTGCGCAGTCCAGGAACGCCGGCATCCTCTTGGCGGTTTACGTACTTGACGTCACTGAGGTACTGGGAGCAGAAGAGCTGATTGATCACCGAGTAGATACCCACATACGAGGTGTCTCCCTTCTCAAAGTGTACGATAGCCATCTGGTCGTCAATGATCTCACCGACGGTGAAGGCGGTCAGATTGTGATCGATACAGACCAATATCCCTACAAAGCCCAGCTCATCCCAGTTGTCAAAGGTCTTGCGCAAGGCCACCAACTCATCTTGGATCTCCTTGGTGGTACAGGTCTGGGCGTCGAGCCAGGTGGTGGAGGCCATCTGGTAGCACTCTTCGCGCATCTCAGGTTTGGAGAGAGTGCGGATTGAGTAGGTGTAGGCGCGCTCGAACTGGCTGATGTGGTTGCGCTTTGCCTGTAGCTTTCGGCCTCTGAGCTTGATCAACTGCTCACTCTCATAGATATAGTCATCTAAGTTGCGGGTGTGCTCGATCACATACCCCATCTCTTGGAGCTCTTTGGCTTCGGCAGGAGGGACGCACTCCAGCTGTAGGCGTTGTCCACTTTCTGCACAGTGCGCCTCCAGCTCAGCCATCGCAGCTCCGAGGTCATCGGTGATGGGTAAGAGGAAGCAATCATCCTCATCCAAGTGCATGTACAGGGCGGTGTCGGTCTTACAGATGGTAAGGCCGACCGCCTCTTTCCAGAGGACGGAATAGGAGAAGTAATACTGGTAGGCCAAGTATCGACTGGTGGTGGGAAACAGGTGTTTGTCCGCAAAGGACGGTTCATAGAATTCTAACATGATACCTCTGATATATTCATATCTACTCATATATTCATACGTACTTTAGGATAGAGAGTCAAGTAAAGGTTCGTATAAATTGGGTGCTTACTCCTTCTGTAATAAGGCAGATGGGCAGAGAAAACGTATCTAGGCATTGTAGGTAAAAAATTGCGATATTTCAATTGATGGGGTAAGGGTTGGCCGCTCTTTTGTTCTTTCTTCACTCTGAAGGCAATAATGGGCCATCCTCAAGATGAAGAGGTTTTGCTCGGTGTCAACCCTTACCAGATGATATCAACGCTGTCGGTCAGAGGGCTTTCGTGCAGGGTCAGCGGTGTCTCTAGCCTCTCTTCGACTGAGCCCAAAATCTTCTCCGATTGAAGAATTGAGTATCCTCGACCAGTTTTGATCGCCCGGACAAAGTCTCCTGCTGTCTCAATCGGGTAGGGAAAGCAAATCCCCGCACCCAGGCTCGTTGCCTCGTCAGTTGAGTGGATATCTCCGCCACCGGTCATCAGGAGTTGGTGTTGTTTGGCATAGGAGAGGGCGCGGGCATTGGCCTCAGCTTCGTTATGACTATTGAAGATTTCAGCGCCGTGACAGCTGTAGGGGTGGAGGTTGATTTGCTCGATATAAAAACGCTCTCTGAAGGGATGGGCTTGAATCATCAAGCCTCCATCACGGTTGACCCGTTCATAGAGGGTGTGTCGATCCCACTCCATCATCTCAGGGTGGTCCATCAGCCACTCTTTACTCAATCCGTAGATGAGAAACTCATCGCCTTGGAAGGCGTGTTCCCAACCAAAGAAGACCACAAGACCTTGTCGGTCTCCCTCCTCCTTGGCCCGCTCATACCCAAGGCAAAAGCCATTGATCTGCTCCTCCCAAGACAGGGAGCGGTCGATGGCGGTGTTTCCGTTGAGAAAGTGGTCGGTGACGCAAATGCCTCGGTAGCCCAAGTTTTTATAGACGGCGATGTACTCTGCTCCATAGGATCGGGCGCAGGCGCTCGCCTCTTTGGTGTGAAGGTGGGTTTCGTAGCAGTAGTTCATAGGGGTAGTGACTCCTTCATCAAGTGTAGGCACATCCGCCCATTATTATACGGGCCCTTCCAGGGCCAGACCACTGCATACGGCTCGGTGACCTTTCCGCTTGCATCGACGCGATAGAGCCACTCGCCTTGGGGCCGCTTGTCAACCAAGTACTCTTGGATGAAGGTCCAAATTGTCTCTGCTGCCTGGCGGTAGTATTCGCTTTCAGGGTTGCGTTCATACGCTGCCATGAAGCCAAGAACCGCTTCGGCTTGGATCCAGTGTCCGCGTCGAGAGCGTACCGCCTCATCGTGCGTCTCATCCATCACCGAGCCATCACGATAGGCATCCTGGTAGACTTGATGGGCAAGAATATCACAGATCTTGAGGATTGTAGGGGTATGTTCACTCTCTTTGAGTAGCTCCACTGAGGAAGCGAGCATCCAGCTCGCCTCAATTTCATGGCCATAGGAGCGATAGGTGTTGGCTCGCTTCATATCGCGGTCAAAATAGATGATCAGAGAGTTGTCGGTTGGGTCAAAGATGTGGGTGACAAAGAGACCGATGATACGTTCCATCTTCTTCAATACCTCGGGGCGCCCTGTTGCCTGATAGAGGGCGCGGTAGGCATCCAGGAGGTGAAGAGGTGTATTCATCATCTTCTCTCCCCCGAAGGAGTCCTTTGCAAAGAGGCCGGCGGTGTTGGGGTCAGAGGAGAAGTCCTGACTCAGGACCTCCTTGTATCCGATGGCGTCTCCAAAGTGTTCCTCGGTGAGTTCATACAGCTGCAAAGCCTGCTGTAAGGCCTGTTCATCACCTCTGAGGCGCCAGTAAGAGGTGAGGGCGAGGATTCCGTAGGCAAAGCAGAAACTGCTTTTAGTTGAGTCCTCGACCATCCCATCGTAGGCGAGGGACCAATAGAGCCCCCCATGCATCTCATCAAAGCCGTAGGAGAGGAGGAAGCGGTAGGCGTGATCGGCATAGGCGGCCAGCTCTTCATCCTTGAAGGCTATCGCTGCCTCGCTGAAGAAGTAAATGATTCGGCAGGTCTGCACGATGCCCTTGGCCGATTTTTTGAGACAGGTCAGCTCAAAGTCCACCCGGCCAAAGTAGCCACCGTTCACCTCATCCTTGAGGCGTTTCCAGAAAGGGATGATAACGCGCCTCAGATGGTCGCTCGCCTCTATTGCAAGTGCACTGTTCATTCCTTGACTGCTCCTCTGGCAATGCCGCTGTAAATATACCGCTGGAGGAAGAGGAAGGCTATCAGGGCGGGAATGATGGTGATCATCACCCCAGCGCAGATATAGTTGTACTGATTGCCATACTCACCAGTGAACGTATACAGCGATGTTGAAATTGTGACATACCTTGTCTTGGACTGCAAATAGAGGTTTGCCAAGTAGTACTCTTTATACGTTGCCACACCTTTGAGGATCAAGACGGTGATAATTGCCGGTTTGATGAGGGGAAAGAGTACCTTGAAGAAGATTGTGAAGTACGAGGCCCCGTCGATGAACGCTGCCTCATCGAGCGACCTAGGAATGGACTCAAAGAACTGCAAAAAGATGTAGATGGCGATGATATCGGTGCCGGTATAGAGGATGACGATACCTGGAATCGAGTTCACCAAGCCCAAACTTGTCATGATCTGGTAGGTGGAGACCTGCATCGTTACACCGGGGATGAGGTTTGCCAGAAGGAAGGCGCTTTTGATCAGAGCTCTTCCCTTGAAGTCGAAGCGGTTGAGTACGTAGGCGACCATCGTGCCGGTGATCACCGAACCCAAAAGGGTAAATACAAGGATAATGGCAGTGTTGTAGAAGGCTAAGGGCATCTTCGCCTTGGTCCAGGCGGTGATGTAGTTCTCCAGGTACAGCCAGCTATTGGGTAGATCCAGAGCCCCGGAGGTGCCAAACTCCTTGACCCCTTTGAAGGAGGCCAGAAAGACAGTTACCAGCGGCAGGAGGCTGATGAAGGCGCCGAGGATCAGGGTGAAGTAGGTCAGAACACGGAGCGGACGGAGGGGTTTCATTCTCATAGCATCGCCTCCCGTTTTTCACCAACGATGAGGCGATAGAGGACCTTTTGGGCCAAGGTCCCTAAGAGGATGATGACCAAGAGCACGATTGCCATCGCCGAGGCAAGGCCAACCTTTCCCGCTTCGTGGGCGAGCTGGTGCATCATCACCACAAAGGTTGCGGTCCCATTCATTCCGTTGGTAATGACATACGGCCCTTCGAAGGCGCTGAATGAGCCTTTGACCATCAAGAGCACGTTGAGGGTGATGATTGGCTTGAGCATCGGCAGGATGATATGGACGAACTGCTGGAAGCGATTCGCTCCATCGATCTCTGCTGCCTCGTAGAACTCAGGACTGATCGATTGAATCGCTCCGATGAAGAGGACCATCGACTGGCCCATATACCGCCAGATCGAAGTGGCGGCGATACTGTAGTTGTTGATCGAGCGCTCTCGCAGCCAGAAGGGCAGCGATCCCTTATCGAAACCGATGAGGCCGAGCACCGAGTCGAGGACCATGCCTCGGGTGTAGAAGTAACGGAAGATGAAGCCCATAGCGATACCACAGACCAAGAAGGGGAAGAAGAGGGTCGCTTTGAAAAAGTTGCCGCCGCGAACCTTGAAACTGAGGACGGTGGCAAAGTACAGCGAGAGGGAGAGCTGGATAACTCCGGCTCCCATGTAGTAGAAGCTGTTGAGCAGTGCGGCAATCGTGTCAGTGCGGGTGAAGACATCGCGGTAGTTCTTCAGGCCGATGAAGGTGCGCGGTCCAATGTAGCGCATCTTGTAGAAGCTGAACTGGATCATCTTGAGGAAGGGGAGGTAGGTGAAGGTGACGAGCAAGAGCATCGGAGCGAGCGAGAAGGTGATAACCACCAACCACTTCTGTGTCTCCCGTCGATCAAGGAAATGTTGCAATCGGGTTTTTTCTGAACTATCCATAGTGCCTAATATTCATTGATGAGGCTCCCCCGCCAGAGGCGGGAGAGCACATAATACTGTTTCAAAGAGGGAGGTTCACCTAGTAGGTGCTCTTTGATGCATAGTCTTTGCCAAGCTCTGCGATCTGGGCTTCCGTCCAGCGCTTGTTCCAATCAGCCATGATCGAGTCAAAGCTCTCGCGGGTCTGTCCCATGGCAGCTTCGACGATACGAGCCTTCTCATAGTACTTGCCGAGATAGAGTTCACTCTCATTGCTCAGTTCATCGAAGAGTCCGATGTCCTGGGGATGGGGAGGATTGTCCAAGACCAGAATCACGTTGTTCTCCTGGAGGTTGGAGAGGGTTGCCGGATAGGCGTCTCCCTTCACGATGGGGATTCCACCGGACCAGAAGGAGAAGTTGGACTCTTCGGTGAGGAAGGTCACGTAATCGAGGGCAACTTGGTAGCGCTCGTCGCTGATGTTCTTGTTGATCGCATAGGCGTAGTCAGCGGCGATGGTGGCATATTGTTGGCCATCGATGTTCCACGGGAAGGCAGCGAAGACGATATCCGACGGATCATCGGCAGCGTTCTGCGTGTCGAAGGTTGCCCACGATCCGATGACGGTGGCAGCAACTTTACCCTGGGCGAGCAGGTTCTTACAGGTATCCCAGTTCGAGGTGGCCGGATCTTCTTCCACCAGATCCTCGGCGACCACGTCGTAGAGCATCTTCATGACGGTGTAGTACGGCTTACCGGGGGAGAAGGGATCGACCATATAGGCCAGCTTGTTGCGGTAGTCCCCATCACCGGTGAGGCTTCCCCGGGCATTCCACTCCCAGTCAGCGAGGCGTGAGCCTGCGCCATAGTTCACATACAGTGGGATAGCGTCGGTGTTTGCTTTGACCTTGCGCAGCGCTGCAAAGAACTCATCCGGGGTCTTGGGGATCTCAGTCACACCCGCTTCACGCAGCACGCGACGGTTGTAGAGTACTCCGTAGGCGGTTCCCGTTGACGAGATACCGTAGACATCACCTTCGAAGGAGAAGGCCGAGGCAAACTCGTACTTCTTATCAAAGTCGGCAACCTTGCCCAGTGGGGCGAAGAGGCCAGGAAGCTGGGGCTCGCCAATGAACATGTGCGGGATCATGCACATATCACCCCAGTCACCACTGGTCCAGCGAATCTCAATGTTGTTCTTGTAGTCAGCGATTGGTTCATAGACGACCGTGACGTTGGGATATTTCTTACGGAACTCCTTGTCGTAGCGGTCAAACTCATCCTCCATGCCTTGCTTGTGGGTCAAAAAGGTGAGGGTCATCGAGACGTTCTTGTCCACCGGTGTCATTTGAGAGACGTCACGCGTCTGTGGCCCTTCAGGGGCTTTTTCGGTTTTACCTCCGGCAAAGAGGGCTCCACTTAAGAGCACACTTACGCACAGAAGAGCGATTACACATCGTTTCATACCATGTTCTCCTTTTAGCTTATGGTTAACTTAATTATTAGCTTACACGGAAAAAACACGTTGTCAATCTTATGGTAAAAAAATTAACAAACTAAAAACTGAGTGTGTAAAGAGAAGTTTAATTGATTGTATATTAGAGAATTACTATCCGAATCGGTTCAGTCGTGACCACTCTTTGGGGGTATTGGGTCCTGAGGAGTGGCGAATGTGTAGCTCTCCACTGATGGTCATTCTACCCAGTTGGGAGCGCGGATTCTCCAATTTTGCGATAATCGATTGGGCAGCGCTTTGGGCCATTACCATTGGATCGACACTAAAGGTAGTAAGCGGTGGACTGGAGAGCGATGCGTAGAGATCCTCGTCAAAACCAACCACCGAAATTTGAGCTGGCACTTCAAGGCCTTGGGCTTCAAGCATCTGGATCAGTCGGTAGGCGCTCTCGCAAGAACTGCAGACATACGCAGTAACGCCTTCGATAGGCGCGTCAACCACAAGGCGAGTACCAAACTCATCACTGTCGTTGATAACCCACCCCTGCTGAGAGGCAATGCCGCTCTCCATGAGGGCCTTGTAGTAGCCGAGGTAGCGGTCCATCACCACGGTAGAGAACATGGGGTTTCCGACAAAAGCGATAGCACTATGACCGAGTTGGATGAGGTGGCTGGTCAGGGAGTAGCCGCCATAGAGGTTGTCGCAGATCACTGCATCGGCCTGCAGGTTCTCATAAAAGAAATCCACAAAGAGGGTAGGTAGGGAGAAGGAGCGGGCCATCTGCACATAGGAGAGGCGCATCTGCCCTAGGAGAATGAGGGCGTCAACTTTGTTGTCTGCTAAGAGGCGAGGTTCTGTGCCAAGCTCCTCATCGGCGGTGCTAATCAATTCAGCGATCGCATAGTATCCGCGCTGTAGCAGTTGTTTGCTGATCTGCTGCTGTAGGCGGGTGTAGGTGTCATCGTTTTGTAGGTGGCGCTCACAGATGAGGATGCCGACGTTGTTGGTCTTCCCATCGCGCATATTCTTGGCAGAGAGGTTCTTGCGGTAGCCCATCTCCTTGGCTGTCTTGATGATTTCTTGGCGTAGCTCATCACTGACCCCATCCTTGCCCGAGAGGGCTTTGGAGACGGTGACCGTACTTACGGAGAGGCGTATTGCGATGTCTTTGAGCGTTACCGGTTTTTGCATCGGCCTCATTGTATCTCAACTTCCCGCCTGAGGAAAGAGCGTGAATTTTGTAGAACATACTTGACGTGAGGGAGCCTCCATATTACTATCCGTAGCGTACAGACAGTACAACGACACTACATCTTGTGCATGCAGGACAGGGAAGTTGGGTGTAAAGCCCACGCGGTCCCGCCGCTGTAAGGGGGAGGAAGTCGCCATTACCACTGGAGTTATCCGGGAAGGGGCGATATTCCGATGATCCTGAGCCAGAAGACCTCCCTGCATGAAAGCGTTGCCACGGAGCATGGCATAGACGCCTGAAGAATACTCATATTTTCAGGAAGAACTGTGCTCGTGGCCGCAAAGGAGCGAGCGATGATCACACACGTCATCAAGCGTGATGGGACGAGAGTCTTCTGCGATGGACAGAAGATTGCTAATGCAGTCAGTAAGGCAGGCCGGGCAGCGGGTCAACGAATCGATGTCGATGCTATCACCATAGAGGTGCTAAAGCGGGCAGCGGAGAGCGGAAAGAATTCAATCAGTGTTGAGGAGATCCAAGATCTGATAGAAGCACAGCTGATGGCTAGCGGCTACCCAGAGAGTGCCAAAGCGTACATCCTCTACCGAGATGAGCGACGCAAGGTGCGCGAGGGCAAAGCCCTCATCGATGCCACTGTCGCCCTCTTTGACGACTACCTCGATGATAAGACCTGGATGATCCAGGAGAACGCCAATACTCGTAAATCGATCAACGGGATGAACAACTACATCCGCGAGTCCTTTACCCGCCGTTATTGGCTCAGTGAAGTCTATCCCCCATCCATTGCCCAAGCCCACCAAGAAGGGGACCTACACATCCATGACCTGGGCTTCTACGGGCCATACTGCTGTGGTTGGGACCTTGAACAGCTGCTTATGATGGGCTTTGGAGGAGTGGAAGGCAAGGTCTCCTCCACACCAGCGAAGCACCTGCGCTCCCTACTCGGTCAGATTGTCAACGCAACCTTCACCACCCAAGGTGAGTGCGCCGGAGCCCAAGCCTGGTCCTCCTTTGACACCTACTGTGCTCCATTTATCAGAGCCGATGGACTGACCTATGCGCAGGTCAAACAAGCGCTACAGGAGTTTGTCTTCAACCTCAATGTTCCTACCCGAGTGGGCTTTCAGTGTCCCTTCAGTAACCTCACTCTGGACTTGATTGTCCCCAAACGGATGCGCGACAGACCAGTGATCATCGGCGGAGTACCCAAGGATTCGTATTACGGTGACTACCAAGAAGAGATGAATCTTTTCAACACCGCCTTCTGTGAGGTAATGAGCGAGGGGGACGCATCAGGGCGGGTCTTCACCTTCCCCATCCCCACGATTAATGTGACCGCTGACTTTGATTGGGAGAGCCCGGTCGTTGATGCCATTATGGAGATGACCGCCAAGTATGGGATCCCATACTTCTCCAACTACGTGAACAGTGACCTTAGTCCTGAAGATGCTCTATCGATGTGCTGCCGCCTTCGCTTAGATACTACCGAGCTGCGTAAACGCGGCGGTGGCCTCTTTGGCAGCAATCCACTGACCGGATCAATCGGGGTGGTTACGCTCAACTTAGCACGTATCGGCTACCTCGCCGATAGCGAAGAGGCGTTCATCAAGCGCATGATTGCTCTCAGCGATCTTGCTGCGCAAAGCTTGGCACTCAAGCGTTCAATTATTGAACGTGAGACCGATCGAGGGATGTATCCTTTCAGCGCACGCTTTCTCGCACCCATCAAAGAGCGGGAGGGCGCCTGGTGGGCCAATCATTTCTCCACTATCGGGGTGGTGGGGATGCATGAGGCACTGCTCAACCTCTATGGGGATGAAGAGGGGATTACCAGTGAGCGAGGACAGGCCTTTGCCCTCCGTCTTTTAGAGGTGCTACGCGAGCGCATTAGCAGCTATCAAGAGGAGAGTGGCGTTTTCTTCAACCTTGAGGCAACTCCAGCTGAGGGGACCAGCCACCGCCTAGCCGGCCTGGATGTTGCCCGCTTTGGTGATATCCGTACCAGCGGTGAGCATGTTCCCTACTACACCAACTCTACCCAACTGCCTGTCGGATTTACCGACGACATCTTTGAGGCGTTGGAATTACAGGATGAGCTGCAGTGTGCCTACACCGGGGGAACGGTGCTCCACCTCTACCTTGGGGAACGGATTGCTGACCCGCTGTTAGCAAAGCGCTTGATCAAGCGGGTCTTTGAACACTACCGGCTTCCTTATATCTCTCTGACGCCCACCTTCTCCACCTGTACCGACCACGGCTACCTTACTGGCGAGCAGCCTCTCTGTCCGCACTGCAACAAGGAGACTGAGGTGTGGACGCGGGTGGTAGGCTACCTCAGGCCAGTGGCTGACTTCCATCGTGGCAAGAAGGAGGAGTATCGGGAACGCCTACTCTATAAGAGCGAGGCAGTATGAGGGTTGCAGCAATTCAGGGCAGCTCCCTGATCGACTTTCCTGGCCGCCTTGCGGCCATCGTCTATACCCAGGGCTGCCCCTATGACTGCTTCTATTGCCACAACCGTTCTTTGATCGCTGTCCACCCACATGGTGGACAGGTCGACCTCAAGAAATTTCTGAAGAGTCGGGTGGGGCTTTTGGACGGAGTGGTTATTACCGGAGGAGAGCCAACAATCCATAAAGGATTAGCAGAGAATCTGAGCATGATAAGAGAGCTTGGATTTGCGACCAAGCTCGATACCAACGGATGTAATCCAAAGCATGTGCATGCCCTGCTACAGACAGATCTCGTTGATTACCTAGCCCTCGATGTGAAGGCAGTACCATCTGAATACCAAACAGTGTGTGGTCAGGCGGCACGATGGTCAGCAGTAGAGAAGACACTCAAACTTTTAAGAGATTCATCGATTCAGTGGGAGGTACGGACCACCGTCTATCCTGGCATGCAGGGAGAGGATTTACAGACAATTGCTGCCTTGATCGGTGAAGCTCCCCTGTGGCGTTTGAATGCCTTTCGCTATCCCACCGAGTATAAGAGTGAAGACCGAGATCGTCTTGAACAGAGAGTATTGACCGAAGAAGCGTTGAAGAGGTGGATGGAAAATCATCGAGCTTTGATCAGAGCGAGGCGGGTTACAACTTGAAAGGGTGTTGTAAGTTGTCAGTGAGGTAAAAATATAGGCTTAGAGCGATGAATTAATGGTATGAAAACTGCTAAAATAGGGTATAATTATTTATATATAATAGAAATAAAAGAGAAGCTTGACAGATTCTTTTATTCCTCGGTATCCTATAGTAATGAGTGAGAAAAACCAACAAGCAACGCTCCTTGCTGCCCAATTGCAAGAGAGTAGTCCCGAAATATTGGCGATGTTCCTCGATCCGGCCCTCAGTGATGAGGCTTTGATCGAGGCTTTGCGAGAGCACGTCGCCCTCATTATGCAAGAGCATTATCCTAAGGCGTGGGCCTACTATACCGGCGAAGAGGAGACTGAGGAGAACTACTACAAACTCGTCTCCACCTCGATGGCTTTCATGCGTCTACTCGACTACCTCGACCATGAGGGTGAGAGCTTCGAAGATCAGAACCTCCACGGTGAGGTTGTGGTCTCTGAGCCCATTAAGCTCCTGCGCAATGTCCTGCAGGGTAAAGCAGCTGAGTGCTCCCCGCACTTCATCGAAGATATGCTGCATCTGCTGAATCAAATTAGCGGGAAGAGTGAAAAGCCTATTCCATCGCGCAGCCAAGTCCAGGCTTGGATGGAGCGTCATCCGAGCGGCCTCGATGAGAATGTCATCGCTTGGCGAGAGGCGAACAAAGAACGGATCATCGGCCTGTTAGTTCAGCGTATTGAAAAGAAAAAAGAAGGGGCGAAGTGGAGCTTTAAGACTGGGATGAGCGAAGAGGAGAAGCGAGAGCACGTGAGGGCTTGGTGGGATGATGATCGTTTTCATCTGAGCCACGCTATCCGAGATGCGAAAGAATTGAACGCCTACCTCGACCATAGCCTCACCGATGAGGAACAGGCCATTATGGAAGCTGCAGAGAAGAAGGGAATTCCGATCTTTGCAACGCCGTACTTCCTCTCCCTCATCGATACTCGCCCGCTCGCCGAGCAGGAGAGCCCACGCAGCGATATCGCCATCCGCTCCTACCTCCTCTACAGCCAAGACCTGGTCGATGAGTTTGGCCAGATCGTAGCCTGGGAGAAGGAGGACGTGGCCAAAGTCGGTGAGCCTAATGCTGCTGGCTGGATTCTTCCCTCACACAATGTGCACCGTCGATACCCCAATGTAGCAATCTTTATACCCGATACCATGGGAAGGGCCTGCGGAGGACTGTGCTCCTACTGCCAACGCATGTATGACTTTCAGGCGGGCCGATTTAACTTCGAGTTGGATAAGCTTGAGCCCAAGCTCAGTTGGCCCGAGCAGCTTGAGCTGAACATGCGCTACTTCCGTGAAGACCCTTATCTCAGCGATATTCTCATCACCGGAGGGGATGCCTTTATGAGCTCTCCCCGTTCGCTAAAGGAGATTCTCGATGCAGTGATCGCCATGGCAAAGGCAAAGGTTGAAGACAACAAGACTCGTAAACCTGAAGAGCAGTATGAAGAGATGCGACGAGTACGCCTCGGTACGAAAATTCCCGTCTACCTACCCCAGCGAGTTACTGCCGAGCTTGCCAACATCCTTGCCCAGTTCAAGGAGCAGGCAAACGAGGTAGGCATCGAAGAGTGTATTGTGCAGACCCATATCTCTACAGCGATGGAGATCACGCCTGAGACGAAGGTAGCGGTTACCCGTCTCTTGGAGGCGGGGTGGGCGGTGACCAATCAAGAGGTCTTCACCGTTGCGGCGAGTAGGCGTGGTCATTCAGCAAAACTACGCAAGGTTCTCAATGATATTGGGATCTTGCCGTACTACAACTTCAGTGTGAAGGGTTTTAAGGAGAACCGCGAGCTCTTTGCCACCAACAGTCGCTCTACCCAGGAGCAGGTGGAGGAGGCTTCGATCGGTCAGATCGCCCAGCGCTATCATGCAGCTCTGCGCTCCTTCCTCCATGAGGCACACAAGATGGTGGAGAACACTGATATGATCCGTAAGGGTGATGAGATTCCTTTTATCAGCCCAGACCGCAATACGATCAACCTGCCGGGAGTGGGTAAATCCAATACCTACCGCACCATCGGCATTACCGCCGATGGAAGGCGGATTCTCCGCTTTGAGTTTGACCACAGTCGCCCACACTCCAAGGTTATCGAAGAGCTTGGGCACGTGATCATCATTGAGAGTAAGTCGATCGCCACTTACTTAGAACAGCTAGAAGCTATGGGTGAAGACCCAGCTGAGTATGAGACTATTTGGGAGTATTCAGCAGGAAGCCTGGAGCCCCGCAGTGCTGTCTTTGAGGGTACGGCGTTCTAAGAGGCGCCGTCCCCCATGGAAGATGAGGGTGATGGCCAGTCCGACCACGCATCCAATCACTACAGCAAAGATTCGCTGTAGTGCATAACTGACCACCGGCTCACTTCCCTCCTGCATCAAGACAATGACCAGAGCAGCTAAAGCGCTACGGGTTGAGGAGGGAAAGAGCAGGGTGCACACGATAATAGTAAGCACCACTCCTACCAACAGAGAGGTCAGCTCTCCAACAGGCATGAAGAAGCACCCCAAGCCCACCAGAGCTCCAGCAATGTTGGCTTGAATACGGGTCAGTGGTAAAGAAATCGAATTATCCCAATCAGGAGCAATTACCAACAACAGGCTGATAATGGACCACAAGAGCCGCCATTGAGGGAAGGCGAGGTATAGGGCATAACAGATGGCTGTTCCAATAAGACACTTGATGATATAGACCACCACGACACCATTGAGGAGATTGCGCTTCATAGCTCTGAGTATGGATAACAAGAGATGAGCGGGTCAATATGATTCTTTTTACAGAACTTCGTACAAAGAGTGTGAAGAGTGCAGATTAACTCAAATTATAATTTGACAAATTATGATTTGAGTAATAAGCTTTTGGTTGGAGGGCTCAATGTTTGTAGGAAGAGAGGCCGAATATCAACAGCTGCAGCACGCGTGGGAGAGCGGTCGCTTTGAACTGGCTGTACTGTGGGGTCGACGTCGTGTCGGCAAGACGATGCTAGTCAATAAATTCTGTGCTGATAAAAAAGCTATCCAAGTTACCGCCTATCTTACCGGTGTGGTAGGAAGTTTGGAGCATCTCTCACGTCAAGTGTCGGCTTTGCTGTTCCCCCGATCTCCCATTATATTCAGTTCACTGGAAGAACTTTTGACAGTTGTAGCTGAACATGCACGAGATGAACGAATTATCCTGAGCATCGATGAATTTCCCTATCTGGCACAATCAATTCCCCAGACAATGAGTGCCCTGCAGATGCTAGCTGATAACTTGTTCAGAGAAACAAAACTCATGATTATTCTCACTGGATCCTCGATGAGCTTCATGGAGCGCCAAGTCCTAGGACATGAAAGCCCACTCTACGGTAGACGGACTGTACAATTGCACCTGCTGCCGTTTAAGTTTTTCGAAACTGCAAAACTACTGCCTCACCGAAGTATTGAGGAGATCCTCACCATCCACAGTCTCACCGGGGGAGTGCCTCAATACATCCAGTATTTCACTTCGCAAAAACCTCTTCACACCCTGATCGAACAACTTTTTTTCACCAAAGATGGGCTGCTGTTCAATGAGCCAAGTTTCCTATTGATGATGGAGGTACGCGATACTCGGACCTACAGCCAAATTCTCGAAGTACTCGCCAAAGGAAACAACAAAATTTCTATCATTGCTGATAAAGCCCACACCTCTATGGCTACCGTAAGCGCGGCAATGAAAAATCTTCAAGAGCTGGGCATCGTTGCAAATCGCTATCCAGTAGGACGGAGCGTTCGACGGTCAATATGGGAATTTGATGACCAACTCTTTGCCTTCTGGTATCAGTTTGTCTTCCCCTATACATCAATGATTCTTGCTAACAGGACAAAGGGAGTGCTGGCAAGAACAACAAAGTACCTCCCTCAATTTCTCGGAAGGAGTTTTGAAACCATTGCTGCAGAGTATGTGCTCGCTTCAACCAATTTACTCATCACTGAAATCGGACGTTGGTGGGGCCCTGACCCTGATACCCGAAAAGAGGAGGAGATCGACCTTGTAGCCCATGATGGAGAGGGGCATTGGGTTTTTGCAGAGTGTAAGTGGACAAATAGCCCAGCTAGCGAAGAGACGTTGAAAACCTTGATACGTCGCTCGAAGCTTGTAACAGAGAGCCTAGCATCTACCTTCTGGCTTTTCAGTAAGAGTGGATTTACTGACTCACTCAATGCTATCGCTAAAGAGGATGAGCGGGTGAAGTTGTTAGATCTAGAGGATTTGCTCTTACCCTGGCAGTAACGGTTATCAGTCTCAGTTCTCGCTTTTATGATTACAACGATTGCCAATATCAGAAAATCTGATATGATGTGACCGTTGTCAAGCTCTGAATATTACATTCTCAACCTCTCTTTTCAATACGTCGATCAATGGGAAGGATGGATAGACAAACCAGGTTGTTCGGCACTTGACCATTCTGAT
>JBAZCM010000007.1:0-38418 GCA_041654935.1 Sphaerochaeta sp. | reverse complement strand
TTCAATAGTCTCAGCTGGGAGTTCTATCACCGCCAAGTGGGTCGCTGGACCCTCTACACCGAGATTGGCACCCCCCACGCTCGCCTGCATATGCTCACCGGCCCCAAACGTCAGAAGACCGAGAAATTGCAACGGTTTGTCCAATTCGCTCGCGCTAGACTGATCGGCAGCCGGGTTACTGCTGTCTACCAATACCCCTTTGACCGCTTGGTGCGCCTCACCCTCGCTCGGGCAGGAGCGACTCTGTATCTTTATATCCGCCTCTATAGTGGAAGCGGAGCCAATATCATCGTCACCGACAGTGACAACCAGATCCTTGATCTCCTCCTTAGGCGTCCACGTCGAGGAGAGGTCAGTGGCAATACCCTCGAACTGGGAGCACTTCGCACCGAAGAGGGAAAGCCTTTTGCAGTGCGGGCGCGAGACGAGCACTCCTTCAACAGACAAATTGAACGTGAGTATGGCCAGGAGAGTGAGAGCGCCGATCTAGCCAAACTCTTGGAGAGCCTAGATCTTCGTCGTGAACGGGAGCTTGGACGCCTTGTTGCAAGCCTAGAGAGCCAACGCCGCACCCAAGAGAAGGCCCAAGACTTTGAGCGCCTGAAAACCGAAGCAGATCTCTTGAGTGCCAACAGCCATCTCATCAAAGATGGCATGGATGAAATCACCCTCCATGACTGGAGTCAAGATTGTATGGTCACCCTTACCCTTGATCCTAGATTGGGACCCCGTGGCCAAGTGCAGGCGGCCTACGACCGCTACAGCCGCTCCAAAGGCGCATGGGAGAACGCCACTGAAGAGATCGCCCGTATCAAGACTTTGATCGATGAGCGCGAGGAGCACTATCGACAACTTGCCCAAGCACGTTCAGATGAAAGCGCGTGGATTGTCGCTTTGCAACGAGAGGTCGGCACTCAACAACAAGTTCAGCAAGGACCAAAAGGGCCGGGCCTGCGTATCACCAGCGGCGATCACACCATCTTGGTGGGACGCAATGCCAAAGAGAACGATGAACTGCTACGCCGGCATACCCGAGGCAATGATTGGTGGATGCACACCCGTGATCATGGCGGCGGCTACGTCTTCATCAAGGATATCCGGGCAAAGAGTGTGCCTTTGGATGTACTGCTCGACGCAGCTACGCTGGCCATCCACTACAGCAAGGCTCGCAAAGAGGGAAAGGCCGAACTCTATTACACCCAGGTCAAATACCTCAGACGGGCAAAGGGGGGCAAGACTGGCTTGGTTCTGCCCACCCAAGAGAAGAATCTCTCGGTGGTACTGGACGAAGAGCGGCTAAGACGGTTACTTTTAGAGCATGAAGATGCTTGAAGCCTGTCATAGCGGCCTCTACTACCCCCAAGATCCTCTGCTTCGACAAGAGCAAAGCCAACCTGTCTCCTCTTCGTCAGAGCAGCTTTTGAATCTGCCCTCAGCGCTTCTTCTGCCTCATGCCGCATGGGATTATTGCCTTGGTATCGTGCACGCAGCTCTCGCTACCACTGCCTCCCTCTCCCCTTCACAGATTCTGCTGCTCGCCCCCAATCACAGTGGGGAGCGCAACGGGCCCTTATGGGTACCGCGCAGCGATGCACTTGCATTGGGCAAAGACTCCATCGGTTTTGCCTCCGCCCTGCGTACGACTTTGGTAGAAACAGGTGCAGTAATCGCAGATGACGGGCCCTTCACTGACGAGCCCTCCTGGGAGCTATTGATGCCCCTCATTGAGGCTTATCATCCGTCAGTCCCTATCCTGCCGATCCTCAGTTCAGAGCGCACCGCCGATCATGCGAACCACTATGCAACCCTCGTATCAAACATCGTAGCCACAACACCTGATACCCTGATCATCATCACTGCAAACGCAAACCGTCCCTTCGCCTCTCCGCGAGCGGAGGAACACGCCCGTCTCTTTGTCTCAGCACTGCAAGGAGAAACAGAAATGGGAGCGCGGGGTATGAGTAGCTGTAATCTCAGTGCGCTGAGAGCGGTAGCAAAAATCCCCTCTTTTGTAGATCAGCGGTGGAAAGTCCTCGATACTGCCGTACGAGCAACTGTGCACGATGTTGCGCACTACGACAATCATGAAAAACATGTCTGGCAGATTACTGCCCTCTTGGAGTCACGATGAAAGCAAGTTTTCCCATGACTATAGACGGGGTGCCGATGAGCGCCATCACCATAGCAACGCAAGATGCCCAGCTTCCCTCCTATATACTGGGAGGAGAGAAGGCTCCAAGCTACCTCTATGATGGCAAAGAGCTGACAAAATGGTATTGGAAGAGTTTGTCTGTCGTTGATGGAATGCGCGTACTGACCTTCGATCCCCTTGATCTCTTTTCTTTCAGTGAGTTGGCAACGACCAGGCGGTCAGCAGCATTGGATCTGACCAGAGCACTCGCCAAAGCACTCACACTCTGTGATGAGCAGTTCCTCGACCTCTCCAGCGGCATCATCCCCCTATGGAGACTCTGGGCTACCGAAGAGGGGCAAATCCTTATTCTCAGCCAAGACCTCGCCGACCTCTTTGCAGCAGTCGCCGATGAACAGGCGCGATACTTCAATATCGCCAGCTGGGTACACCACAATATCCACGCCCCCTTCTCTCTCGTCGACCAGATGGTCAGCCTCCTCTACTACAGTGCGGTTGGCATTCCCCCCTTCTTTGACCGCGACACTCGCGAAGATGGGTTTCGCCACCTCCCCCTTGCCTACCTACATACAGAACTGCCACCAAAAACGGTCTCTTTCATCGACCAGAACCTCTCCCTCAGCCTGAGCAAGATGCGCGATGCCAGCGGCAATAAACGCCCCCAACGGGCACTCTCCTACTTTCTGGAACAAACCCAAAGCCTTGTGTGGGATCTTGAGAGCCGAGAGACCGTTCCGGTGGTAGAAGAGCTATTGGCAAGCGATGAAGCTGCCCGATTTGTCACCGCGCAAGCTAAACGCGCAAAGCACAAGGTCTTTTGGCGTAAGCGCGGCTGGCTGGTCATCAGCGTCACCCTCTCAGTCCTGTTAGTCGGAGGCTTCATTACCGGACGAGTCAAAGAGGCAATGGCACCTCCCTACACAGCGAGCTTTGATGAGCGACAGTTGATCGAAGCCTACTACCAAGCCCAGAATGAGCTGGATCTGCAGAAGATGGAAGCAGCCCTTGGCAAGGGAGTGAAAAACCCCTTCTCGATGGAGGTAACCAACCTCTTTGTCACCCGCCAGACTCGCCAAGCCTATGAGTCCTTCAGTGTGCAAGTCAATGCACAGACCTGGCGCGATGAGGGAATGCCTCCGATCGTCGAAGACTCCTTCATCTATGGGGTCAGTGACTTGAGTATCAAGGACCTTGGCAATTCGACATACCTGGCCCAAGGCACCTATTGGGCACCGTTCAACCACACTGATGAGGGAGAAGCGGAGGCTATGGGTATTTGGGCCTACGACCTCACTCAACAGTTCAGCATTGAGATAGGGAAAAAGGGATGGCTACTCTTCAGTGCGGTAGGGATGCCCACTATTGAGAATGGACGAAAGGTTGCCGTTCCTACTGTTCCGCGCTTTGTAAATAGCGTTCAATTGCCACAGTGACCGCTTCGGTCTGACTTGCATCGTACCAGGCTACCTCAGCAAAACTCTTGAAGAAGGTCATCTGCCGCTTGGCGTAGGCGCGGCTGTTACGCACGATCTCTTGGGCGACCATACTCTTGGAGTACTCACCGGTAGAGAAGGCAGTAAAGAACTCTCGGTAGCCGATACCCACCAAGCCCGGCCACGCTTCAGTAGCCCCCATTGCCAGCAAACTGCGGATCTCATCCTCGAGGCCTTCGGCGAACATTTGGGAGACCCGATTCTCAATGCGCTGATGAAGCTCCTCTTGTTCACGAGTGAGTCCGATGATCAGGGGATTCATTCCCATACGGGGTGTGTTGGGAAGATCAAAAGAGGAGAGACTGCGCCCAGAGGCGTACCACACCTCAAGAGCCCGGCTGATGCGATAGGTGTCTGAGGGATGAATGCGCTCACCGCTGGGCGGATCTACCTCACAGAGGTGAGCATGGGCCCACTGGCGCCCCTTCTCTTCGATCAAAAGTTTGACCTTTGAGCGGGTTTGCTCATCGCTGGGCGGCGCCTCACTGAGGCCATAGAGGAAGTGTTTGTAGTAAAAGGCGGTCCCGCCGACGAGGATGGGGACCTTGGCCCGCTCGGTGATCGATGCAATGGCCAGGTCTGCCTTCTCAATAAAATCGGCGACAGTGAACTGATGCCAGGGGTCGCAGATGTCGATCAGATGGTGCTCGATACGCGCCTGTAGCTCTGCCGTTGCCTTGGCACTGCCGATATCCAGATGCCGATAGACTTGGATCGAGTCGGCGTTTACGACAGCAAACCTCGACGGATCGAGGTTTGTCAGTAGGTCGGTCTTCCCAACCCCAGTAGGGCCGAAAAGAAAAATAATTGATGGTGTCGGATCAGAGGTCGTCGGGAGAATCGAACTTGATTTCACCTGCAAGTGCCCTGGTAAGGACTTCGCTGACGATTTTGCCATTGTTCTCCTCAATCTCCTCGCCACCGTATCCAGGATTGCTCAGGATGTTCGCCTCTTTGATGGCGACACAGGTCATCTGATAAATATTCCCTTCATAATCAATGAGGCTGTCTAATGGAATGCTCACCGGTAATGCTCCTTGTCCCTGTAAGACGGTTTATTCTCTCCTACTATAAGGATTTTTGTAATGAATGTACAGTACTCAGAAGAGATGGCGCCAGCCAATGCGGATATATTGGTCAACAAGCTTCGCTGCAGGGGCGTCCAAAGGGCCCCAGACTGTCGTCTTGAAGGGAATATAGGCGCCCTCTATAAAGAGGATCTCTCGTTTACCTAAAACCTCCCACCCGATTGAAAGCATAACACCACCGCCGATAGTAAAACCCTGTTCTTTTTGCCAGGCGATGCGAGCTGTTGGCCCAGCGCCGATGATCAGGGGGTTGAACCGCTGGGTACGATAGAGCACATTCACCATTCCAGCCATCGGGGTGGCACTCCCCTGCACAAAGGGAAATTGGATCGAAAGGTTTTGCTCAAAAGAGCGCGTAAGATACCCAACTTCAAAACCGGTACCGACAAGGCCTTGGCTGACTCCCACATACGAGCGACTGTGCAAGGAGGCAGTGAAGGCAATCAGGATGAACAGTAAAATTGCTTTACGCTTCACGACGGCGCGCCTCAGCAATGATCAGAGCAGCAACTTCTTCGGCTTGGAGCTCGGTGGTATCGATGACCATGTCGGCAATGGAAGTGTCGCTGTTATCAATATCATACAAACGCTTGTAACGAGCGCTGTCATTGAGGTCACGCTGCTGCGTTTGAGCCATCACCTCTGCGACCGTACCGCCTTCGCGCTCAGCAATCCTACGAGCCCGTTCTTCGATAGTGGCATCAAGGTAGACTTTTAAATTTGCTTCTTTAAGCATCCAAATGGCGAGCCGGCTACCCAAGACACAATTCTCGCGCTCAAGGGCCATCTCTACCTGGCGTCGATCGACCTCAAGATCGTAGGCATCATCGGTTTCGGCAAGCTTGCATACTTGCCAGAAGTCCACTCCCTGTTCATCGGCAATGTTACGAAAGGTAAAGTTGATCATCTCATATCCGAGGGCCTCTGCAACCAAGCCGGTGACAGTGGTATTGCCACAGCCGCTCTTGCCACTTATTGCAATGCGCATCGCTCTCCTCACTCAATGTTGCGAACTTGTTCGCGGATATTCTCAAGGCCATCCTTCATACGGACAACCTCCATATTCAATGCTACAATCTGGCTCTTGCTACCGATGGTGTTGATCTCCCGATTCATCTCCTGACACAAAAAGTCCAGGCGTTTCCCTACCGGCTCATCGCTCTCCAAGAGGCTAAAGTACTCCTTGAGGTGGGCTCCCAAGCGTTTGATCTCTTCGTGGATCGAATAGCGGACCAAGAGAACTCCAATCTCCTGCAAGATTCGACTCTCATCCCACCCCTTATCACCAAGCATCTCCTCAAAACGCTGCTCCAATTGGTTTTTAAGAAGCGTTTCCAGTTCATCGGCGTGTTCACCGAGAGTGGCCTGACCCTCTGCAATAATCTTTCCAAGGCGAAGTAAATCAGCTTTGGTAGCCTCCCCTTCGCGTGCTTTGCTCTCCTTCAGTTGGACAAGGGCACCCTCCAAGGCTTCGAAGAGGAGAGGACGGTAGCTCTCACTCTCATCTTCCCGGGTAGTCACCAAGACACCATCCTGGCTCAAGAAATCGGCCAATGTCATATCAAGGGGGCGAGAAGCAGCGGCTGAGATTTGCTCGAAGGCCAACGCATAAGCACGAACTGCTCCCTCGTCGACGTGCACCACCATCTCATTCTCCAAAACTTTGAGGCGAATGTTTACATCAACCCTACCCCGTTTGGCAACGGCCATGATCGCCTTATCAATCTCGATCTCATAAGGGGCGAGCATGTAGTTGATATTGTGATTGATCTCTAAGAAACGATTATTATATGACTTCAACTCAACAGAGAGCTGGGCTTTTTCCCCTACTCTTTCGCTATAGCCGTAGCCGGTCATGCTCTTCATGCTTTGCTCCTCATCGCTCTGATGATTTGGTCAGTAATCATGCGATTGTTTCCCGCACCCATCGTAATGCACACCGTCCGCTCTTGCAACCAGCCTAGCGCGTGGGCGACCACCTCTTCTTCGGCAGCAGCTAACCAAACATTGTTTGTTTTCCTCACTCGGAGGCGATCAAACAACCCATAAGCGGGATCTTTGCTCGCAGTATCGGCTCGAGCTGATGCGAAGGTCGTTTGAATGATCAGGGAGTCTGCCTCCCCGAGAGCGCTAACAAATCCGTCCATCAAGGCGAGAGTACGGCTTGCTGTATGCGGGCTGAAGATGACAAGGATTGGGTAGTCAGGATAGCGGCGGCGCACTTCATCCAAGGTTGTTGTAATCTCATTGGGATGGTGGGCATAGTCGTCAATGAAAGTAATTGAACGCTCAATTGCCATGACCTCAAGTCGGCCAATCGCCCCACGATAGGAGCCAAGGTGCTCGATAAGCGGCAACATGCTCTCGATGACATCTTTGCCGTAGTGCGAAGCAATCATACAGGAAGCAAGAATCAAAGCCCCTACATGGTCTGCTACAAGATTTCTCTGACCAACGGTCAGAGGTAAGGGGCTTTTAGTAATACCATCAAGGGTGTAGGTGCCCCTGTTATCCTCTTTAAGCTGAAAAGGTCCCTTGGCACTTTGTCCATACCCTATGACTACAAGGTCAGGTCGATGAGTGCGGGCCCAGTCAGCGATTTGTTGTACATTGGCATCATCGGCGTTATAGATGAGCGTTGCCGTTGTAGCCAGGTTGGTTATCAGTGCACGAAAGGAGGCCATGACTGCCTCTAGGTCGGCAAAATAATCAACATGCTCCCATTCTATGGAGAGAATCAAAAGACCGGAAAGTTGGTAGGAGAGAAAGTGATCCTGATATTCACATGCCTCAAAGAGGCCAATTTCATCCCCTCGATAGGTAACAGTATCGCGATCGGTCAGCTGTCCACCATAGAGGGCATAGAACGGCAAAGGATCTTTCAGGGAGTCGAGCAAGTGTGTGGCCACTGAGACGGTAGTCGTCTTGCCATGGGTGGCAGCAACAGCCCAGCTTGGCTGCCTCGCGCTGAGCTGTGCTACATAATCAGGATAGGAGATTGTTTTGACCCCCCGCTCTTTTGCTGTGCGAAGAATAGGAGTTGCAGGCCCGTAGGCACTGCTGTGGATAACCACATCCACGCTAGGGGCCAACAGCTCTTCGGAGAAGCCAATATCGACAGGAATTTGGGCTGATGCAAGCAGTGCATCGGTGCTAAAGTGCTCAGAGACATCGCAGCCAGCTACCTGGTGCCCCATTGCCTTGAGCAATGCAGCTAGGCTGGCCATCCCGGTTCCTTTGACTCCTACCAGATAGACTTCCACCTCCCCTCCTTTTGCAAAAAAAAGACTGCCACAGTGGACAGTCCTTCATTGGGTAAGCCTCTTTAGGCTGAGGCTGCTTTCTTGATCCGGGCGTTGCAGGGCTTGCAGACCTTGGCCTTCTCGCCGTCGAGGGTCACTTCATAAAGAATCTTGACCCCAGTCCGCTTACACGAGGGACACTCACCGCGTCCGCGGTTGTACTGATCCCTGATCCCACTGCCTCTATGTGCTTTGGACATATACACTACTCCTTGCGTCGTCTAACTTCGTACCGTTTGAATATATAGGGGAGGTCCATCTCTGTCAAGGGCTGATGGGTAGCTCTACCCTACAATACAGCGCACCAAAGCCATCATTGGAAGATCAATGATCATCGCTTACAACGACTGCTCCTTTTACTCCTTTTAACAAAAAACAATACATGCTTTGATCGACTCGATTATCCTAGAGGTGGATACTGCCAGTCAGGGTTAGGCTGGACTTTCTTGGTGTACTAGCGCCTGTATACCATGCAGTTGGATACTCATAGGTAACGAGCAGTGAAAATTGACCAAGCTCTCCTGCCAAACCAATAGAGTGCCGTCCATCAGCGACAGAGAAGCGTAGCAGGTCTTTGGCTTCTTTTTTCAATTCACGATATCCACTAAGTAGCGAAACTGACCAATCAGGTAACAATTGCAGTTTTATTGAAACACCTCCTCGTAGTTGACGGTCTTCGTCACTGCCGAGGTTTATCAAATCGAAGGCTCCCTCTACCTTAAAGAGGCGTAGTTCATTGTGGGCGTTATAAGTGGGGCTGGAGAGGCTGAGGCCCCAGCTGAGGGTTCTTAAGAGTGAGTTACCATCCACCAAGAGAGGGTCTTCTCCTGAGGAGGAGGCAAATTGGCCGACAACCACACCCATTCCTATCCACTCATAATCGAGCAAAACACCAAGACCGAAGGAGATGGCCGATAGGTCTTCCACGCTGTCATAGCGAGCTATGGCAGTTTCCACAAAGAAATCAAATAAAAGTTGGTCTGAATTTAGCGTAATATCGGGCCTTACTGCAGCTGCTACAGCCTGTGCACGCAATCCCAGGGACAGTGGAGGGCGCGAGAAGGCCCAGTCGAGTTGAAAGACAGTAAACTTATCCCCTCGGTAGGTACTCACATCGCCTTGGTCAGTGAAATCTTCAAAGATTGTACGGCTTTGAATAGTTAAAGCGATGTTCTTAGCCAAAAAAGAGATTGCTCCATCTACTACAGGGCGTTCAAGGCGAAACTTCCCTCCATGGCCAACCAGTTCATCACCAGCTCCAAAAGTTACGATAAATGAACTCTCTTTACGAGATGCAACACCCAATAATGCGGGGTTTGCAAAGAATGAATCAGCGCCTAGGCCGAGGGCAAGACCCGCTCCTCCCATTGGTGTTGTTAGGGTTCCCTCACCGTCCAAAGCCAGGGCAAAGGGGGATGGACCGGCAATGACGGTCAATAGCACCAAGAGGATGCCCATAGCTTTCCAAGCGCGTGATATCATTGCTCAAGCATACCAAATCAAGAGGCAAAACACCACCGGTAGTTTGCAAAGGCTGACCATTCGAAGTACCATAGGCTATGGTCACCCTCTCGACATTACTGGCAGCCAGTCACATTGAATCCTCCATCAGAACCGACGTGTCGGTAACCTCTATTGTGCAACACTCCGACCAAGTGCAGAAAGGCTCGCTCTTCTTCGCTTTTGAGGGATTGCACACCTCTGGAGCACGATGGGCGGCGGAGGCTGCACGCAGAGGGGCTGTAGCCATTGTTGCTGAGAAAGGAATTGATGATCTAGATATTCCCGTCATTGTCGTCAAAAAGATCAGGAGCGTATACAGCACGATGTGTGCTGCTTTCTGGGATAACCCTGAACGAGAGCTCTCACTCATTGGGGTGACTGGCACTGACGGCAAATCTACAACCTGTGACTATCTGTATCAACTGCTGGCATTTCACAACGTACAAAGCGGACTGCTCAGCACCATCAGTGTCGATGATGGCTCTACCAAGGAAGATAGCCCGTGGCGCCAATCCACTCCTGAAGCTGAGCTTCTCTTCGCGTTCTTAGCTCGTTGTAGAGACAATGGACTCTCCACGGTCGTTTTGGAGTGCACCAGCCACGCCCTCAGTGAGGACTACGATCGTCTAGGACCCATCTTCTTCGATATTGCCATCGTCACCACAGTCAGTAGTGAACATCTTGATTTTCATGGGGATCGTGACGCCTATCTAGATGCCAAACTGAAGATTGTACGACGACTCAAGCCCACCGGCTTCTTTATCAGCAGCACGGAAAATGAAGCACTGCCTGCCTTTTTATCCGCACTTCAAAAGACCCAACAACCCCTGGTTGCCGGAAAACAAATTCCGTACCAGGTGCAGGCCAAAGGATGGGATGGAGTGGACCTCCACGTTGGAGGGCGTTCAATAAAAACCTCTCTGTTACTTCCAGCCTTGGCTACTAACGGACTGATTGCCCACCTCTGCACCCAAGCGCTTCTCGGAAAAGAGTTGGACTTGCAACCATTGGGTAGCCTGTTGCCCGTTAAGGGGCGGATGCAGCTCATATCCAATAATCTGGGAGTCATTGCCTGCATTGACTTTGCCCACACCGCCGACGCGTACGCCAAGGTCTTTAGCTTTGCAAAAGCTCATACCCAAGGGCGTATCATTGCCCTCCTTGGCGCTGCCGGAGAGCGTGATCGCACCAAGCGCCCCGCAATGGGTAAAATTGCCTCTGAAGCAGCAGACCTCATCATTCTCACCGAAGAGGATCCACGTGCAGAGGATCCGGGACAGATTTTTGACGATCTACGCAAACAGATGAGCGAAAATTGTGATGTACTGATCATCGGAGACCGTCGCAGTGCAATTGCTGAGGCGATAGGTCGTAGTCAGGCAGGCGACACCCTACTCTTTTTAGGCAAAGGTCATGAGCAGACAATCCTACGCAGCGATGGGCCTATCAGGTGGGATGAGGCGGCAATAGTCCAGGCAACATTGCAAGAGGAGGAGAGAAGAAGATGCGAGTAGCTTTGATCTATGGTGGTCGATCAACTGAGCATGTAGTCTCAATCTCTAGTGCTAAAAACGTCTATCAGAGTTTGATTGCCTCTTCTCACCAGGTGACTTCAATTGCCATAGCATTGGATGGGCAGTGGTTTCTGCAACCAGGCGAACCCTCAGTTTCTATTGAGAGGAGTACTCCCGTTCACCTATTGCCAGGTAAAGGATTTTTTGTTGGCAAAGCTAAACTTAGCGTAGATGTTGCCTTCGCCCCTACCCATGGACAGGGAGGTGAGGATGGAGATCTGCAGGGCCTTTGTCGATTGTGTGATATTCCTCTAGTCGGTTGCGATACCCTCTCCAGTAGCGTCGGTATGTATAAGATGGCTACCCAAAGCCTCTGCCTTCAGGCAGGTATCCCCACCATCCCAACTCTCCTAATCTCTGCACTCGACCGGATAAACATGCCTCTCTTTGAGAAGGCGATCAGTGATTTTGGCAAGGATCTCTTCATCAAGGCAGAGGCCTCCGGATCCTCAGTTGGCGTCTATGCCCTCAAAGCAGCTCGCTTCGCTGCCTTTGATCGAGCAATCGCCCAGGCTCGCCAATACAGCGAGCGTGTGCTCATCCAGCCTCTGATTACACCCTTGATGGAAATTGAGTGTGCAATCCTAGAACGTCGGGATGGGACCTTGATTGTCTCTGAGCCAGGACGTGTTATTGACCCTGGTGCATCAACCGTAGGGTTTTTGGACTACCATCACAAATACACCGCCCAGGGAGGAGCATATATGGCTCTTCCCTGTGGCTTGGAGGATGAGATGGTTCAGCAAATCAAAGAGTACGCCCGAAGGACCTTTCAGGTAATCAAAGGCAATGGATATGCACGGGTAGACTTCTTTGTCAGTAGCAAGACCATCTACATGAATGAGATCAATACTGCCCCAGGGATGACTGAACAGAGCCATTGGCCTGCCCTCATGGCTCATGCAGGATGGGCCCTGAACACTGCTTTGGACGAGTTGTTAGCCGGCTCTGTTGAGCATCATAGACGGCTGAATACCTTAATCTTTGCGCCACCGGAGCTGTCATGACCCAACCACTCTTCTTCCATGTCGACCTCGACGCATTCTATGCCGCAGTAGAGACACTGGATAACCCTGAATACGCCAATCAAGTATTGGTGATCGGTGGTAAGAGCGCTCGTTCGGTGGTCGCTGCAGCCAGCTATGCAGCTCGCTCCTACGGAATTCATTCAGCGATGCCCATGGGCCGGGCATTACGACTCTGCCCTCACCTCTTGGCCATCCCTCCGCGCATGGGAAGGTACAGCGAAAAGAGTCGACAGGTCATGGAAATTCTGCGTCGCTTCTCACCAACGGTACAACAAATCTCCATCGATGAGGCGTTTTTAGATATGACTGGCACCGGCAGGCTCTTTGGGCTGCCCCGTGAGGCAGGTGCTCTTTTGAAGAATACTGTCAAAGAGGAGACTGGGCTGACAATCTCGGTTGGCATTGGAGCTAATCGCTTCATCGCCAAGATGGCAAGTGATTATGATAAGCCTGATGGATTGTGCCGAGTCTCCCCTTCCAAGCAAATTGCCTTTATCGATACCGTAGGGCTGAAGAAGCTCTGGGGGGTGGGAAAGGTAACCCAAGGCGAAATTGCCCGAGCAGGAATTCGGAGCACAGAAGAGCTGCGATCATGGAGCAAGGCTCGTCTCCAAGACCGCTTCGGTAAAGCGAGCGGCCATTTTCTCTATCTGGCCGCTCGAGGTGAAGATCCTGGAATTTTCCGCCCAGAGAGCAAGAGCCGGTCAATCTCCACCGAATCGACCTTCAATGAGGATATCTCTTCGCGCGAAGTGCTCCATCAAATTCTTCTCTCCATGAGCCATGAGATAATGTTCCGTGCCCTTGATGAGAAGGTAATGGCTCGCACAATTGCCATCAAGGTCCGGTATCCGGACTTTACTACCTTCACGGTGCAAACTACCCCCGCTGCCCCTATCCTCAGTGCATCGCAAGTATATGAGCATGCCAAGGATCTTTTGGCCCAACGTTGGCGTGAAGGACAACCGATTCGACTCATTGGAGTGGGCCTGCACCAGCTCTATGATGGTCAACGTCCTCTCCAAGAAGAGCTTTTTGCCGACCCTCATGAGAAGGAGCGTAAACTAGAGCAGGTAGTCCTTGAGTTACAAAAGCAAGGCAAGCAGGTACTGAAAGCAGCAAACCTCAAGTCCGATTCTTAATCTGACACCTTACCGTTTCACAGCACCTGTGCTTCGGTACTTTTGAAGAAAACTGTGAGCGTACCAATCAAAAGAAGCAACAGAAGAGCTTGGGATGCAACCATCCAGGAGAGGCCAACCAGGTGGGCAATGAGACCAAAGAGTGGTCCGGCAAGAGTACTGCCAACGTAGGCTGTCGCCATCTCAAGGCCGATGATCCGCTGACTGTTGGCGATGGAGAAACGCCGTGGAGTCTCATGGAGCATACTTGGAAAGATCGGGGCACACCCTAGTCCGATGGTCAAAAGGGCGAGGACCGCACTCTCCAGTGTAGCGAAGAAGAGACCAATCAAGCCAATAGCTAGAATTGCCAAGCCAAAACCGATGAGCTGTCCATTTGAGTAGCGCAGGCTGACGAAGCCACTGACCATCCTCCCGACGGTAATACCAATGAAGAACAGTGATCCGTATCCTGCTGCCTTTTGGGCATCAAGGCCCTTTACGGTGACCAGATAACTCACCGCCCACAATCCACTGGATGCCTCAATGAGGCAGTAGAAGAAGAATGCACCTAAAATTAATAGAAGTGCCCGCCTATCCTTCTTTGATTGGCTTTTTTTGTGCCGTTGTCTGCTCTGTGCGGGAGGACCCTTTACATAGAGGGGCAAAGAAAAGAAGAGAATTACAACCAAAATTACTTGGATGATACTGATCAATCGCCATCCTGATCGATAAGAGTAGCCCAGTCCTAGTGTCAGGGCCATTAAGGCCGGCCCAGCACTTGCCCCTACGCCCCAAAAGGAGTGGAGCCAGTTCATATGATGGGCTTTGTAGTGCAGGGCAACGTAGTTGTTCAGCGCCGAATCAACTGAACCCGCCCCCAATCCTAGGGGAATGGAGAAGAGAATCAGCTGCCAAAGGCTTGCAGAGATAGAGAAACCCCATAAGCCGAAGGCGGTCATTGCTACGCTGACAGCGGTAACCAAACCAGTTTTGAAACGAGCAACCAAACGATATCCCACCAGGGCACTGAGTACTGTCCCAATACTGGCCACTGCGCTAAGCAGTCCAGCATCAGAGATGGCTAATCCCAGGTCAACGTGCATCAATGGCCAGACGCTACCCAAAATCCCATCAGGCAGTCCCAGGCTAATGAAAGCCAGATAGATAACGATCAACAGTACCATGGCATTAGGCCCAGATGAGGAAGTAGGAGGTCATTGCCACAGCAAGGAGGAGGCGGTAGTAACCAAAGACGGAGAAGTCTTTGCGCTTGATGTAGGCGATCATCGCCTTTACTACGAGCAAAGAGACAACAAAGGCGGTGACAAATCCCACGGCTATGATCGAGAGTTCGGCCTTGGTGTATGAGAATCCTAGTTTGTAGAGTTTTAAGGCGGATGCACCTGCCATGACCGGAATAGCCATAAAGAACGAAAACTGGGCGGCTATCGAGCGATCGAGACCCAAGATGATTCCTCCAAGGATTGTTGAACCGCTACGGCTGGTCCCCGGAATCAATGCCAAAGTCTGAAACAACCCGAGGAAGAAGGCATCGTTCCACCCCAAACTATCAAGGCTGACAATCCTCCGTTTCGCTTTGCCCAGAGGCCCTTTCTCCAAGTAGATGTAAAGTAGCCCGTAGGAAAAGAGAGCAAGGGCGATAACGGTCCACCGCTGAAGATGAGTATTCACGTAATCATCGATCAACAATCCAATTACCCCTGCTGGGATTGTTGCCAACACAATTTTGCCCAATAGCTGCCATGTTTTCCTCTTTTCCTCCCGCCCCTTCGAAGATGCAAAGGGGTTGAGGGTGGTGAAATACAACACCACGACAGCCAACACTGAAGCGAGCTGGATGATAACGAAAAAGAGCTCTTTTGCCCTACCACCAAGATTAACATTGAGAAACTCATCGAGCAGGAGCAAGTGGGCGGTAGAGCTGATCGGAAGCCATTCAGTGATGCCCTGTACTGTGCCCAAAATGATTGATTTGACAAATTCCTGCATCAACGGATCCTCCAAGTGCACCAAGTCTAAAGCATCAGAAGGTCCATTACAAGCATTGTTCTTCCCCCTCGCCCTTGTACTGATTTGTTGCAAATGGTAGATTTGCCATGGAGGGGCGTGTGGCACTGAACATCGTTTTGGTCGAACCGGAAATTCCGCAGAACACCGGAAATATCGTGCGTACTTGCGCCGCTCTAGGGGCAGTGTTGCACCTAGTACATCCATTGGGATACTCATTGGATGAAAAACACCTCAAACGAGCAGGATTGGACTACTGGCCATTGTTGTCGATTATTGAGTGGAATGACAGTACAACGTTCTTTGAACACATGGAGGGTGAAGCCCTGTACTATTTTACCACTAAGGCTAAACGTTCCTATACCAGTGTCCACTACCCTGAACAGACCTACCTGGTCTTTGGAAAGGAGAGCGCTGGTCTTGATGAAGCGCTTTTGGCAGACCGCCCTGATCGCTGTGTCCGCATTCCGATGCGTGGGGGAATCAGAAGTTTGAACCTTTCCAACAGCGTGGCAATAGCCGCGTATGAGTGGGAGCGACAATATACCTTTGAAGGGCTAGAGACTGAAGGAAACCTTCACCGTCTCGCCTACAAGGAGCAGTCATGAGTCAACTGGGAATCATTGGATGTGGAACGATGGGAAGTGCCATCGCCTTAAGCTTGAAATGCAAGGTGCTTGTCTACGATAGTTTGGCCGAACAGCTGAAGAAGCTTGAAGGCCAACAGCACATTACCATAGCATCCTCATTGGAGGAACTCCTTGCCCAAAGCGATACTATTATTTTGGCAGTCAAGCCTCAGATCCTCCCCTCCCTTTACTCTACCCTCCGTTCTGCAAAGGGTGAAAAACGGTGGATCAGCATCGCCGCTGGCATCAGCCTTGCCCAACTCTCAGAGGGATTACAGAGCAAAGAGATCGTACGACTGATGCCCAATATCGCTGCTGCAAAAAGAGCGAGTGTTACGGCCTTAGCTGCCACCGAGAAGTGTTCCTCCTTTTTGATTCGCGATGCAAATGAGATTGCCTCCTCTTTTGGTGCTGTCTTTGCCCTGGATGAGAAACTATTCAGTGCCTTCATCGGTATCAGCGGATCAGCAATCGCCTATATGCTGCAATTTGTCCATGCCCTATCCATGGGTGGGGTTGCAGAAGGGATTGCCTACCCACTCGCCAAAGAGATTGTCACCCAGACACTGGTTAGTACAACAGCAATGCTCGCAGACGAAAAGGCTCATCCGATGGAGTTAGCCTCCTCGGTCTGCTCGGCGGGAGGAACGACCATTGAAGGGGTTGCGGCTCTTGCAAATGGTGCTTTTGAGGCAACTGTCATTGACGCGGTGCGTGCTGCAAGTGAAAAATCAAGAATCATGGAGGCTGAGGCCTTGGATCATAGAAAGAATGAGGACAAAGAATGATTGACCTAAGAGAGCTGAAAGAGAGAAAGAGCGAAATCCTGGCCAATATCGAGGCAAGGAACATGAAGATTGACCTCGATGCGATTATCGTATTGCAAGAGAGACGTAGTGAGCTGCTCAAAGAGAGCGAGACACTCCGCTCTGAGCGCAACGAGAACGCCTCCAAGATGAAGGGCAAGCTGGCCCAAGAGGAGCGCATGGCGCTGATTGAAGAGGGCAAAGCCCTCAAAGAACGAATCGCAGTCCTTGAGAAGGAACTAAAGGAAGTTGAGGCCGAGTATTTGAGCCTTGGACGTACCATTCCAAACTATGCTCATCCCGACGCTCCAATTGGCAAGGATGAAGCCGACTATGTGACCTTACATACCGTTGGCACGCCTCCGACCTTCTCCTTTACCCCCAAAGACCATGTCCAGTTGGGGGAGGAACTTGATCTGATCGACTTTGATTCGGCAACGAAGGTCAGTGGGCCAAAATTTTACTACCTTAAGCGTGAAGCGGTCATCCTACAGATGGCCTTGGAGCGATACGCCTTGGATATTACGCTTAAGAAAGGCTTTACTCCCTTCATTACCCCGGACATTGCAAAGGAAGAGATTCTATTAGGCATTGGCTTCAATCCTCGTGGGGAAGAGAGCAACATTTACACCATCGAAGGTATGGATGCTTGTTTGGTAGGTACTGCCGAGATTACCCTCGGAGGATACTACGCAGGCCAAATTCTTGACAAGAAGGACCTACCGATCAAGATGGCAGGTCTGTCGCACTGCTTCAGACGCGAAGCTGGAGCTGCTGGCCAGTACTCCAAAGGCCTGTATAGAGTGCACCAGTTCAGTAAGCTTGAACTGTTCATCTACAGCCTTCCCGAAGAGTCCGAGAAACACCACTTGGAGTTACTCGCCCTTGAGGAGGAAATCTTCAGTGGCCTGGGTATCGCCTACCGGGTAGTGGATACCTGTACCGGTGACCTTGGCGCCCCTGCCTATCGTAAGTATGACATCGAAGCTTGGATGCCCGGTCGCGGAGAGAATGGCGAGTATGGTGAGGTCACCTCGACAAGTAACTGTACCGACTACCAAGCCCGAGCCCTGTCGATCCGCTACCGTGAAGATGATGGCAAGACCCAGCATGTGCACATGCTCAACGGAACAGCCATTGCCCTCAGTCGTGCAATCGTGGCAATTTTAGAGAACTATCAGAACGAAGACGGCTCAGTTACCATTCCACCGGTCCTCGTTCCCTATACTGGCTTTGATACCATCAAGGCCCGAGGATGATGTGATGAGAACAAGTGCGTTGATCACCGACTTTTATGAACTGACGATGATGCAGGGGTATTGGCTCAAGGGCCATAACCCCAACGTTGTCTTCGAGATGTTCTACCGAACCAACCCTTTTGATGGTGGGTATGTGCTCTTCGCCGGGCTCAACGACTTGATCGACAAACTCGAGACTCTGAGCTTCAATGATGAGGAGATTGCCTATCTTGCATCGCTGGACATGTTTCGACCCGATTTTCTTGAGTTTCTCTCATCCTATCGCTTCGCCGGAGATATCTACGCTATCGCTGAGGGGACGGTAGTTTTCCCCAATGAGCCTCTGCTCAGGGTGCACACCACCCTCATCGATGCACAGCTTTTGGAGGGAATGCTCCTTAACACCCTGAACTTCCAATCCTTGATCGCCACAAAAGCGAGTCGAATGGTTCTCGCCTCCAAGGGAGGGGATGTGCTGGAGTTCGGCCTCCGTCGTGCCCAAGGCAGTGACGGCGCCCTCTCAGCGAGCCGTGCTGCTTTCATCGGAGGATGTCGGATTACCAGTAATACCCTGGCAGGAAAGATCTTCTCAATTCCTGTCAGCGGCACTATGGCTCACTCATGGGTCATGGCCTTTGACAGTGAGTTGGAGTCGTTCCGCACCTACGCAGAGCTCTATCCAGGTTCCACTACCCTGCTCATTGACACCTACGATACCCTCGGGTCAGGAATTGAAAATGCCATTATCGTTGGATTGGAAGAGAAGAAGAAAGGGCATTCTATTGCCGTTCGTATCGACAGTGGAGACCTTTCGTACCTACCACGAGTTATCCGTAAGCGCCTTGATGAAGCTGGCCTTACTGATACAAAGATTGTTGTCTCCAATGATCTTAATGAAGCAATTGTCCAGACGTTGGTCCACGACGAAGTGCCCATTGATATTTGGGGCATCGGCACCCACTTGGTGACCGGAGGAACCCACGCCTCACTCAATGGAGTTTATAAGCTTGCCGCTATGGAGAAGGAGGATGGCCAAATCATCTCGACGATGAAGATTTCCAACAGTTATGAGAAGACGACCACCCCAGGCATCAAGCAGGTATGGCGATTCTACGACAATGAGTATGGAGCTTTAGCAGATTTGGTCACCCTCTCCGATGAGACGATTGAAACCGGAGTAGACATTACTTTCTATCACCCTTTCAGTGAGGGAGATTACTTTGAGATGCGCAGTGACCGCTACGCTCACTTCAGAGCGCTGCTTCAACCGGTGATGAAAGCTGGTAAGCGTATTGGTAAACGCCCTACCCTCGTAGAAATTCAAGGGGTTGCCAAGGTAAGCCTTTCAGCTTTCCATAAGAGTTACCTCCGACAAATCAATCCACATATCTACAAAGTCAGTCTCTCTGATACTCTCAAGCGCCTGAAGATGGAGAAGATGATCGAAGGAAGAAAGAAGAGCAAGGAGAGCGTGCTCAGCTAGAGTAGGCGTTCAATTGCATCACACAAAACCTCAGCAAGTGTCTGCCGATATTGGGATGAAAGCAGGCGTTTGGCATCAGCTTCATTGGTCAAAAACCCAACTTCAACCAATACACTGGGCATCCGACTCTGGTTGAGTACCCATAAATCCTGCTCCTTGATACCGCGACTGCGAGCGGTGACCAAACGTTGGCTCATCGTCTTCTCAAAGACCGAGGCAACGACCAAATTTCGATTGTTGAGCAGTCGGTTCAAGCTCGCCTGCGAGTGTGCTGCAAAAAGGGCGATATTGGCAGTTGGAGTATGTTCATCGATAAGCGTGACCCGCTTATCCTGAAATTTTATAAGAATCTCAAAGCCATTGGCCGCCTCAGAGGTGGCACTATTGACGTGGATTGAGATAAAAAGGGCACTTTTGCCCAAAAGAGGTTGGCTATAAGCAATCTTGCTGCGTTCGGCCAAACTCAGATAGCGATCATCTTCACGGGTCATGACAATCGTTAGGTCGGGGTGATCGAGTTTGAGCAGAACTGCAAGCCGTTTTGCAATATCTAGGTTCAGATCCTTCTCTAAAATCTCTCCTTGATGAAATGACCAACGTTTGGTTGCCCCAGGATCATGCCCTCCGTGACCAGCGTCGATGATAACCGTCCCTATAGGCAAGGAGAAAGGATCGACTGCTGCTGTGACAGAAAAAAGTGATACAGTACCGACGATCACAATCAGTAGAAATAATCTCCTCATTGTCTCTCCTGCCAGCTAGAGACCAAGGTGGCAAAGTCACTCTTTACCTGCCATCGCAAGCGATGTTTGACCTCAACATTCCATGCTTCTCGATCAAAGTATTGGCGCTTGGGACGCTTGAGGATAATCTTACCCTTCCGTGTCTTTGCAAAAGAGAGGGCTTTGGTCGAGCATCGCAGGTGACCTTCTCGCTCTGTGCGGTCCTCAATGATCGATTCACGCTCAATGTATTGCATCAAGAGAGATTTACCAGTCACCACCCGGTGGCCCATCAAGGCAATGCGAATTCCCCAATCCAATAGTTGGTGATACTCACTTTTAATCCGTTCATCAAAGCCTCTTAGACGTTGAAAAAGAGCTCGATTATAAAGGCCAAGGCCCATGGCAGGATAGAGAGTGCGGATTACCTGCCCCTCCTCCATGGCAGGGAAAGCGCTTTGAGGATCGAGGCCATGGTTTGCGAGATGTGGAATTCGGACCGATGGGACGATTTCCTTATGTACATTGGCTATTACACTTGCCCACGCCACATACGATCTTTGCGAGTCAAAGAGTGTCTTGCCATCAAAATGGACCAAGAGCACATCGCTTCGTGTGACAAGGAAGTAGTTAGCTCCACATTCATTGGCCACCACATTGATGCGCTCCCCGTAAGAGGCGTAGCGACTGAAGACAAGAAAGCGGACCGACGGGTATCGCTCCAAGAGTGCTTCAATATCGTTATTGCCCTCGCGGGTAACAACAAACAGAGCATAGTTGAAGGAGGAAGTGTACCAATTCAACGATTCTGCAAGCAGTTCACTATTTCCAACATCAAGAATCGCCACCGCCAGCTGTGCTCGGCTAGACGAACTTGCGAGATGGGCATGATGATGGACACGATAGTTACTTTGACTCACCGATCAGCACCACATCCTCTGGGCGGAAAATCATTGTCTTATGTCCGCTCCCCAAAATTGTCGAGACATCACGTGAAGGATGTCCTGCCACCTTGGAAATCTCGGTAGAGTTGAGGTAGACCGCAGCCTTGGCAAATGGCTTCTCTCCTGTTGCATAAACTTGAACAACATCTCCCTCTGCGAAAATTCCGTTGACTCGTACCACACCACTTGGCAGGAGACTTTTTTTCTTCAGAATCGCCTCTTTGGCTCCCCCGTCGATCTCAATCGAACCGAGGTGCGAGTTATTGAGAATCCAGCGTTGTCGCTGACTCATTCTACGATCTGGATGAATATAGGTGCCCAGGGCCTCTCCATCGAGTAGACGAAGTAGTGAATTTTGTTCATACCCGCTTGCGATTATGGTTCCACAGCCTGCATTTGCTGCAATCTTTGCTGCAAGTAGTTTGGTCTTCATCCCTCCGGTAGCGTGCGTTGAACCTGCATCACCTGCATAGGAGAGGACCTGATCGTCGAGGGTCTCTACCTCGTTGAGCAGTCTGGCAGAGGGGTCACGCTTTGGATCGGCGGTATAAAGGCCTTCGATATCGGTGAGAATAATCAAAAGATCGGCATCAATCTTACTGGCCACCATCGCACTCATGCGGTCGTTATCTCCAAAAGCAGTGCCAATCTCGGCAATGGAGACGGTGTCGTTCTCATTAAAAATTGGCACGACCCCCAGCTCTAAGAGAGTGGTCACTGAGTTACGAAGATTCACGTAGGTCAATCTGTTGTTCAAATCGCGGCGAGTCAACAGGACCTGACTGCATAGAAAGCCATGTTTTTTGAAAGAGTGACGCCATGCGGACATCAAAAGAGGCTGGCCAATGGCTGCACATGCTTGGCGCATCTTCACCTGCTTAACCTTCCCCTTAAGTCGAAGTTCTTTGGCTCCCATGCCAATAGCGCCACTGCTGACCAGAATCACCTGATGCCCTCGCTCCTTGAGGGCAGCTATTTGGCCGGTGATGGTATCAACACAAGCTTCATCGATTCCATCAGCACTACTGAGAAGGTTGGTTCCTACTTTGACAACAATCCGATGCACATGGGAGAAGTCACGCATCCGCGCCCTCCTTGATGGCGAGCTCTACATGCTTAAACGCCTTTGCATTCGGTCCACTGTAATCGGAGACGATTTGACCACTGCCCTCCAAGAGGTATTTGGTACTCAAAAGCCCTTCGAGTCCAACCGGTCCTCGTGCATGGATTTTCTGAGTACTGATCCCAACTTCAGCCCCGAGACCAAAGCGGTATCCGTCAGCAAACCGAGTTGAGCAGTTGGCAAAGACATCAGCACTATCTACTTGGCTGAAGAATGTTGCCACTGCTCTCTTGTCTTCACTGACAATTGCATCAGTATGGCTGCTGCCCCACTCGCTGATATGCTCAATTGCTTCGCCAAGAGAGTCGACAACGCGGATATTGACCTCCATATCCAAATACTCGACTGCCCAGTCTCCCTCAGCATAAGGAATACAATCAATCAGTGCAGCCACACGCCCATCACCGTGGATTTTCACACTTCCGGCAAAACGATCATGCAAGGCAGGGATGAAGGAAGAAGCAACAGCGCTGTGGACAAGGATAGTCTCCACCGCATTACACGCTGCTGGGTATTGTGTCTTGGCATCGTAGGCAATGGGAAGGGCTTTGGAAAGATCAGCGGATTCATCGATATAAAGGTGACAAATTCCATCGGCATGACCGAGAACCGGGATGTTGGTGTGGCTCATCATGTAGCTGACAAACTCCTTGGAACCACGGGGGATGAGCAGGTCGATTTGTCCCTCCATTGAGAGAATTTCATTGACGTCACTGCGGCTTTCGAGCAACACAATCCACTGGCTGCCTAACTCGTTGGCCTCTAAGCTTGTACGAATTGACTGCACAAGAGCGCGATTGGTGAGGTTAGCCTCACTGCCACCTTTGAGGATGATACCATTACCGCTCTTTGCAGAAAGTGTGATAATTTGCACCAGGGCATCTGGACGAGCTTCGAAGATCATACCAATGACACCGATGGGTACAGTGACCTGCTTGAGGGTCAGGCCATCGTCGAGCATGCGATGAGCTTTCATAGCTCCAATGGGATCTGCAATGGCAATGACATCTGCAATACCGGCCAAGGCTTCAGCTTGCTTGGATTCATCATAAACCAAACGTTTGACGAGAGCTGGGGCAAGACCTTCGGACTTAGCTTGGGCGACATCTGCGTCGTTAGCTGCCTTGATGGTTGGCCAATCACGGGTCAGACCTTCCGCCATGAGGCGTAATGCCTCATTACGCATTTCTACGCTACTGAATCCTAATCGTCTTGCACTCGCCCTGAGGCGGGTGATTTCATCTTTTCTGTTCACGCTCTTCATGGTGCCACCTCTATTGTAGTGAGTATAGCCTAAACTGATTGGTTATTGCTATCAAGGAGTATGTAGCCAGAGAATTCAGATACCTGTCTATAAACAAATAAAACGATTTCCATCCTATAATGTTCATATGGATGGAGAGGTGTAAAACATCTTAGCAAATGGTTTTCTGTGCGCCGGTGTGTTTAAAATTTAAGAAATGATAGTCCTTGCCTGGCTCGCGTCAAACGAGCCAGTGCTTTGTCACCACGCCTTACCGACAGAGCGGTAAACAGGATATCCATTACAGCAATCTGAACCATTCTCGAGATCATTGCATCGGTATGATAGGAAGTTTCATAGGATTGGGTTGCAATGCAGAGATCAGCAATTTTTGCCAGTGGTGAACTTAACTCTCCCGTCATAGCAACAATTGGAGCAAATCCCTTTGTCTGGCGCGCCTGGTACACAATATCTTTCGATTCTCCCGAGAAGCTAATAGCAAACAGAAGATCCTTTTCTCTTGGTTCACTCAAAATCAGAGCGTTTGCGTGCGCGTCTGGGGTAAAGATACAGTTGATGCCAAGCCGGGATAGCTTGATAAATAAATCATATGCAACCACCGCAGATGTCCCATATCCCAACACTACGACCCGCTCTGCATCTTCAATCATCTCCACTGCTTTTACAAGAATTTCATCATCGATCGTGGTATTGTTTCTCTCCAACATATAAACCGCAGATTGGAAGATTTTCTTCCTGATGGAAGAGACATCATCGTCTGCGGTTATACGGGAGTCAACGTCAGAGTTATGGAAGACCTGCCCTGCAATTTCAGTAGCAAGCGTTACTTTAAAATCATGATAGCCTGAGAAGCCAAACGACCGATAGAATTTTACTACTGATGCCTCACTTTTTGCACCACTTTGCTTAGCGAGGTTGGAAATCGACATTCGAACAACATCGTTTGAATTTTCCAACACATATTCAGCAATTTTTCTCTGAATCGGCGGCATCCCGTCCAGATGGTGTCGTATGTCGTTCAGCATTCCCATTACAGCTATCTCCCCTGTTGGGAGTTACAACAATCCCAACTGTTTATACTCTTTTTCTATCCTATCATAAAATTCTGAACTAATCTCGGTGAAAGGTCGACGAGGATACCCAGGATTGAGCCCACGCATACGAAGCACTGCGTACGTCATGGCCAATGTTTGTCCCAGTTTGAGAATACTACGAGCCTGCATAACTTTTAATTGCATCTCTGCACTCTTTTTTGGATCGCCCTGTTTCCATATTTGATAGAATTCAGCCATAAACTCAGGGAAGCAATTCGCCAATCCTGCAATCACACCACATGCTCCCGCATCCAGCGCACTCGCTGCGATAGCCTCTGTACCAACGATAAACGCAAAATTCGGTTTCTTCACCGCTAACAAGTAATTGTAAAAGTTGACGAGATCAAAGGCAGAATCCTTTACACCAGCCAAGCCATAATCTGCAAGAGTCATGAGCGTTTCAGGAACAATGGGGTTACCCGACAAGCCAGGGTTATTGTACAAAAAGACTGGGATATCCACAGCATCGATTAGCGCTTTGTAGTGATCGATCAACTGTTCTTGGGTATAATCGAAATAGAAAGGAGGGATTGCTCCCACACCTTCAGCACCAGCCGACTGTGCATGCTTGGCCAACTCAACTGACTCACGGGTGGTGGCAGATCCAACATGTACGATTACAAACCGTTTGCCCTTCTCCTCGATGACGACTTCAGCAACACGCTTGCGTTCATCGGTTGTCATAAGCGGCCCACTGCCGTAAGTTCCGCACGGATAGAATCCATCAACATGCTCTGCTAGAAAACGAATCAAACCTCTTTGTGCCTTCTCATCGAAGTTTCCATTCTTATCAAAGCTCGTGATGACGGGGGGAATTATCCCTGTAAATTTTTTATCCACCACAATCCTCCAATAAAATTTTTTTATATTATACCTGTATTTTTATAATTTTGCAACAATTCTCAAATCTTATAAAAAAATTTTTTTAATTGACCAGGGTTTCTTTGCATGTTACTGTCTCAGCAGTGGAGGAAGATATGAAAGATGTCCTGTCGTTTGGTGAACCATTGGTGGGATTTTATCCTACACGCGGCTCTTCAATCATTGATGACGGGCCAATCATAAAAACTTGGGGAGGAGATACTTCAAATCTCGCCCTTGGCATCGCCCGTCTTGGCCACTCAGTAAGCTATCTTACAAAGGTAGGTGATGACCCCTTTGGTACTGCATTCATTCGATTATGGCAAACCAATGGAGTGGATACTTCCTTCGTTACGATTGATCGAAATCGCCGTACAGGACTATACTTTGTCTCCTTTGAAGAAGGGGTACATAAACTCACCTACTATCGATCAAATTCTGCTGCTTCGTCGATCACAGTCGACTGTATTGAGGCAAATTCACTTAAAAACTATCGTGTTCTTCACCTTAGTGGCATTTCAATTGGCATGAGCGACACTGCTCTTGAAACAGGAATCCATCTTGTCAAATTGGCAAATCAAGGAAATACAAAGGTTTCTTTCGATGTTAACTATCGGGCAGCACAGTGGGAATCAGTCCAATCTGCCGAAAAAGCTATTGTTCAAATAATTGATAACGGGGTTGATCTTCTAGAGATTACCGATGATGAGATGGGTGCTCTAGGATGGGGCAAATCAATCTCAGATCTCGCTAGTCGCTTTCCTCGGTGTGAAACAATTATTCGAAAGGAAGGGGCCGATGGAGCCACCGTGTTCTCAAAGGGTAAAAAATATCATTTTCCAGCGATTTCGGTCCAAGTGAAGGATACCGTAGGCGCTGGGGATAGCTTCGATGCTGGATTTATCGTCGCCCTACTCGAAGGAAAAAGTATCCAAGCTGCAGGTAAGTTTGCAACAGCAACTGCTGCACTTACCTGCACGGGAACAGGACCGCTGGAGCGAATGCCTACAAAGGAGCAGGTGAACACACTGCTTGCCAGTCTCTAGATAGTCTACGAATGCCGCTTCACCAGTTTTAATACCAAACTCTTAATAGGATCCCATAAGAACATAACCACTAAAATGGTTGCTAAACTCACCGAAATTGGTCGAGTAACAAAGGCAGCGAAGCTACCGCTCGTCTTGATCAGACCGATGCGCAGGTTCTCTTCTATCATTGGACCGAGGATCAAGCCGAGAATCAGTGGAGCCAAAGGAATTTCTGATCGTTCCATGACAAATCCCAAAATTCCAAAGATAAGGACAACACCCACATCGAAGAGGTTATTACGAATAGCAAATGACCCAACTACGGAGAAAATAAGAATTCCACCGAAAACTATGTTTCGAGGGAAGCGGAAGAACCAGGTGAAACTCTTAATGCCAATATATCCCAAGATGAGAAGAAAGAGTTGTGAAACCAGTCCAACTGAGAAAATCTGGTTCACCAACAGGCGCTCACCTTCAAAGACGAGCGGGCCAGGCTTCAGGCCGTACATCATCATTGCACCAAGCACGATGGCAGTAATTGTATCACCAGGAATACCAAAGACTAAAGCAGGGATCCAAGTTCCACCGATTGCTGCATTATTTGCACTTGTCGGAGCAATAACGCCTTCTACACATCCGGCACCGAATTGGTCACTGTTTTTACTGGTACGTTTTGCCAAGCCATAGGCTACCCACGCGGCAACGTCAGCACCAGCACCCGGCAGAGCCCCTATCAGGGTACCGACAACTGAGGACTGCGTAATCAAAAGCTTATTTTCATTGATAACTTTTCCAACCGACCGTGAGGTTAGTTTAATTTTCTCATCAAACACAGCACCTGCCATGTCTTCCATTGTGAAAATGGAACGAAGCACTTCGGAAATACCAAATAATCCTATCATAACAGGGATGAATTCAATCCCTTCCATTAATTGTATATTGCCAAATGCAAATCGAGGATAACCGGTAGTTATATCGATGCCGATGGTAGAAACCAACACCCCCAGCACCATGGAAATGAGGCCTTTTATTCGTGAACCTCTACTGATAACGGCACTCATTGAAAGACCGAGGACTCCGAGCCAGAAATATTCGAAGTGGGTGAACTTGAGCGCAAAACGCGAGAGTGCCGGCGCAACGAAGATGAGGATAAGAATTCCTACGAGTCCACCAATAGCTGAACAAATAAGATCCAAAGTGATTGCTAGGGACCCCTGTCCCTTTAAGTGCATCTGATATCCATCCAGGACTGCAGCACCCGAGGCGGGTGTACCCGGTACTCTGAGAAATGTTGCTGGGATGTCGCCCGCAAAAATGGAGGTAAAACTTACTCCAATGATCATTGCAATCCCGGCAATCGCCTCCACATGGTAAGTCAATGGAACAATCAAAGCCACAGCCATGGTGGCGGTTAACCCAGGAATTCCCCCGACAAATATACCCAACGCCATAGCGAGCAACCAAGGAATCAGGACGTGTAGTTGAAAAATACTGAAAAATGCTTGCATGCCAAACTCCTGCTAGAACAGTATTCCCGATGGAAGGGTAACTGCAAATATTTTAGAAAATACCAGGTAGATTACAGCGAGGAACACCAGTGTGCTTATCAGATTATTTCTAAATTTAACTCCAAGTCTCCAAAGTACCACCCCCAAAAACAGAGCGCTTGTTGCATAGAAACCTACCTTTTTAACCGTAAGAATGTAGATAAGTAGAGCAACACAGATAATAACCAAGTTCAAAAACTCTTTACTTCTCATACCCTTCCAAATGGTAGAAATAGAGTGCGTTTGTGCCTTAGGACTAAAAAATCCGCTCAGGATTTGATAGATTCCCAGTATGATCAGACCATAGGACAGCACATTTGGAAAGAATGCTGGACCTGAAATCTCTGCCGCTGCTGTGCCTCCCGGAAAACTTTTAGTTAGGATCAGCACAGTTGTACCAATCGCGATGCAAAGTATTCCGATAATATGCTCTTGATTAAATGTCCATTTCATACAATCCTCTCCCCCGGCCAAATGTTGTTATGAAAAAGTCCCCGGAATTAGTCCCAGGGACTTAATTCAATAAGAATTATACCTTAAACTCCGTAACCAGCTAGCTCAAAAATATCTGCCAGTTGATCGAATTGGTCGAGCATAAATCTGCCCCACTCATCCCCAACCCGCACATCGATACCAAATCCATTGATCTTCATGAAGTTCTGGAAGGCATCACCTTCAATGACTTTGACCAGGGCATCAATGAGAATCTTGACACGGTCAGCAGGGGTGTTCAATGGAACAGCAAAACCTCTCCAGGTTCCGTAGGACCAATCAATTCCTTGTTCCTTCAATGTTGGAATATGAGCAAATTCTGGGTTACGCTCATCGGCCATGATTGCAAGGGTTTTCAGCTGTCTGCCTTCCACCTGGGGTGCAACTTCAGGATAGCTGCAGGTGATGACATCTACGTGTCCACCGAGCAGTTCGGTGATAGCTGGGGCTGCTCCCTGACTTGGAATGTACTTAACACGCTTTGGGTCGATGCCATACGTATCCATCATGGCAATGCGAGCCAAATCCCAGACAGTCCCAATTCCGCTTCCAGAGAAACTGAAAGTGCCTGGAGGGCTGTTCTTGATAGCTTCCATCAACTCGGGGACAGTATTGAACGGCGAATTTGCTGCAACCGTCACAGCAGCCGCATCCTGGTTGAATTGAGCCAAAGGAATAAAGTCGCGAGGGGTTAGTTGAGAATAGCCCAGATATTTAAGAGTATTGACCTCAAAGGTGAGGTTTCCAATTGTATATCCATCTGGGGCTGCATTGGCTGCTTCTCCATGCCCAACTGCGCCATTTCCACCTGGCTTATTGACAACATTTACTGGTTGTCCAAGCTCGGTTGTCAGTTGGTCTGCCATAAACCGGGCAATGCGATCAGTTCCGCCTCCCGCCGCCCAAGGACAAATGATTGTCACGGGTTTGGTTGGGAACGCAACTTCTGCCTGTGCTGCTGCAAAGATGGTGCTCATGCTTACAACAAGAACCAGGAGAAATAAAACCGTTTTTTTCATAGTAGCCTCCGTTTGTATTTTTCACTCGCACAAATAAATCGCCGATTTACGACTTTTGAGAGCGAGAATTTCCTATAGCTATCGTAAACCGCGAAACACGAGGTGTCAAGAAATTTTTTTATTTTCTAAATTTTAAAATAACATCAAAAGACCTTATTAAAGAGTATATTATTTGATATGATACATCTATTTAACAAATATTATAAAGTTGTTTTTCTAGAAAACTCTTTAGTTTGAATTGACAATAGAATCGATTTAACTCTATAATATGTAAAAAAATTTTTTCATTTAAGGGGTGAAAAACGGAAGTGCTGATATCCAAAATAGGTGGTTCCTATACGTTCTATGGTATACTCCTAAGTGCATCATAGTTCTGACGTATTGTAAGTGTAATTGGATACACAGGACATAGTCATGATAGCCAATCACAACAAAGAGAAAGAATTTTTAATGAGATTAATAGAAGAAATTAAAACCAGAGAAAGGAATGTTGTAGTCATGACCGGTTTGAATTGGCTACCCTGCACTCTCAATTGATTATCTACTACTTCCGAGGAAGACAGCTGAGTGTGTTGCTCATTCGTTCAGAATTTATAGGAGGTGTATATGGCACTTATTGCTCTTGATTGTGGCACGACCAACTCAAGTATGTATGTCATAGACGAGCATGATCAAATCATCGGAAAAGCTGTTAAAAAGGTCGGAGTCAAAGATACGGCTGAAACCGGTTCAACTGAAATTCTCAAAACTGGTCTGCGTGAGGCATATGTCGAAGCACTTGCCGACGCAAACATCAGCGACGATGATGTCACGATGGTGCTCTCCAACGGTATGATTACCAGTGAAATCGGTCTACATTGCTTGCCTCATCTCACCGCCCCAGTTTCCAGTGAAGATCTTGGCCACAATATGGTGGAAGTTGGATCATTGGATATCTTTCCTAAGAACGTACCAGTATATTTTGTGCGAGGAGTCAAAAACAGAGTTACTGACCTTTCCACTGAAATCGATGATGTTGGATTATTAGATTTTATGCGTGGGGAAGAAACTCAAGTTGCTGGACTTTTGGCCTCTGGTGTTGCAAATCCGCCATTCACCTTAGTGATGCTTTCAAGTCACACTAAATACATTTCAGTCGACCATCAGGCAAGAATTGCTGGAAGTGTCACTACCCTATCTGGTCAGTTGTATGCCGCGATGGCTGGATCTTCCGTTCTTGCAAAATCTTTACAGGACGACAACAAAAGTCATTCCAAGGATTTTTCTCACACTGTCATCGATAGTGCACAACAGTGGACTGAGGAGGTAGGTTTGCTTCGATCGATGATGATGGTAAGATTCATGGACGTTTTGATGCAAACCACTTCCAATGAACGCAGAACTTTCATGGAGGCATGCATTGCTGCCCAAGATATGATGGCGTTGCAACAATTCTCACAACTGGACCTGAAACTCGACGCTCCATTTGTGCTAATGGGCAAATCGAGCCGTTGCAACGTTTACGAGTATCTTTTGAAAAAGAGGTTTGGAGCTCAGCATCCAATCACTCTCTATGTCGACGATGAGGCGATTGACGCTCTGACTGTTCAAGGTCTCCTCCATTTAGCTCGAAAAGCAAAACTATTAAAAGATAAGGAGTAACAATATGTTTAAAATGAAAGGTGTCGTTCCACCAATGATCACTCCCTTCACCCAATCAGGTGAGGTTGATTATGAGGGATTAAGGACTCTGGTCAAGTACCTGAAGAATGAGGTACATGGACTCTTCGTTACCGGTTCCTATGGATCTGGTGCTCTTATGAATTTAGAAGAGCGCAAGAAAGTCGTTGAGGTTTGCGTTGAAACAGTAGCCGGCAAAATTCCTGTGATCCCTATGGTCGGCACCACCAACACCCGCGATTCGGTGGAGTTGACTAAACATGCCGCAGCAGTAGGAGCACAAGCCGTGTCTGCAGTCGGGCCCTACTATTTTACCCACAATGAGCATGACGTCACTGAATTTTATCTGCGGTTGATCGAAGCAAGTTCCTTGCCAGTGTATCTGTACAATAATCCAAACTTCCAAGGCTATCCCATCTCATTGGAGCTCATCAGTGGACTAAAGGAAAAAGGGCTTGCCGGCATAAAAGATGCTACATTTAGTATCTTAGACCATGCCAAATACTGTCGCCTGCTTAAGGATGATACCTTTGATGTTGTCCTAGGTACCGAAGCGATGTGGCTTTCAGCTCGAGCTCTTGGGGCCGAAGCCTTTATTCCGGGCTTAGCTAATGCTTTCCCAGAAATTGTACGAAAGATGTACGAAGAAGGGATGCGAAATGAGTTTGATGCTTGTAGAGAAACACAGTTCGAAGTGAATGCTCTACGTGATGTTATGTATCTTGCCCCTTCCACTCAGTTGGCTGTTTATGCCATGTTGGAAATCAGAGGAATTGTAAAAGCATACCCGAGGGCACCATTTACGGAAGCGACAACCGAACAAAAAGAAAGTATCAGAAAAGCACTGATGGAGATGAACGTACTGTAGAAACTTGATTGCTACCACTGAAGTACTTTGCTTGAAATGAGGAAGCCTTTATGCCGACGAGGCATCAAGAGGGCTTCCTCATTCTTTTTCTCAACTATGGGATTTGTTTTTCTGCATTTCTGTCACCAGAGGAAATATTTATTTATGAAGTAATAGGGAGCTTTGATTCCTCACTCAGTGTCCGAGAAATGAATGAATTTTTCGATTGTGTTTTCAAATACACAATGGTAAACTTCTTGTACTCAAGGAGACCTTTCCATGAAAAATTCCATCGCCATTGTTTTGTTATTGATCCCTGGCCTACTCTTCGCTCAAGGTGCTCGCCAGAGCGCGCTACTCACAGAAAGTACGTTCAGTGCTGTAGATGCAAATGGCCGGACAGTTACCCTCGATGATTCGATTACAACTCTTATGATTGCAGGAAAAGCTGGGAACATGCCGGCAAACGCTCTCTTTCTTTTCCCAGAGGTCGGCCGGATGCAATTGACATTACCAAAAACTGACCAAGGCCTCGGTGATTTCTTTGCCCTCATCAGAGAGGATCTTGATGAGCAAAGCCGTCTCAGTCAAACAGCCAGCGTTGAGGAGATAGCTGCTCGTAACGCTGATATCGTTTTGATGAAAGCTACTCATTTTGAATCGATGGGTAAAAAACTCGACCAGCTGGGAGTCCCCAACTTCACAATGAGTCTTGAGACCTGGGATGAGTGGCAACGCGAACTGATTCAATTAGGTATACTATTGGGCAACAGCGCTCGAGCCGACGAGATCATTGGCATGTACCAACAAAGAATTGACCTGATCGAAACTCGCTCTCATTCGATCGAAAAACCTATGCGCCTACTGCTTCTACAGGCAGACCGCAAGGACAATACCACCAGTTACAAGGTTGCTCCAGACGATTGGTTACAGACTTGGATGGTTCAAACTATTGGTGCAGAGCCAGTATGGGAAGGTACCAACAAGGCAGCAGCAGGGTGGTCGACGGTAAGCTTTGAACAAATTGCCGCCTGGGACCCTGATCTAATAGTGTTGATCAGCTACAGTACCCCCACTCGCTCCTATCTTGAGGGAATCTACGCTTCCCCGACCTGGCAGAAACTCAAAGCTGTACAAAACAAAACAGTGCTTGCCAGTCCCCACGATTTGATGAACTACGTTCAACCTGTTGCATCGTGGATATTGGGGTTGACGTGGCTAGCCAAAGAGACCTACCCCACCCTCTATACAGACATCGATATGGCAACTGAGGTAGACCACTTCTATCGTTCCTTCTACGGTATCACAGATCCTGCAATCCTCGAGCTTCTCGTAGAAACGTTCGAAGAATCAGTGGCTTTGAATCGCCTATGAGCAGTACTTCCCTCTACGGTCGTCGGATCCGGGCAAAACGAATGGCTCTGTGGACAATGATTGTGACAACCCTCGTCTTCGCCCTTATTACACTTTTTGTAGGAAGATATCCTAAGCCCGGCTTTAGCCTACCTCTGGATTGGAGTGATAACGCAATGACACGCTCGATCTATCTTCGAGTGCGTCTGCCTAGAATCATTCTTGCCTTGCTTGCAGGATCGATGCTCAGTGCCAGTGGATACGCCTTTCAGATGCTTTTCTCCAATCCGTTGGTTGAACCTGGCTTCCTTGGTGTCAGCCAAGGCTCAGCCTTTGGTGCGGCCTTTATGATTGTACTGGGAGCAAGCTCTACGATAGCGGTGCAGGTCAGTGCGATTTTCTTCGGACTTTTAGCACTGTTAGCTTCATATCTTCTTGCCCAACGTTTCCGCTTTGGTGGATGGCTTCTACGTTTGGTATTAAGTGGTATCGCTGTCAGTGCAATCTTCAGTAGTGCTCTCGCTGCGATCAAGCTTGTCGCTGAGCCGACAAAAGACCTGCAAGATATCACTTTTTGGATGATGGGAGGATTGTGGAACGCTACTTGGAGACAGCTACTTTCCATCTTACCACTCACCCTCTTGTCGATGGTCATCATCGTAAGCCAGAGGTGGAAACTCAATCTCCTTTCTCTAGGGGAGAGAAGCTCTTTTAGCGTGGGTGTTCACCCTAAGCGTGACCGCACTCTCCTGTTGATTGTTGCAACAGTTGGTACCACTCTCGTCATCTCGATCACTGGCCTCATCGGGTGGGTGGGCCTTATCACTCCACATCTTGCTCGTAAGCTTTTTGGTTCAGAGAGTTCATTCAGCCTTCCCGCCTCAATGGTCGGAGGATCTTTCTTTCTTCTGGCAAGCGATACACTCGGACGTACTCTTCTCGCGGCTGAAATCCCCATCGGCTTAGTCACCAGTCTCTTTGGAGCAATTATTTTCATCATCATCCTCAGCATGCGCCAACAGGAGGGCAAGGCATGAACGCTCTTACGCTCAATGCAATAAGTTATACCTATCCTAGTGGCACCCAAGCGCTCAAAGAGGTCAGTTTTTCAATTGCCGAAGGTTCATCAGTTGCCCTGCTCGGTTCAAACGGAGCGGGTAAATCAACGCTCCTAGATCTCATCCTCGGTCTCTACCCCCACGTAGATATAACTCTCTTTGGGCGACCACTCTCCTCCTATAGTCGCAAGGAGGTTGGCCGCAGCGTAGCTTTGGTACCACAAAACGAACAATTCAATTTTTCTTTCACGCTTCTTGATTACACGCTCTTTGGTCGTAGCCCGTATCTCAATCAACTGCAAACGCCCAGCGAAGAGGACGCAGCGATAGCCCTTGCTGCCTTGTGTCAGGTGGGGCTTGACTCCTTTGAGCATCGCTCTGTCACCAGCCTTTCAGGTGGAGAGCATCAACTGCTCCTTCTTGCCCGAGCCATTGCTCAAAAGAGTCGGATGCTACTCCTTGATGAGCCAACCAGTGCTCTCGATCCTGCCAACCGGCGAAAAACGATCACACTGCTACAAGAGCTTCACAGTCAAGGTAGGACCCTACTCTTCTCCACCCATGATGCAAATCTTGCCTGGGAATTAGCCACCCACGTGGTTATGCTCAAGGATGGCAGACTTTTGGCAGCTGGGCTAAAAGAAGAGGTGGTCAACACCCAGATGTTGACCACTCTCTACGAAACGAAGATACATGTCACTACCGTCGATCACACGACTTTAATCTACTAAATCTCCATGTCCACAAAGTCAAAAACCCGCACGTCGAATAGACCCATGTCGGTGAGCTTATAGGAAGGAATGACCGGCAGCGCCATAAATCCCAGGGTCATGAAAGGATCGATATGGGGATGTACCCCCAAATCGCTGTGAGCGATTCGATGAATCTCATCGAGAGCCTTGGCAATTGCAGGTCCATCCTCATAGCTCATCAAACCGCCGATCGGCTGAGCAAAGGAGGTGAGGATTTTTCCATCCTTGACGATAGCCATCCCCCCACCAATCTCAATCAAATGTTCAACCGCAACGGCCATATCAGCATCATTGGTGCCACAGACAATCATGTTGTGGCTGTCATGTCCGACGGTGGTCGCCATAGCACCTGCATTCATTCCCAATCCACCGAGAAGGGCAACTCCTACATTACCCGTCCCCTTGTGCCGTTCGATGACCGAGAGCTTCACAATATCCTGTTCAGGATTATAGACCCACTTGCCATTTTGGACGGTGACGTAAGCTTGACCAGCATCGGTGGCAACACTACCCTCGATAACCTCAATCACTCGTACATGCTCACTCTTCAGTAACAGATCCAATCGCTCTAGACTAAAGTCCTTGATATTAATCTTTGAGGCGACCCGTTCATCACGCTTGCCGACAGCTGCTTTGAGGATCTTCCCATCTTGGGCAACCAATTGGCCGGCCACATAGACCTGATGCATAGCAAAGTCTACCAAGTCTTCGGCCAAGACAAAGTCTGCCCTGAGCCCTGGGGCGATTGCCCCACGATCAGTGAGGTTATAGCAATCACTGCTGTTGATCGTAGCCATGCAGATTGCCTCGATCGGATCCAAACCCGCAGAGACAGCTAGGCGTACGTTATTATTGATATGCCCCTCTTCTAGGATTGACTTAGGTTGTCGATCATCGGTACAGAAGCAGCAACGTCGAATATTTCGGTCAGTAACTCCACCGAGGAGCGTAAGCACATTGTGACTTGCCGATCCCTCACGTAAAAGTATATACATGCCACGCCTGATCCGATCGCGCATCTCCTGAACACTCTCACATTCATGGTCACTTCGGATCCGTACGCTCGTGTAGGCATCCAGACTCTTGCCAGCGATCTCCGGGCTATGGCCATCGACCACTTTACCTGCCTGTCGGGCAGCTATGATCTTCTCCAATACTTCATTGTCAGCATTGATAACCCCCGGATAATCCATCATCTCACCGAGGCCCAAGACCCGTGGATGGGAGAGCGGCTGGACAACATCCTTTGCGCCGATGGTCGCCCCGCTATGTTCGAAGGAGGTTGCGGGCACACAGGAGGGGACCATGAAGAACGCCTGTACTGCAGTCTTCTCAGTGGCATCGAGCATGTAGTAAAGCCCATCAAGGCCTGCCACATTACACAACTCATGAGGATCGACGATTGCTGTGGTGGTTCCACATGGAACGACGAGGTTGCTGAACTCTTCTGGTGTCGCATGGCTGGATTCGATATGTACATGACAATCGATGAAGCCCGGCAACAGGTACCGTCCGCCAGCATCTACAATCCGCTCTGCCTCGCCACTACCTGGGTCAGCAAAACCTGCTATCGCTCCATCAGTGACCAATAGGTCAGCGTCAAAAAACTCCTTGTTATAGACGTCAAGAATCTTTGCACCAGTGATACACAACTGTGCCTTTTTTCTTCCTGCAGCAACATCCAAAACATGTTTCATGTGTGATTTTATTGGCATGGAAAGCCCCCTTAACTGGTAGTTTAATCTCCAAAAAACGATTCTTCAAGGACAATCCTTGAGTATAATTGATAATAAATATCAATTATGAATCATTATCGACTTCAATATCCTGCAAATTTGTTCAATCTTTTTACTACTCTAGTGCAAATATGCCAAATAAATTGATTAAACAACAAATTTGACGATTTTTCTGTACGAAAGATATCAAATACGTTAGAATGAAACCATCCAAAACATCTGCAAGGAGTGCATAGATGGAAAAGTTTTTCAAACTTAAGGAACGAAACACGACAGTAAAGATTGAGGTTATGGCTGGTATCACTACCTTCTTGACCATGGCCTACATCCTGGCTGTCAACCCGGGAATCCTTTCTGACACAGGAATGGACTTCTTCAAAGTTTTCTCTGCAACTGCAATCTCGGCTGCAATCGCAACGCTGCTGATGGCTGTTCTGGGCAATCTGCCGTTTGCTCTCGCACCGGGCATGGGGCTGAACGCCTTCCTAGCTTATACGGTAGTACTGGGCATGGGGTACAGCTGGCAGTTTGCACTCACCGCGGTCTTCGTCGAAGGTATTCTCTTCATCATCCTTACCTTCGTGAATATCCGTGAAGCGATCGTCAACTCGATACCACACAACATCAAAAAAGCGATTGGGGTAGGTATCGGCCTCTTCATTGCCTTCATTGGCATGCAGAACGCCGGTATCATCATCCTCGATCCCGCAACCAAGGTTGCCTTGAATCCGATGTGGCTCAAGGGAGATGCAGGACTTGCACTGCTCGGTCTCTTGATCACCGGTGTTCTCTTGGCATTCAAGGTCCAGGGCGCTCTCTTGATTGGTATTGTTATCACAACCATCGTCGGTGTCCCCTTTGGTATCACCAAGTATGCAGGCGGCTCTTATACCCCACCGGCACCCTACTTCTTCCCCTTTGAGTTCCAAAACATCTTCAGCGTCGACTTTGTGATCATCATGTTTACCTTCCTCTTCGTTGATATGTTTGATACCGTCGGAACGTTGATCGGTTGTGCCACCAAGGCCGACATGATCCAGAAAGACGGATCAATCCCCAACGTCAAGGAAGCTCTCTTTGCAGATGCAGTGGGAACTACTGTTGGTGCCATCCTCGGTACCTCGACAGTCACCACCTATGTTGAGTCCTCCGCTGGCGTCGTAGAGGGAGGCCGCACCGGCTTGACCGCTCTGGTTGTTGCTATCCTCTTCGTCTTCTCGCTCTTCTTGGCACCACTCTTTGGATCGATTCCCAGTGCAGCTACTGCTCCGGCCTTGATTCTCGTTGGTGTCTTCATGATCACCCCAGTCAAGGACATTGAATGGGACGATATGACTGAGGCAATCCCAGCATTCTTGACAATGATCTTCATGGTCGTTGCATACTCCATTGCCGATGGAATCATGTTCGGTATCATCTCCTTCGTGCTTCTCAAACTCTTCAGCAAAAAGCTCAAGGATATCACCCCAAT
>JBAZCM010000006.1:0-40668 GCA_041654935.1 Sphaerochaeta sp. | reverse complement strand
GAAACGGCTGAAGACCTTGGTATTGATCGTGGCACTGCTGATGATAACCTTGAACTCTGGGCGCTCGGCGATGATGTTCTTTAAGAGACCGAGGATGAAGTCAATGTTCAAGGAGCGCTCATGGGCCTCGTCGATGAGCATCACCGAGTAGGAGGAGAGTAGGGGATCGGCCTTCAGCTCCATGAGCAGGATGCCGTCGGTCATGACTTTGATCCGGGTCGTGGGGCCGGTGGTGTCCTCAAAGCGCATCTTGTAGCCGACCAATCCTTGGTCGTCCTTGATCTGTCGCTTAATGAAGTCGCTAACCGAAAGGGTGGCGATCCGCCTGGGTTGGGTGACCCCGATGATCCCCTCATTGCCGTAACCGGCTTCATGGAGGATCAGGGGGATCTGGGTGGTCTTACCGCTTCCAGTAGGACTCTCTACGATGATGACCTGGTTGTCTTTCAGGCCATCGAGGATATCCTGTCTGCGTTGGTAGACAGGCAATTGGGTAAAGTCTTTCAATGTAATTCCTTTGTGATAATGGCTGCGGCCTCGTCGGCGCTCACCGCTTCCCATACCTCCTTGCTCTGAAGGTCCTTGAGGGTAAAGCGGTCACGTTGGCCGTCGGTGAGGACAAAGCGAATCGCCTGGGATTCGGCCCACTTGTACTGGGCGCCGATCTTTCGCTCATCCAGGTAGACAGAGACGGCAATGTTTGCCTTTCGCAGGGTCCGGGCTGCCCTGTCCCGCTCTGCAAAGGGACTTGATGGAGTGTTGAGGATCGCCACATCGGCGCTACTGCCGCTTTGGGCGATTGGACTGCCTAGCTCAGTGAGGGCGCTCATCAGTCGATCCAGGCCGATTGAGGAGCCAACTCCCGGCAGGTGTTCTTTGGTATAGAGGCTGGCAAGGTCGTTGTAGCGCCCACCGCTACAGACCGACCCGTAGTGGGGCAGGTCTACCAGGAAGGTCTCATACACCAGGCCGGTGTAGTAATCGAGGCCCCGGGTAATTGAGGGGTCGAGGATGTAGTGCTCATCGATCTGCGCTTCGACAAGGTAAGCGTGGATGGTGCGCATGCGCCTGCTGTGCTCACTCTCTCCACCTCCGAGCTCCTCAAGACGGGCGAGGGTGGTCAAGAACGGCTCATCTTCTCTCTCTTTCTCGATGTAGCGCAAAATTGCCTGGGCTTTGGTGCTATCGCCGAGTAGGGCCTGCAGTTGTTCGAGAACCGCCAGGCGGCCAATCTTGCGCAGCTTGTCGACGATGCGCAAAATCTCGCTGTTATGCTCGGCAATCTGAAGGTGGGCGAGCATCTGGTTGAAGATGCCGCGGTGGGCGAGGTGGAAGCGATAGTGTTCCACTCCCATCAGGGCAAAGGAGGCGTGCATGACGCTGAGGATCTCAAAGTCTGCTTCGGCGTTGTCCAGACCCACGATATCAAAGTCACATTGGATGAACTCACGATACCGCCCTTTTTGGGGGTTCTCTCCACGCCATACCTTATTGACGTGATAGCGTTTGAAAGGCATGGGCAAGCTGTTTCGGTTCAGTGCCAAGAAGCGGGCAAAGGGGACGGTCAAGTCAAAGCGCATGGCCACATCACGCCCGCCGTTGTCCTCAAAGTGAAAGATCTGTTTGTCGGTCTCCCCGCCACCCTTTCCAAGCAGGACCTCAGTATACTCCAAAGCAGGGGTATCAATAGGAACAAATCCGTAAGAGGAAAAGAGTTGTTCAAGGCGCCCGATAATCGCTTTCTTGGGGATTTCAGCATCAGGAAGAGAGTCCCTGAATCCCTTCAAAAGTCGTGGTTTAATGATTGTCCTTGCCTCTTTCTCTTGGCCCATGTTCAGTCACTCCTGTTGTGTTTTTACGGTGGATGGTGTACAAAGAGTCTATAATGAATCGCATTAGTCCTGCAATATGGGCTTGCGACCAATACTGGTTCCACCACTGAGAGCGATATGCTGATACGATACAAACAAGACGAGCACGGCAAGACCATTCCCGTTGCCAACATCTATACCCAAAGCGAACATAAGATCCGAACCAACCACATCGACAGAGATGCCCTGTGGGTCATCAAGAAGCTACAAAATAGCGGAGCAGAGGCCTATTTGGTCGGCGGAGCTGTGCGCGATTTGCTCTTGGGCATCATTCCCAAGGACTTTGATATTGCCACCAGCGCCTCCCCACGGCAGATCCAACGCCTCTTCTACAATGCCCGGATCATCGGCAAACGCTTTAAGCTAGTGCATCTGGTCTTTCGGGACAAGGTGTTGGAAGTTTCGACCTTTCGTAGCGGCGAAGAGGTTGAAGAGGGCAACAACAACGTCTTCGGTTCACTGGAACAAGACGCCAAGCGGCGCGACTTTTCCATCAACAGTTTTTACTTCGATCCCTCCAACGCCCAGCTTTTGGACTTCAATGGAGCGATGGAAGATTTTAAGAAGAAGCGTATCAGCTCGGTCATCCCCTTGGAGGAGACCTTCATAGAAGATCCGGTTCGAATGATCAGGGCAATCAAATATGCGGTGATCACCGGCTTCAATTTGCGCTTCAATGTGCGTATGGCGATCAAGAAGCACAACGCAGAATTGGCCCGTATCTCTACCAGTCGCCTCACCGAAGAGATGAACAAGATCTTGGCAAGCGGCTATAGTCGAGCGATCATCGCCCAGCTCAAACGCTACAAGCTGCTGCAGTTCATGCTGCCGGCTTTCTCAATCTATAGCGATTACGACCAGGTGCAGCAGAGTCTCAAAGAGCTCGATGAACGAGTGGCGAAGTCCAAACAGGGCAAGGGACCAGAGGTAATTCTCGCCGACCAGATCCGCGCCCTCGTCGATCCTTTGATTGTTTTCACCGCCGAAGCGCAGAGTGCTGAAGAGCGGTTTAAGGAGACTTTCCGCCAAATCAAGGTCCTCATCAGCCCCCTGACCCCGCCAAACTATGATATTGAGCTGGCCAGCGAACGGCTGCTCAACGCCCGTGGCTTCAAGACCCCACGTAACTGCGTGCGTCAGAGCCGTCCGGCCAACCGACCGCCCAGAGGCCGAGGGCCCACCCGGCGCGGAGAAGCAGCCCCAGCAAGACGGCGCCGGCCTCGACGGAGCTCCGGAGCTCAAAAGAGCGCTCAAAAGGCAGGTTCTGAGAGCGTCGCTAGCAGCGCATCAACAATTGCCGAGTTGCGCGACGCTTAACCCCACTCCTCAATCTCAATATTGACGCTATGGATAAAGATCGATCCATAGCGCTCTAGGCTGTCAGCAATATACTCTTGCAACTCCCGTAAGGTGGAGGAGATATGATGCTGCATGGGGGCGCGGAGGGTGACGGTGAGGGCATAGCCTTCAGCGCGCGGATTGGCCTTTACCAGCTTGACCTTGATCTGTGAATCAAACTCATCAAGGCAGTGGGTGACCATCTGGGTGAGGGCTGCTTCACTGACCTTCGTCTCCCCATAGCGGGAGAACTTAGGCCTTACTATCGTCTTTTCAAAGCCTGGATTGCGTTTGATGAAACGGTCGGTGCGTTTTTTGCGCCCAAAGACCCGCAGTGTATCGTAGACAATCTGGGGATAGGAGCGGGTTATCTCGATTGCCGGAACGGGGATGACGTGCTTGCCTTCGGCGTAGCGGGTGCGCATCGCCGCATCGATTTGCTCGCGGGTCGCAATGTCCTCAATGTGAAAGAGTCGTTCAGGCTGCGGTAGCTCCAGGCGGTCGGCAATCTTGTAGACCATCTTCTCACTGGTGCCGATAATCAAGATTTTACTGAAACGTTGTTTGCTCAAGGCTTCGAGGACATCGGTGCGGTGTTCTTCGTCATCAAAGACTGCAGCCCGCACCGCACCGAGCATGTTGGCCTCACGCTTTGCCGACTTGCCAGCGAGGATTCTATTGCCACGGATCAAGAGTCCATCATCTACTATCAACTCTATGCGGTGCTTCTGGGCAACGAGCTTGGAACGAAAGCTTTTACCGGTTCCACTTTTGCCGACCAGCGCGTATACTTTCTTCCGTTTCAGCTTCCAGGACGCATATTTAAAAATGCGATTCATGGTTTTCATTATACTGATTTTCTTGTACAATAGAACAGTCTTTGTAAAAATTCACAGTCTTGTCTGTTAATCACCAAGTAAGGAGCGTTTATCGATGCATAAAGTACCTACGTTCAGCAAGGGTGGGGTACACCCTGATGACAAGAAGGTATTCAGCCGCTTTCAGGCGATCGAACGACTTCCCATGCCCGGGGAGTTGGTCGTCGCGCTGTCGCAGCACCTAGGCTCCCCGGCAAAAGCCCTGAAGGCAAAAGGGGATACGGTTGCAAGAGGCGAGAAGATCGGTGAGGCAAGTGGCTTCATCAGCGCTGACATTCACTCGCCGGTCAGCGGGGTTGTCAAGGAAATTCGAAAGGTGACGCTAGCCAATAGCGTTATCTGTGATGCAGTGGTCATCACCCCCGATGAGGATCAGGGGGAGGAGAAGGTGGTCGCTGTCGATTGGACCAAGCTCAGCGAAGCAGAGCTGGTCGCCCAGATCAAAGAGATGGGAATCGTCGGTATGGGTGGGGCAACCTTCCCAGCTCACGTAAAACTGACCATCCCCCGCGATCGGAAGATCGACGCCTTTGTCGTCAATGGCGTTGAGTGCGAACCATATCTTACCAGCGACTACCGCGTCATGATGGAGAAGGCCGATGAGGCGCTGCAAGGAGCACTTATCTGTGCCAAGGCCACCCGCGCCCCCCGCATCATCGTTGGAGTCGAGTTGAATAAGAAGGATGCCATCGCCCATCTCAAGGCCGTGGTCGAAGAGAAGGGCTATCCTATCGAGGTAGTTGGCCTGAAGGTCAAATATCCCCAAGGAGATGAGAAGCAACTGCTCAAGGCGACCCTCAACCGGGAGATTCCCTCCGGTAAGCTTCCCCTTGATGTCGGCGCTGTTGTCTCCAATATCGGCACCTGCCTGGCTATCTATGAAGCGGTCACTTTCTCCAAGCCCCTCTACGAGCGGGTGGTGAGTGTCACCGGAGAGTGCATCGCAAATCCCAAGAACGTCTTGGCCCCGGTGGGCACCAAGGTCAGTGACCTTTTGGCCTTCTGCGGAGGCTTCTCCAGTGACCCGGAGCGATTGGTCAGCGGCGGTCCGATGATGGGCTTTGCGTTCTTTGACCAAGAGACTCCCCTGACCAAGGGGTTCAGCGGTCTCTTGGCCCTTCCTCCCAAAAAGAAGGTTAAGAGAACAGCGTGTATCAACTGTGGCCGCTGTGTAGCGGCGTGCCCCATCGGCCTGATGCCTGCCCAACTCTATCGCCTGGTCGACCATGGCGAGTATGAGGGGGCGATGAACAACAGTTTGATGGATTGTAAGGAGTGCGGTAGCTGCGCCTTTGTCTGCCCCGCACACCTTCCGTTGGTCCACATGTTCAAGACTGGAAAAAAATTGGGGAGGAAGAAATGAGAAATGAACCGACTTTGACAGTCTCCTCCTCTCCGCATCTGCATGAGAAGAGTAGCACCTCACAGATCATGTACCACGTTTGTTTGGCGTTGGTCCCAGCCCTCTTGTGGGGAGTGTATGTCTTTGGATTTCGGGCGTTGGTGGTAGTGGCCCTCTCGATCGCAGTTGCGATGGTAGTCGAGTATCTGTTGGGGCGCCTTTATGAAGAGAGCACCCTCTGGGATGGTTCGGCCCTTTTGACTGGCCTGTTGGTCGGTCTGAACATGAGTCCTTCGGTGCCACTCTTCATTCCAGCTTTGGCAAGCGCTTTTGCCATCTTCGTAGCCAAATGGACCTTCGGAGGCTTGGGAGCGAACTGGGCAAACCCCGCCCTGGCAGGAAGGGTTTTCGTCTTCTTTTCGTTCACCACCCCCATGTCCAGTTTTGTTGCCCCACGCACATTGGCATCTGCCATGCCCGATGCAATTGCCTCGGCCACCCCACTTGGGTTGGTCAAGACGGCGGTTGCAGGTGGGGCGATGGGCCTCGATGCCAATACACTGCTTGCACAAAACGGCTATCCGGCCACCTCATTGGCCCAGTCCTTGGCAGCATCGACCGGCTTCAACGCATATACGATCGACACCTTCCTTGGTAACGTCGCCGGCTGTATCGGAGAGGTCAGTGCCCTTGCACTGATCATCGGCGCGCTGTATCTGATGATCCGCAAGATTTTGACCTGGCATATCCCGGTCACCTACATGGCAAGCCTTGCAATCCTTTCATGGATCTTCGGAGGGCTTCCCAGTGGTCTTGGCTCATTTGGCGGTCTCTTCTTCCCCTCGCTCTTCAGCGGTGGCTTGATGCTCGGAGCCCTCTTTATGGCAACCGACTACGTGACCAGCCCGATCAGCCGTAAAGGTCAGGTAATCTTTGGCGTCGGCTGTGGCTTCTTCACCTTCCTCTTCCGCTACTTCGGCGGAATGCCTGAGGCGGTGAGCGTCTCCATCCTTCTGATGAATGTCATCACCCCGACCATAGACCGTTATATGAAGCCAAGGAAGTTCGGCGATACCCGGGCGGTACGCAAGGCTGCAAAGGAGGCAAAGGTATGACCAAGAATATTCGCTATGCCCTAATCCTCCTCTCCATCTGTGCCGTGGCCGCCTTCTTCTTGGCCCTGACCAACTCCGTCACCGCACCGGTGATCGAGGAGATGAGCATCCAAGCTCGCCTCAAGGCCCTGGAAGCGGTCAGTGGCGGACTGGAGATCGGAGAGCAAACTGACCTCGACAACACCCCCTTTGTCCAATACACCATCGACCTCAATGAAGGTGGTAAGAGGGCAGGATACATCCTGGGCCTCGTTACCGCCGGCTACGGTGGTCAGATGACGCTGGTGGCTTCCTACAATCTTGACGGGGCTATGCAGTATGCACAGCTGCTTGCCCACAGCGAGACCCCAGGATTGGGAAGCAAGGCAGCCGACAGCGGCTACATGGACAAGTTCAAGGACACCGGAGCGAATGTGCCGGTACCTACCGCAAAGGCGATGCTCTCCGACAGCGACGCCCAAGCCATCAGCGGTTCGAGCGTGACCTTCACCGCCATTGCCAAGGCGATTGCCGCCGGCAGTGAGTATGTGAAAGGCCTGGGAGGTGGAAAATGAAACTCAACTGGAAGGAATTGACCAAGGGTATCTTCAAGGAGAACCCCGTATTTGTCATCGTCCTGGGTCTCTGCCCGGTCCTCGGCGTCTCGACCCAGGTCTCTAATGCCATCGGAATGTCGGCAGGAGTACTCTTTGTCCTGCTCTTCAGCAATATCCTCGTTTCGGCACTACGCAACTTCATCCCCGATTCGATCCATATCCCCGCTTACATCGTCATCATCGCAAGCTTGGTGACGATCACCGAGCTGGTGATGCACGCTTTCGTTCCAGCAGTCTATAGCGCCCTGGGCGTCTACCTGCCGTTGATCGTAGTTAACTGCATCATCTTGGGTCGAGCCGAGGCGTTCGCTTCGCGTAATACGGTAGTCGACTCAATCCTCGATGCAATCGGCATGTCCATCGGCTTCGCACTCTCATTGACCCTCATCGCGGCTATCCGCGAGTTGATGGGCAATGGGACGATCACCCTCTTTCCTATGGGAAGTTTTGATGGGGTGATCAACATCCCCTGGTTCTATAATAATCCGATCCGGGTGATGAGCTTGGCACCAGGGGCTCTGCTCTTGATGGGATTCTTGATGGCGTTCTTTGATTGGAACACCGCGCGTAAGAAGGGTAGGTAAGATGAGCTATATTGCGATTCTCATAACATTCATATTTATCAACAACTTCATCCTGGTCCAGTTCTTGGGTCTCTGCCCCTTCATCGGGGTCTCCAAGAACAGCGCCAACGCCATTGGCATGGGCGCTTCGGTGACCTTCGTCACCACCGTTGCCAGTGTCGTCACCTGGGCGATCTTTTACTTCCTCTTGGTGCCCATGCACCTGGAGTATCTGCAGACCTTGACCTTCATCCTGGTCATCGCCAGCCTCGTCCAGCTCTTGGAGATGGTCATCCAGAAGATCAGCCCAGCCCTCTATCAGGCCTTGGGGATCTATCTGCCCCTGATCACCACCAACTGTGCTGTCCTTGGTATCGCCATTATCAACATCACCAGCTCGTACAACGTGATGGAGTCCTTTGTCGCCGGCTTTGCCGCCGGTATCGGCTTCACCCTCGCCATCGTGCTGATGAGCAACATCCGCGAAAAGCTTGACCTGCAACCGGTCAGAAGAGCGTACCGCGGCATGCCGATCGCCTTCATCAGCGCAGGTTTGATGGCCCTCTCGTTCATGGCCTTCGACAAGTCGCTGCTGACGAACCTGCACTTGGTATAAGGGGGAGCGTGTGAATATTCTATTTGCATTATTGACCGTCGCCCTCCTCGGAGGTGCATTTGGGTTCGGCCTCTCCTATGCGGAGAAGAAGCTGGCTATCAAGAAGGATGAGAAATTACTCGAACTTGAGCCAATCATGCCCGGTGTCAACTGTGGTGTGTGTGGCTATGCCGGCTGTAACGCCTATGCTTCAGCCATTGCCAAGGACGGGGCAGAACTGGACCTTTGTGCTCCGGGAGGACCGGACCTCGTGGCTTTGATCGGTAAGATCATGGGCATGGTGGTAGAGGTCGATCCCAACGAGCGACGCAAGGTCGCCAGGGTCATGTGCCAGGGTAACATCGACTTCACTGCCCGTGACTACGCCTATGATGGACCGATGGATTGTAATGCCGCTTCCCTTTTGATGGGTGGTGACAATACCTGTAAGGACGGATGCCTACGGATGGGCAGCTGTATCAAGGTCTGCCCCACCGATGCAATCTCCAAAAATGCCGAAGGGTATATCGTCATCGATGAGGCAAAGTGCATTAGCTGTGAGAAGTGTGTAGCAATCTGTCCAACTGGCGTCATGCATATGATCTACGAAGACAGCGAGTACTCAATCGATTGCAACAGTAAGCTACCTGGTGGACGGGTACGCAAGTTCTGCTCGGTCGGGTGTATCGGCTGTAAGATTTGTGAGAATAAATATCCCGAATCAGGGTGCAAAGTAGAAAACTTTCTGGCATACTTTGACCAAGCGGTCCCCCACAATCAAATTGCGGATGCCGCCGAAGCGTGTCCAACAAAGATTATCATTAAGCGGTAGGCGATGAGAGTTCTGACAGGAGCATATAGCCAATTGGCCCATGGGGTCCCATCACCCGTCTTCGAGCGGGTGGTGGACTCTGTGCTCAAGCCTCTTTTCACGCTCCTGCACCATCGCTCTTCCGTTACGTTGCAACTCTCTTTGTCGATGCCACTGCTCGAATACCTGGAGACTGCACAGATGCCCCTTTCGGTGCTGTTGGCAGATCTGTGCAGGTCACAGAAGATTGAGCTACTCGGTGGCGCTTACCACCAGCCGATCCTCAACTTGATCACCCCCAAGGATCGATCCAACCAGATTGAGATGATGACCACCTATCTGCGTAAACGCTATGGCCAACGGCCAAAGCACTTTTTCGCCTATGGGCAGGTCTTCAGCCCTGCCTACATCAATGCGCTGAACCTCTGCTGGATGGATTCGGTCATCACTTCGGTGCAACAGCCCAACGGTGGGGGCAGTGGTTCGATCGATGAGCCCTACCTGATGCAGGAGATGGGCAAAAATGTCACGATTATCCCCACCAGCGACGAGATCAGTCGCGCCATCCTCGACTATTCTCAGGGCCAGCTCTCTTTTGCGGCGCTCTTGCGCCTGGTGCGCACCATCGCCTCCAGGGGATCAAACTTCTTGATGGCGATGATCAACATCGACCAGCTGGTCCAAGGGGGCATCAATGAGAAGGAGAGTGCACAACTCTTCGGTATCCTGCTCGATACGGGTAGTGACCTCATCGAAGATACCCTTTCCCAACAGCAAATTGTGAAGAAAGGGTATCTGCCCAATGGCTGGTATGGCCATGATGCAAAGCGCGGCAATCTCTATAGCCTCAACGATGTCTTTGTCTGTGATGAGAGCTTGGCCTACCTCTATGGTCGCTATATGACCATGGTGGAGAACGCCCGCCTCTATAAGAAGGATAAGGATGTCAGGAGGCGTCTGGAGATGTTGATCCAGCGCGCCAGTGTGGGAAGCCCCTTTATCTACGGCGCGAGTGCAACCATGCTCCGCCCCCAGGTGCGCTCTCTCTTATGGCGAACCATCAGTGAGGTTGACTCCATTCTCTCAGCCCTCGCCGACTTTACCTACCAACAAACCGCTGACTATGACCGCGACGAAATCGATGAGTATCTGGTCATCAGCAAAAACCTCAGCTGCGTTGTCGACAGCAAAGGTGGCTCTCTTGATGAGCTGACCTATCTGCCGTCACTGCACAACTATGGCGATGCGTTTGCACTGCTTGATGAGATGGCAATTTCACAGAAAGCCCTGCATCCACCGCATAGTGGGGAGAAACGCCGCCTATTCACCGATATCCTGCTCAAGGAGGGGATTCCCCTTGAGGAGTACGATAAGCGCAATGACGCGCTATGCCTCGATTTAGGACGCCAGCCGTATAACCTGACTGTCCTGGATCGACGGAATACTGAATTCAAGGTAACGATGACCACCGCCTCCTCAAACGGATGGGTCAATGAACTGGAGATCTCCAAACATATCAAGGTCAGACAGAACACCATCTTCGTCGAAGTGATGCTGACCAATCTCTCTGAAAAGCCGATGAGCTTCACCTACGGGTGCGAGATTCCTTTGAGCTTGATGACCAAAAGCCTGCCGGTCTCCTTCATCAAATTGGAGGGTAAGAGGCGCACAATTATCGAGGAGGAGCAGGTAGTTGAGGAGGGGGTCAAATCCTTCTTGATCCACGATGAGCCAAACTCAACAGCCCTCAGTCTTCATAGCGATACCCGCTTTACCTTGTTGAAAGAAGATTATACGATTGAGACGAGGACAACCTTGGGTGATGAGACCATCTATCTGCACACCCTTTTCATGCCATGCTGGACCATTGAGCTTGAGAGCGGGCAACAACAAAAGATTGCCCTCGGCTTCAGGATGGAGCGCAAATAAGCGACGGGAGTAAATCATGTTTTTCCAAAATAAATCACTGTTTGAAACACTTAAAGAAGAAGCCTACACTGTCTGGAGGCGTCTTTGACCCCGATAGCCTCAAAAAAGAGATAGCAAAACTCGAGGAAAAAACCCTGGCCCCTACCTTTTGGGATGACCGAAAAAAGGCCGAGAAAGTCTTTGGTGAGCTCAATGGCCTCAAGGATATCTACGCCCCATGGAAGGAGCTGACAGAGAGTATCTCCGAGATGGCCGATCTGTTGGAGATCTACGCCGATGAGCCAGATAACGAAGAGGAGCAAGCGCAGATCGATGAGCAGATCGAGGAGCTGAAAAAGCGGTACGACCAACTTAAACTCAAGACACTGCTCAACGGCCAATTTGACAAGAATGATTGCTTTTTGACCATCCACGCTGGAACCGGTGGAAATGAGGCAAGTGACTGGGCGAATATGCTGCTGCGCATGTACCTGCGCTACTGTGAGGGTGCTGGCTTCAAGAGCCAAGTGCTCGACCTCCTGGAGGATGAAGGTGGCATTAAGAGCGCGACGATCCGCGTCAGTGGCCCGTACGCCTATGGCTACCTCAAAGGAGAGGCAGGGGTGCACCGCTTGGTGCGCATCAGTCCCTTTGATTCACAGAAGCGACGGCATACCTCCTTTACCAGCGTCTATGCCTCACCGGTTGTCGATGACACGATCGAAATCGACCTCAAGCCAGAGGATTATCGCCTTGATACCTACCGAGCCGGGGGAGCTGGCGGTCAGCACGTCAACAAGACCGACAGTGCGGTGCGCATCACCCACTTTGAGAGTGGTATTGTGGTGCAGTGTCAGAACGAACGCAGCCAGTTGATGAACAAGGAACTCGCTTTCAAGATGCTCAAGAGCCGTCTCTATGAGTACTATCGTCAAAAACAAGAAGCCGAACAGCAGAAGAACGCGATTGAGAAGAAGGAGATTACCTGGGGAAGCCAGATCCGCTCCTACGTCTTCCAGCCGTACACGATGGTAAAGGACCACCGGACCGGTGAATCGGTCGGTAACATCCAGGCTGTAATGGATGGAGAGATCGAGCCGTTCATCGAAAGCTTCTTGCAATGGTCCCAGGGAGAGGAGTAGGGGCGTGGCCAGGTCACTGGCCCTCTGGGCCCTGTTGAGCACCCTGGTCCTCACTGCGCTCGGTGCAAACCCTTGGACCGTGGAAGTCATTGCCCTCAGTGAAGAGGCTAATGGCTTGTTGGACTTAGTCCACCAAAAAGCTGAGGAGTATGCCCATACGTTCGTAGCAGACCAAAATCGTCTGACCGATCTGAACAAAAAGAGCGAAAAAATGGTGAGCGAGGAGTGGGAGACAGGGGTTGCCCGCCAGTGGGCATCGCACACACTCCCACCGCCCAACGTGGACAATGGGCAAAAGTTCGAGACTCCCCACCTCATAGAGTACACCAAGACGCCCTACCACAAGGAACTGGCAGACCTGCTTCTCTTTTCAGAGGAGGCTCTTGGGTGGTACCGCATGCGCCAAGACTACGATGCATTGATTTTGGTTGATGTGCAGCCCCTTGACCGCTTTGAGCGCATCATCATCCGTACCTTTGAAACGACGGCCACCGGGCTCATGGATCGCCTGGTCGAAGAGCGCTCCTACCATCAAATCGAAGAAGACCTTGCCAGTGCATTACTCGGTTGGGCTGGAGCGGGCACACTCTCTGCACTGGTCCTTGAAGGTGGACCGGCTGCCCTGATGGCGAGTCTTGATGGTGAGTCTGTCGACCACAAAGCTGCGATAATCACTGTAGCAGGGGTCCATCAATTGACGTTGGAAGGCCCTTCACACGTAGGTCGTGTCCGTGAGATATCGTTACTGCCGGCTCAAATTACCCTGGTTGACGGAGCTCTGGAGAGTCTTGCCAACCCCCCACTTGCAATTTTCAGCAACAGCGGGGAGGTTGCGTGGTTTGTCCAAGGGGTGAATGCAGGTTCATCGATCCAACTCGAACTCAATGAGCCAGCATATCCTCTCTCCATCCTGGCGACTAAGCCGGGGTTTGCCGATCAGATGATCAACCTGCAAAGCCCTCCGAACAAAGTACTCCAGGTGAGTATGATTGGCTCTCCTTCAATCGCAGCACCCCTATTGGAACGGCAGCAAAGGGCCTTCTATAAACAGCTGAGAAACACTATCCTCTTCTTCGGAGCCCACGTGGCGACGGTAGCGCTCTCCAAGACATTGGGACTGGAGAGCCAAGTGTGGCAAGCCGCCCAGGTGGCTACCAGTGCAGCGGCATTGGTCAGCGCTATAGCACTGGGTGGAGAGATGGCAAGTTATGGACAGGCCTACGGCCTATAAGTGAGGTAGATATATGTTGAAAGGCTTTGGAGCGAAGCTGAAAGCGCTCTTTGGTGTCCCCTCCTTGGATGAAGAGTTCTTTGAGAACTTGGAGGATTTTCTCATTGAAGGGGATTTGGGGGCAAAGCTTGCCTTGGGCATCACCGATGAGGTCAAGCGAGTGGCCAAGGAGAACCGTCTGAAAGAGAGCAGCGAATACCAAGCATTGGTCAAATCCATGTTGGAGGAGAAGCTCTCCGTGATGGACTGGCAAGTCGACAAGAACGCTCTGACAGTATTTTTGGTATTGGGAGTCAATGGGGTGGGCAAGACTACCTCTATTGCCAAGCTTGCCTCCTTGTATCAACAACAAGGCTTGAAGGTCCTCTTGGCAGCAGCCGATACCTTCCGAGCCGCTGCCGCCGACCAACTTGAGATCCATGCCAACCGCCTTGGATGTCGAATCGTACGCCAGGAGAGTGGCAGTGACCCTGGGGCGGTAGTCTATGATGCAATTACCAGCGCACAAGCGCGTGATGAGCAGGTACTCTTTGTCGATACTGCAGGACGAATGCACAACAAGGAGAACTTACTCAAAGAGTTGGCAAAGATTGATAAAATCATCAAGGGCCGGGGCGTAGAAGCGGCCCACTATAAGAAGCTGATCGTACTCGATTCGACGACCGGTCAGAACCAAATAAGCCAAGCCGAGCTCTTTGATAAGGCCATCGGCCTCGATGGTCTGATCCTCTCCAAATATGACTCGCTTGCCAAGGGCGGAGCCTTGGTCCAAATCGGGGATCGACTGGGAATCCCGGTAGCCTTTGTCGGCACCGGTGAGGGGTATGGGGATATCCATCCCTTCGACAAGGATGAGTTCCTTGATACGCTGGTGGGATTGGGCCACTAGGCCTGTAATTCTCCTTTGGTTGGTGGTGCTGCTTCTGCCCACCACCACACTCTATGCCCTGGAGGTTCGCCGCTCCAATTCCCTTGGCCAAGACCTTGGAGAGTGGGGCGGGGAGCGATGGCGCCTAGAACGTGAGGAATCAACGTTCTCTCTCTATGATGAAGAAGAGTTAGTGTGGAGAGAGGAGCGCCAACAACAAAATGGGTCGACTGTCATCCGCCGGTGGGAGGATGAGGGAGAGATGCCGACCATCACTCTCCTCATTGACGGTATAATCCAACAAAAAGAAGCGGGAGGCCAGATTACCCGCTACAATTACGATGAGCAACAACGTCTTCAGATGGTCAGCCACTTCGATCAAGGAGAGGCCGTGCAGGTAGAACTCTACACCTACCGCCCTCCTCACTCAGCGTTGACAACCGTGATTTCACTGGGAGAGGATGAGTCGGTTCGGACCTTTTGGCATCAGGGAGATGAGCGCCACTACCTCTACAATGGCCAAGAGATAAGTGAAAGCTACCGTAGCCTTGCAGGCGGAATTGAATTGATCGAGCGTCTGGGAGAGGGGGTGGGCGAAGAGCGACGACGCCTCATACCCCACGAAGATGGCTCCTTTTTGATCGAAGGGGCCGATCAGAGCGAATATTATGATGCCAGAGGGCTTCTCATTGAGAAAAGAGGGCCTACCTCGACGACCAAATATCGGTATAATGAAGAGAACACGCTGGTGTGGACCGAGTCAGAGGATGAAGGTGGCCGGACGGTGACTGTCGAGTATGAGGAGGATGGGAGGATCATGCGCGAAGAGCGTAGCGATGGAATGTTGACCAAACGAGTGCTCTGGGAGGCAGATGGGTCACGCATAGAGACGTTGTATAGCTTTGGCAAGCCCTACAGTGATGTCTCCTATGCGCCGGCTTCCAACAAAGTGCGCTCGATAATCTACCACTGAGATGCAGATCCTCTTACGTCTGAGCGGTCGATATGCCTTCAGCAGGCAAAACCGCCATCGCCGATCGGCAATCCGAATTGCCGTTGGCTTGGCCCTCTGTCTCTTTGCTTTGGTGGGAGTCCTCTCCTTTATGCAGGCATTGCAGCGCAGCCAATTCACCGATATTAGAAATCTTGAATCCTTTGACCTGCAATGGACAGGTCCTTTTACCTCCATGGAAGAGGCGCGCACCATCGCTCGCCAGATTGCTGAAGTGGAGGGCGTCAGTGCAGCTTTTGTCTATACGGATCTTCCGGTGATTGTCCAAAGCGAGGAGGGCAAGACCATCAGTCTTCGCCTCAGGGGCATCGATGCACCTCCACGGTTCTTGGAGCATACACGTCTCTTTAAGGGAGAGCTTTTCACTGAGGGGACCATCGCTTCTTCGTACACCAACTATGGGTGGATCAAAGAGGGCAGGCAGGCCAAGTTGACGTTCCTCAGGCGCGGCAAACAAGCGACCATCGTCCCATCCACCAAAAACGTCGAGGTGGGAGGCATTTTCTACACCAACAGCTGGGAGTTTGATCGAGCAACTCTGTTAGCTTCCTTGGAGACTGTCCACGCCATATCCGCCGACACTGCCTTCTCTATCGGTCTTTACAGTGACCTTCCGATACAGCAAGCAAAAAGAGTGCTGTCCAAGGCCGGCTACCGTGATATACAGAGTTACCAAGAGGTCAATGAAGCGCTGTGGTCCGCTATGGAGCTTGAGCAGAAGATGATGGGCCTGATGCTCGCTGTGATGGTTGTCATTGTGCTCGTCCATGCATATAGCTCGACACGCCGTCTGGTGGCAGCCAAACAGCGTGAGATTGCGATGCTGATGACCATGGGAGCCACTCGACGCTTGGTCCTCGCTACCTTCATCGGCCAAGCTGCAGTGATTGCAGTGGTAGGCCTTGGTCTTGGGGTGGGGCTCTGTTGGGGCGCCCTAGCTCTCTATCCTCACTATGCTCCACTGTTGTACAGAAGGCTGGGAACTTCCTTGGTCCTACAGATACGAGTGTGGGAGGTGGTCGGCTTATCGGTGGGCATCTTTGCTTTCAGTTTGATCAGCGCAACCTTTGCCCTTAAACGGCTCTTGGGTTCGGATATCATGGAGATGTTTGTGTATGATGAAGTCAACTGATGTATTGCGCCTTGATGGAATCTCAAAGAGCTTTCCTGCCACGTTGCGTGGTGGTGAGCCGATCCATATCCTCTCTGATATCACCTTTTCGCTGGCAAAATCAACAGCGTTGGCCATCACGGGCAACAGCGGTAGTGGGAAATCTACCCTGCTGCATATCGCAGCAGCGCTGTTGAAGAGTGATAGAGGGGGAGTGTGGTTGGAAGGAGAGCTGCTCTCCGACCAGAGTGCTGACCGGCTGAGCGCTATCCGTAGTCGCCGCATGGGCTTCATCTTCCAGGCAAGCCTGCTCTTGGAGGACTTTACCGCTATTGAGAATGTGGAGCTCGCAGCCATGATTGGGGGGCTGCGCCGGTCCCAAGCACGTAAGAAGGCCAAGCAGTTATTGCAGCGCGTCGGGTTAGGTGACCGATTGACCCATCGCAGCGACCAGCTCTCCGGAGGAGAGAAGCAACGAGTGGCCATCGCACGGGCGCTGGTAAACGGGCCGGCAGTCATTTACGCCGATGAACCCACCGGGTCTTTGGATGAAGAGAATGCTGCCATCATTGAGGAGATGCTCTTCTCCATGGTACGGGAGGAGGGGGTCTCCATGTTGCTGGTAACCCACAATCCCCTCTTTGCACAACGATGTGACCACGTAATGCGACTCAGTGAACGGACTTTGGAGGTCGTGGAGTGAGTGACCTGATTCGGTTCATCACCACACGTAAACTCGGTTTTGGGGCCAATCGTGCGACCAAACGGCGGGTATTCTTCAATCTTACCCTCATCGCATTGGTCGTGGCGATCCTAATCCTTGCCCAGATCTTTGTCGTCTCGATGAGCCAAGGAATTGCTGACAAGTGGGCCTATCTTGGCGATGGACACCTACAGCTATACCTGGGCCTGGATAACCCGTTGCCCACCGATCCACGGATTGTCGACATCCAGCGGGTAGGGGAGGTCAATGGCCTGCTCTACAGCCCTCAGGATAATAAAATGGTCAGGATCAAGGGGGTAGAGAAGAGTTACTTTACCGGAGTGCGCAAAGAGCAGGTAACCTTCACCGCCACCGCCGATATCCCCACAACCTTGCCCACCATCCAAGTCAGCAAAACCCTTGCCCAGGAGCTGGGGATCGAGGTGGGCCAACGCCTTGCCTTGATGCTCGTCTCCGATGATGCGATTCGCCCCCAGCTATGCTTTGTGGATACAATCTATGACTCAGGATACCGAGAACTTGATGAGACCTTGGTCTTCTGTGACATCTCTTTTCTAGAGAGACTTTTTGGCTCTTCCATTGGCCAACACCATGAGATCATCACCACAGCCAAGCAGATGCGATCGTTGCGGGCAGATTTGACAAGCCAAGGGTATGTGCTCTCCTCTTGGGAGGAGCAAAACCCTGCCCTCAGTGCAAACCTTGCCACAAGTCGCGAGGCAGTGCTGGGGGTAATGATCGCCGTGGCCATACTCTGCGGATACTTCATCAGTGAGCTGAGCTCTCAGATGGTGGAAGATGACAAGGCCCGTATTGCAACCCTGCGCTTGATGGGAATTCGTCCTCTTGTGATCACCCGCTCCTTCTTTTTGACGGTAATGAGCATCACCGTTATCAGCCTTGGACTTGGCACCGCCCTGGGGATCCTCTTTGCCCGCTCCTTGCCACCGATTCTGGCAAAGGTTGCCAGCCGCTCCTTTGTGGCACTCTCGTTCTATCTTTTGGACTTCCCCATTCGTATTCCCACCTTTGATATCTTGATCATTGTCAGTGTTTTGTTGGCAGCAAGCGCCATCAGTGTGCATTTGAGTCTGCGGAGGGTGAGTTCCATCGAGCCGCTGTCGTGCGTGCGCTTTGACTAAGATGCGCTTTTGGGTATACTTGGACCATGAATTTTGAAGTCTTTATCCTGGGTACCAGCGGAATGATGCCGCTCCCCAATCGCCATCTGACCAGTGCCATGGTAAGGCGCGATGGGGATCTCTTCCTCTTTGACTGTGGGGAGGGAACCCAGGTATCGCTGAAACGACTGAACCTGAAGTGGAAGAAGATCGATTCGATCTTCATCAGCCATATGCACGCAGACCACGTCACGGGCCTTCCGGGCATGTTGATGCTCTCCAGCCAAGTTGACCGTGATGACCCTCTGTACATCTGGGGACCGCCCCGGCTCAAAGAGTATGTGGATGCAAATCGCCGCATCCTGGATATGTATATCAACTATGAGATCATCGTTCGTGTGGCCGAAGAGGGGGTAATCGTCAAAACTGACGAATATCAAGTCAGGGCCTTTAACCTTCTTCACACCAAACCTTGCCTCGGGTATGTGATGGAAGAACTCCCTCGCCCGGGCGTCTTCAATGTAGAGACCGCTGAAGCCTTGGGTGTGCCCAAAGGACCGATGTGGGGAAGGCTGCAACGTGGTGAAGCAGTTCAGCTTGAAGATGGTACGGTTATCCAAAGTGAGCAGGTCATGGGTCATCAGAGGCCCGGAAGAAGATTCAGCTACGTCACCGATACAGCATACCTTCCAACTATCGCCGACCATGTCAGAGACAGTGACCTCTTTCTTTGTGAGGGAATGTTCACCGGTGATATGGAAGAGACCGCGCTGCAAAAGCGCCATATGACAGCGACGCAGGCAGCCCAGGTAGCAAAGGATGCAAACGTTGCTCAGCTGGCACTGACGCACTACAGCCCGCGCTACAGCGACTGGGAGTTGCGTTATCTTCTCAAGGACGCCCAAAAAGTATTCGGCCCCACCGTCTTGGGGCGGGACCGAATGGCGTTCGATATTCCTTTAAAGGATTAATTGGCTCTGCGGCTTGCCGCCTCGGCCTCATGGATCAGTTGATCTGCATCGACGATCCTTCCGGCTCGTGAAGCAAACCCAACCTTCAACATAGCGGGGGCAAACTCCTTCTGGCAACTCTCCACCATGGAGAGGGTGAAGGTCTTTGCCTCGTCATTGTTATAGAAGGGCAGGACCATGGCAATCGAATCATCGTCACGGGTAAAACTGTAAGCAAGGTCTGCACTGAGCATCACCAGCTTATTGGCAATCAGGTGGGCAGGCCCCTCATCCACATTGATGATCACTAGGGTGAGGTCATACTCCATCTGTAGCGCATTCTCCAGCTCGACTGCAAGGATTGTGGCAAAGTCACCGGTATTGATCAGCTCCAGAAGCTCTTCTTCTTCCACTGGCGCCTGAACAGCCGCTATAGGAGTAGCTACTGAAGGAGTAACAGGTGCAACGGCTACCGGCTCTTCCATGGCCGGCTCGATCGTCATCGGAGCAACCGGTTCTATCTCAGCGGGTGTCGCCACTTCATCGACAACAGGATCGATGGCAGCCTGAACAACTGGCTCAGGGACAACTTCTGCAACAGGCTCAATGACTCGCTCCTGGACAGGTTCAACCACCGGTTGTACCACCGGTGGTGCCACAGGTTGCGCCACAGGCTCCGGGGCTTGCTGCGCAACATAGCTGGCTTTTGCCATCGGTTGGGCGTAAGTTAGGTCCTCAGTATGCAGATGGACCGGGTCATCCCCAGGGAGGGTGTGGAAGGGTCGGTCATAGGCGTTGGGGGGAAGCCTGTCGGCTTCTTCCTCAATCTCCTCATCACGACGTCGGGCAACCAAAACCCCAATCTCGATCATGATCAGGCCAAGCAATAAGGGAAAGAGCTTGACCAGTACGTCGTAGACTTGTTGTTGGTTGACATCGATGTGAGGAAGCAGGAAGCGTGATGCCAGGTAGAGTAGCCCAAGAATACCAATTACCGTCAAAAAAAGACTTAAGACGATCTGTCGACCATAGTGCTTGTTTGCAGACATCAGAACCTCCAGCCAAACTTTACACGATTACTATAGTTATAGTATCATTTTCATTATAAAGGTTGAAGATGAGTGTGACAAGGAAAATTCTGCTGGTTTTTGCGCTGACAGCAGCGTTTATGTACCTTATTCTGCTCGCATGGGCCGGAAAAGGCGGGTATCTCCATAATAAGGCCCTCAAGGAGGAGGTGGAGCGCCTTCGCTACCAAAGCGAGGTGCTTGCCCTGGAAGTCGATGCGCTTGAGCAACAACGCCAACAAATGGGCTCTGCCGACGCTATAAAGGACGCAGCGTTCAAGTACGGATACCAGGTCGAAGGAGAGCAAGTTTTCTACTTCGATGACCTACCTCCAGAGGAACGTTTTGACAGCACCACTCGCCTGGATGTCCGTCGCCCCGCCTTCGAAGGCATCCCACAACTCAAGATTCTCCTCATATCTTTTGTAGGAGCATTCATCACTGCATTGGCAGCTCTGTTGATTCTTCGACGTAGGCGTCGTTAAGGGGTAATCTTTCGCGCTTCCAGATAAAAACGCTTCTCATGGGCATGACCCATCGAGAATGTTTTTCGTGGCAGCGAGTTGTCTTTGATGATTGTCTCAAAGAAGGTGTGCTTGGAGACCTCTGGGAGCAGCAGGCCAATGTTACCCACTTCGCTGCCCAGCCGCTGTACCACATCATTTCCGTGGATATAGTCCACCGTACAAGCGTCTCCCTCCAAAAGAGAGTCGATCAAATGTTGCAGGGAGCCGGCGGCAATCGATGCATCGGGGTCTTGGAGTGTGTAGCAAGTAAAAGACTGATTATCCACATACCCAAACCGCTGTCCTGCTCCCTCTTCGTTGATTGTCCTCTCTAAAGAGGCTAATGAGGGCACCTCAATCCGGTCAAAAGATGAACAAACCTGCAGCAGTGCGGCTTCAAAAGCCGAGCGGTCCAGGCCAAAGAGGACCCGATGGATCGGTTCAAACTCCAAAGCTGGGTCATGGATGTTCTCAATCTCCACCAGGGCAAAGCGGGCAGGGTGGTCATCACGTTCTTCTTCGGTGAGAGTTGCTTTAAGATCTTCCCAGCAACTCTTGGCTGTGGCCAGGCTATGATTGCCGTCTCCCATGGCATAGAGCAGAGGATTGGAAGGGTCGAGGCGTTGATGCAGAGTACCAATGGCATCGGCAATCTGCTGGCGATGTTCTTGGCTGTTGACCAGCCAGGCGGCTACGTGCCCACCGCCTTCCATAAGGTCGGTATCATATACTTGGTGCAGAGAGTCGACAGTAGCGGCGAGAGGCTCAATAAGTTTTTTCAAAGGATCGTCGATGAGGACCAGGATATGGGGAATCTCCAAGGAGGCGTTCTTACGGATTTTCTTGCGTGGGGGAATGCGATCGATGATCGTCTCTTCGGTCGCCCTAATAAGACTTTTTGAGCCATTGTTATAGTTATAGGCTTCTAAGTCGAGGCCAGCCAACAAACCCCAACGGCCGTTGGGAGCGTGGTCGGTGGTCCGTTTAATCAAGAAGAAGGAGTCCTGGTAGTGGTCAAAGATATCCTCTTTCAGATACTGGTCCATTGTTTCGTTGATGGTAGTGATGCGCTTTTGGGGATCCTCTTCCTCCAAATAGACCTCAGGGTAGATGATGTGCAGAGCTGAGGGAGCTTCACCGACTGCTTGGGCGACGCGGTTCCAATATTCAGGTTCAGAGGTATATTGGTCACAGGCGACCACAGCCCATTTTTTCAAATTTATCTCACTCTTTGGAACGAGAATATCACAGCTTTTGAGCGCGTACTTTGCCAACTGTCGGCCGGTTTGAGTCATCACATACCTTCTCTCTGAATAATGTTTGGTACTATACTAGACATAAATCGCAGTGAGGTGCAATGCAAAGAGAAATGAACAGGCAAGCGATCATCATTACCGGTGGGGAAGGACCCCTGAAATTACCCAAATCGTTGAAACGTCCAGGTGACTTTGTCATCTGCGCAGATAGTGGCTTGGATCTTGCAAACCGCCTTGATATCGCCTGTGACTTGTGGGTCGGTGACTTTGATTCAACGGCTAATTCTCCCCATGATAATACTATGGAGATATGGCAAAGTGTCGAAGATCAAGAGTACAGCGACACCGAACTTGCCCTCTTGGCAGCAGCTGAGCGCGGATTCTCTCAATATGTACTCATCGGCGGAGGGGGAGGGCGTCTTGATCATCTGCTCCACACCTTTGGGTGCTTTGATCGCCATGGAGCCCCTACATGTTGGTACACGCGCTCCGAGACATTGTATTTGGTCACAGATCATAAGGAATTTGAGGGGCTGCAAGTAGGGCAGGTGGTAAGTTTTTTGCCCGCTATCCTCAGTCAGTCAACAACCGTTACTGCCCCGCAGTTAGCCTGGCCGCTACAACGGAGAGTGGTCAAATGGGATGGGTTTTCCCTCTCAAATCGCTGTACAGCAGCATCTCTGAGCGTTCAGGTTGAGGATGGACCTGGGGTCTTGGTTTCTTTTTCGGTTGCCCCGGGCGAAGGAGAATGGTAGGATTGTCCTATGTTGCGTTCACGACGCCTGTTGGCATTCTCTTCAAGAGTTCATACTTACACGCTGTTGCTCTATGTGTTCTTTTTCATAGTGTATATACTCAGCGGATATTTTGCCGTTGAAGCAGCCTTTATCGACCTCTTGCTCTTTTACCTGACACTGGTTGGGTGGACGAACCTCCTCTTTGGGTTCTGGGTGCTGATTTTCTCCTTGATCGTGTATGCGGGAGCCGGTATTTTGCCGGTCTCAGAGATAGTGCTGACTATCATACGGATGGCAGCGGTGTACACCTTGGGTCTTGTTGCCACTATCGTTGAGAATATTCTGTCCGGGGGAGTGACAATAGGATGATCGATCTCTTAGGCAAGAACATCTCTGCGGTTCGAGGGGCAATTTGTGTAGCCAAAGATGAGGGGGATCTGATCGGTGCAGCCGCCCAAAAGCTGTGGGCAACACTGCTTCAGACCAATGGCCTCTCCGAAGATGATGTTGCGTGCCTGTTGATCACCCAGACCAGTGACTTGAAAAGCCTCAATCCAGCCACAGGACTGCGGCGCGGAGGATACTGCGCAACCACACCCCTATTTTGTATGCCCGAGCTGGAGATTGCGGGGATGATGGAGCGAGTCATCCGTATGTTGATCATCACCAATCGTCCCATGGAGGCAATGCAGCCGGTCTTCCTCGACGGTGCAGAACGCCTGAGACCAGACCTTTTCCCCAAATCTGAATAAACGTTGAATTTTTTTGCACTCTCATGCATACTCGAGCCGGAGAGTATGATGGAGATTCACGTTCAGCCTTCAGCCCTTGATGGATCGATGCGACCGCCCGGATCGAAGAGCCATACCATTCGTGGTGTATTGCTGTCGCTTCTTGCGAGTGGACAAAGCCGTTTGATCGATCCTCTGGAGTGTGGGGATGCAATCTCTGCCCTCAATGCTGCAAGAGCCTTTGGGGCGACAGTTAGCATCGAAGATGGTGTGTGGACCATTGCAGGTCCTGATAAACCACTTCTTGCCCCAACTACGATAATCGACACTGATAATTCAGGGACCACGACTACGCTGTACTGTTCGGTGGCAGCCCTTGCCCAAGGGCACACCATCATCACCGGGGATGAGCAGATCCGCTCCCGGCCCATCGCCCCCTTGATTAGGGCACTCAATGAACTTGGGGCAACGGCCTTCTTTACCCATCCAAGTCGAAAAACTCCACCGGTGATCATCCAAGGCACCCTCAAAGGCGGCAGGGTGACCATTGAAGGGAGGAACAGCCAATTTGTCTCCTCGTTACTGCTCAGTGCACCGCTCGCCGAAGGTCGAACAGAGATCTCGGTCACCAATGCCTTGGAGACACCGTATGTGCAAATGACCATTGACTGGATGGAGCGGTATGGGGTGAGTGTGCAGCGTAACGCCGACTACACTCACTTTGTCGTGGAAGGAGGGCAGCAGTATACGGCGAGCACAAGCCGTGTCCCTGGCGACTGGTCCAGTGCAGCTTTTCCGTTGGTTGGAGCAGCTATCACCGGTTCGGGCTTGCTATTGCAAGGTCTGGACATGACCGACAGCCAAGGGGATAAACGTATCATCGAATACCTCAGGAAATTTGGATGTTCAATCACCTTTCAAGAGGAGGGGGTGTACATCGCCGAAGGGTCGCAGCTGAAAAGCGACTTGACCATCGATTTGGGTAATACACCGGATATGCTGCCGGCCTTGGCAGTGCTGGCCACCCAGGCTGAGGGCACTACCCAATTTGTCAACATCGAACATATTCGCCAGAAAGAGACCGATCGAATAGAGGAGATGCACCAAAAGCTTACCAGCCTTGGTTGTGACTTGATTGTTGGCGATGATGAGCTGGTGGTGCGGGGCAAGACACCGATTCGGGGCGGACGAGTACACTCGGCAGGCGATCACCGGATCGCCATGGCCCTGGTGGTAGCAGGCCTTGCAGCCCAGGATACCCTCATCGTTGAAGGTGGAGAGTGCATCGCCGTCTCATATGCCGGTTTTTGTGAGCAACTGCAGGCCTGTGGGGCGAGAATAAAAATAAAAAGCACTCCCAGTTGAGTGCTTTGAAAGTGAGCCGACTGTCAGAATCGAACTGACGACCTCAAGATTACAAGTCTAGTGCTCTGCCAGCTGAGCTAAGTCGGCTTGACCTGTTGCACTATACTCAAACAGACGATGCTCTGTCAAGGCAGATGAATTTCCAAGATGTGTTGACAAGAATCCCAATGTTTTGTAAGGTACGATTGTCTTAAGGAATGGAGAGGTTCCCGAGTTGGCCAAAGGGGGCAGACTGTAAATCTGCTGGTTATACCTTCGAAGGTTCGAATCCTTCTCTCTCCAATTGGAGGCCTTCTTCTCTGAGGAAGGCCTTCTTTGTCTGATGTGCGAGGTTTCCATGGATTGTTTTTATGAGCATGGGCTCAAATTCACCTGTGTTGAAGGGTGTACATACTGCTGTGGCGTAGAGCCTGGCTATGTGTTTCTCTCACAAGATGACCTACATCGTCTTTGTGAAAAGACAGGCCTGAATGAACAGGCCTTCATCGATAAATACTGTCATACAGTAGATATGGGCCAATTTTTGTTAGTCAGTTTGTTGGAGAAGGAGAATTATGATTGTATCTTTCTCGAGAACAAACGCTGTTCGGTCTACGAAGCGAGGCCGATCCAGTGCCGAACCTATCCGTTCTGGCCGGCTATCATGGATAGCGAGAAATCCTGGAAGGAGGAAGGGGTGTCGTGCCCTGGAATCGGTAAGGGAAGACACTATACACAAGAGGAGATTGACGAACTGTTATCGTTGCAACGGGGCAGACAGCCACTGATGTTGACCAAAGGAGCATAATGGCCAGAATTTCCGACGCGGTACTGGAACAAATCAAAGCACGCCTCTCCCTCAGTGAGGTGGTCTCCGATTACGTCAATCTTTCTGCCCGTGGCGGACGGCTGTGGGGTCTGTGCCCATTCCATGAGGAAAAAACCCCCTCCTTCTCAGTCGTCGAAGAGCAGGGCTTCTACTACTGCTTCAGCTGTAAGAAAGGCGGGTCGATGTTTGACTTCGTCATGGAGATGGAGAAACTCTCATTCACTGAGAGTGTCCGGCTCTTGGCACGTCGTGCCCATGTGGAGATTGCCGAAGAGAGCGAACAAGACCGCCGCCAACGTGATTTACGGGAAACGCTGCTCGACCTGTATGAGAAAATCTCAAACTCCTTTCATTACTTGTTGACCAAGACCGCCCAAGGAGAAGGGGCCAGGCGCTACCTGACCCAGCGCAATGTATCGCCTGCGATGTGGAAGACCTTCAAGCTCGGTTATGCTCCGCGCGATCCCTCCTGGCTATACGGATTTTTGCGTAAGCGTCACTACAGTGACGAGCTCTTGGCCGACAGTGGGCTCTTCAGTAGAAAAAACCCACGGTACCCGCTCTTTGTCGATCGATTAATGTTTCCAATCCACAACTGGCAGGGCCAGTGCATTGCCTTCGGTGGTAGGGATCTGAGCAGTACCAGCAAGGCCAAGTACATAAACACCCCTGAGACAAATATTTACTCTAAGAAGCACAATCTCTATGGGATCCGTGAGTCGCTTGAGACGATCAAGGGGGGAGGAAACATCATCCTGTGTGAGGGAAACTTTGACGTGCTTGCCCTTCACCAGGCCGGCTTTACCGGAGCCATGGCTCCTTTGGGAACCTCCTTCACCGTCGAACAAGCCAAACTGATCCGACGCTACAATGATTCGATGCAGATTCTCTTCGATAGCGATCGTGCCGGCCAGCAGGCTGTGCAGAAGACAGTAGTCGTTGCCCAAGGGGAGGGTATCGCCACTACGGTGTTGAACTTGGGGGTGGCAAACGACCCCTCCGATCTCTTGCAAAGTGAAGGGGAAGGGGCATTGCAACAGGCCCTGGGGTCGGGGGGCATCGATGGGTTCCATTACCTTGTACAGAATGCATTAAATCAGTATGATATACTGACGTCCAAAGGAAAATCGGCCATTTTTGGGGTGGTACGGCCATTTTTGGATGCTACGAAGTCGTCAATTGAACGCCAAGGCTTGATCAAGGAGCTTGCCTCGGTGTTGGATGTTGACGAATCGTCGATCCTTGACGATTATTCACAACAGAGGAGCAGTCCCCCAAAGACTGATGTTGAAAGAAAACCACAGGCAGAGACGGTTGCCCTCAACCCAGCTGCCATCAGTGTGGACTTGTACGCAATGTTGACCCTTGTCAACAACAGAGAGCTGTTCTTGCGAATGCGCCAGAAGCTTGCCGTTGAGTATTTGGAGGATGAGGAAGCTGAGGCGTTGTATGAAGTGTTGGAGGAGGCTGCAAGACAGGGCGGTGCCAAACAAGACGAAAGTATCCTTCAAATGATTGAGGACCCACAGCTCTACAGCGATGTGGCCGCTTCCTTTTCAATGGAAGAGTTCAAATTAGAGCCGCAAAAAATCTTGAATGAGGCAGTGGGGAGAATTCAAATGAGGCAATACGAGCGTCGTAGGTCCACAATCCGACGATTGCTGGAGATCAGCCTACACGATGGCACTGAGTTCGATGAGATAGAGGAATTGCTGAGGGAGAAGAGCGAGCTCGATGCAGCAATCGCTGAGCTCAAATATCACCTTGAGCATTAAGGAAGATGGGGTAGGTAAATAAAACAGATGCTTGACGATACCAAAAGCAATGCAATCATCAAAGAGTTGAGTTTGATTGCCGTAAAGAATGGTCATGTAACAAAAGAGGATATTCGCAACTCCCTTGGCCCGGAGTTGGCAGAGAATGAAGCACAGGTCGATGATATCGTAAACCTGCTCTGTGAGCAGGATATCACCGTTTTGGAGAACGGTGGTGTTGCTATGTGCTCCTCCATTGCGGGCTCTGATCCCGAAGGTGAGGATGCTTTGGCCGAAGAGGATCCGGATGACGATCCTCTGATGGAAGACGAAGATGACTTGGTAGATGAAGATGACCTTGATGTCGATAGTGTCATTGAGGACTTTGATGATCACCCGGTCGAAGATGAACACGATGACGATGACGACGAAGAAGGTAAGTCCAAGAAGCGTCGAAGCGATGATGATGACGATGACGATGATGACGACGAGGATGATGAAGCTCTTGAGGAGGAGCGCGCATCGATGAAACATGCCTGGAGTGGCATGGGCACCGATGATGACGCCGCCGGAGGCAATCGCTTCGTAGATATCTCAAAGCTTGATGATGCAGATGGTGAATCAGACCATCCGCGCCAACCTACGATTCTTGGCACCGACCGTGGTGAGTCCAGTGGGGATGACCCGATTCGACTCTACCTCCGTGAGATTGGGCGAGAGAATCTGTTGACCGCCGAGCAGGAGGTCGAACTCTCCAAGAAGATGGAGGATGGCGCGCTCATTATCCAGGAGGTTATCCAGGAGAGTGGGATTATGATCACCCGCTTCCACGAGATCATCAAGACGCTGAATGCAAAGATTGAGGAGCAGGAAGAGGAGTACAATGCCAAGGACTTCAAGGAGTTGGTGGCCAATCAAAAGCGCTTCACCCAGAACTACAAGGCTCCTCTGAAGGATGTGCAGGGTCAACTGCGCACCTATATCAGCAAGAAGGAGCAGATGATCAGCAGTGGTGTGGATGTGCTACACGATGAGTCGCTTGCCAAGACCCGCTCAACCCTGTTGAAGAAACTCTCCAAGATTGAACTGCAACCCGAAGAGATTACCAGCTTCACCCACGACTTTATCGACACTGAGAACAAGATCCGCTCCTACAAGGAGCGCAAACAACAGCTTGAGAACAAGCTGCACATCACCAATGCCAAGGAACTACGCCAGCTTGGTCGAGATCTTGCTACCCAGAGCCGCAGTGCAAAGATCGAGGAGGAGCTCCATCTCTCCAGTGACACGATCAAGGACTTGATCAAGGATCTTCAGCTTACTGAGAAGGAGCTGAAACTGATCGAGTACCAGTTCGAAGATACCTGTGAGAATATCCTTGAGCTGTGTACCCGCATTAAGTACGGTCAGAAGATGATGAAGGACGCAAAGGATCGCCTTATTCGAGCGAACCTGCGCCTGGTCGTCTCGATCGCCAAGAAATATACCAACCGTGGCCTCCACTTCTTTGACTTGGTCCAAGAAGGGAACATCGGCTTGATCAAGGCTGTTGAGAAGTTTGAGTACCGCAAGGGCTTTAAGTTCTCAACATACGCCACCTGGTGGATTCGGCAGGCAATTACCCGATCGATCAGTGACCAGGCCCGTACAATCCGCGTCCCGGTGCATATGATCGAGCAGATCAACAAGGTAGTGCGTGAGAGTCGGATGCTGATGCAATCCCTGGGTCGTGAGCCTACCGATGACGAGGTCGCCGAGAAGCTCGGTTGGACTGAGGCAAAGGTCAAGGCAGTGAAGAACGTTGCCCGTGAGCCAATCAGTTTGGAGACACCCGTCGGTGAGGAGGAGGATAGCCTACTCAGCGATTTCATCGAGGATAAGGAAGTGGAGAACCCAGCCACACAGACCGCATATGCACTCTTGCAAGAGCAGCTGAAGGATGTTTTGAGCACCCTGCCAAGCCGCGAACAAGAGGTTTTGAAGATGCGTTTCGGTCTAGAGGATGGATATTCATTGACACTCGAGGAAGTTGGGTTGTATTTTGAGGTGACACGTGAGCGTATCCGACAAATTGAGGCAAAAGCCTTGCGTCGACTACGCCATCCGAAACGAAGCAGAAAGCTGAAAGATTTCATTTGAGTGATATAGGGGAGAAGATAATGGAAGAATCGCAGGTATTTGCAAAGCTCAATCAACTGCAAGAGGACCTCAGTGCCCGATTTACCCTTGAGGACGAGATCGTCAAGTTGCCTCGGGACCTGAAAGTGAAGCAGGAGCTGCTCAACCGGATTAATCTGGAGTATATCGAGGAGCATGAGCGAAGCGAAGCGGCGAAGCTGGAGCTCAAGAGCCTACGCATCCAATATGATGATGCGGTGAGGGCCCGAGAGAACAGCGAGAAGCAAATGGAGCTGATCTCAACCCAGCGTGAGTTTGAGGCCCTTGAGAAAGAAATCAAGGATGCAGCCGCCAAGGAGCAATCGCTTCTCAAGCAGCTGCACGTTAAGGATAAGCAGGTCACCGAGTTCGGTGAGCGCTTGACCGAGAAAGAAGAATTGATGACGCTTCAAAAGGCAGAAGTCGATGACGAGGCAAGCAAGATTGAGGCTCTTTTGGCCCAGAAGCAAGCTGAACTCACCGCCCTTGAAGAGAAGTGCAACTCCTATATCGGTGATGATATCTCCCTTGACCTGTACAACAAGTTTGGGAACATCGTCCGAAATAAGAAGGGCAAGGGAATCGTGCCGGTCCATGGCATGGTGTGTCAGGGCTGTCACGTGATGTTGCCTGTGCAGTTTGTCAATGAAGTACACTCGGCACAGCAGATTGAATTCTGCCCGTACTGTAGCCGTATCCTCTACTACGAGGATGTTGAAGGTGCAGATGAGCAGTACCGCAAGCCGATGAAGGATGTTGAGATCGAAGAGGGTGGATTGGCTGACTTCGTCGACTCTGATGAGTTTGACGATCTCTTATAGGTTTTTTACAAGGTAGGCGAGATGATCGCGGGCATCGCATGATGCACGAGGAAAGTCCGGGCTCCACAGGACATGACGCCGGGTAACACCCGGGAGCGGTAACGCTACAGAGAGCGCCACAGAAAATATACCGCCTTTTTTAAGGTAAGGGTGAAATGGTGGGGTAAGAGCCCACCGCGGGGTTGGTAACAACCTTGGCAGGGCAAGCCTCGTCAGGAGCAAGACCAAGCAGCAGGCAGGATGGTCCGTCCAATGCCTGCGGGTAGGTTGCTTGACCATTCTGGTAACAGGGTGGCTAGATAGATGATCATCCACGACAGAACCCGGCTTATTGCCTGCCTTGTTTATTAATGGAGTGAGAGAACAGAGGATGAGAAAAACGGGTATTGCCTGCGCTCTTCTGTTCTCTCTTCTTGTATTGGGAGTCAGCTGTACCAAACAGACTATCGATTACTCAGATCTTGCCTCCAAGGGAGCCTATGGCCAAATCCTCAGTGAATCATCCAAAAGATTTGCACAGGACCATTCGCTGATAGATCTCTTATGGATGGCTCGCTCATACCATGAAAGCGGCTATGCCGAAGAGGCTTCCCAGGCCTTGGAGCTTTACTTCGCCTTGGCGTATGAACGGCAAATTGATCTTGAGGCTCGGCGCCTTGCCTTGCAAATTCCATTTTTCCGTGAAGCGGCGGAGCAGGGGAGGGTATTGGATGAGCTGGGTGAGCTTGACGATGCACTTGCCACCTCCTATTATCAGGCCTTATTAGCCAAAGGTAGTGAAGCGGAGGCCAATGATGTTTTTGCACGGTATCTCTCGGAGACGATAGCGCCGTACACATATGCTGAGATTCTTTTGCGCACTCAAGCAGAGTTCTCACTTTTGCTCCCTGTGTTGAACAAATTGAGTGATGAGGACGTTGTGTTGGTGATGGCCGGGGCAAGCCTTCTGGAGAATGAACCAGAGCGAGCCGCTTCCCTTGCTGCAATCACTCAATTGCTAGAGGAACAAAACCTCGAAGAGGCTACTCGCCAACTACTGTATGAGACGCTGTGGCGTCTCTATAGCCAAGCCGACATGCGTGTGTTGGCAAATAAATATCGCAGTCTTGCCCAAAGGGTGCAATAAAGGACTTATATATGTATCAATCGATTGAGCATGATCTGTTGACTATACAAAACCCTGGCCGGTATACCGGCGGTGAATTTCGAATTGGAGAGAAGAATCTTTCGAAGGTTGAACTCTATAGTGCAATTTGTTTTCCTGACCTCTATGAGATAGGGATGAGCAACAATGCAGTGAGGATCCTCTATGACCGGCTCAACCGGATGGATGAAGTCCACTGCGATCGTGTCTTTAGCGTAGCCCATGACTTTGAAGCTCTTTTACGAGAGCGGAAGGTCGATCTCTATACGTTGGAACTTAAACGTCCCTTACACACCTTGGATCTATTGGGATTCTCCATTGGATTTGAATTGGCAGCTACCAACATTCTGCAAGTCCTCGATTTGGGCAATATCCCTTTACATGCTGATGAGCGAGATGATGAGCATCCCATCGTCATTGCCGGAGGACCTGCAATCACCAATCCATTGCCGTTTGGCGCTTTCTTTGACTTTGTCTATATCGGCGAGGCAGAAGGAGGACTGGAGGATGTTGCACGCCATCTGGTGGAAGCAAAGCGTAAAGGCTTGAGCAGGAAAGAGAAAATTGAACTGCTGAAAAGCTTTGACTATCTCTGGTACCCAAAAAAAGAGCGAACTATTCGCTACATTGACGAAGCCTTTGGTCATCACCCAACGGTAGGATTTGAGCACTTTGTGGTGCCAAACTTCAAGGTAGCCCAGGATAATGGGGTAGTGGAGATTATGCGAGGCTGTCCGAATGGCTGTCGTTTTTGCCATGCTGGACAATTCTATAAGCCATATCGGCAAAAAGAGCTTGAACTCATCAAGAAGGAAGTGGCCCAATATGTAGATGAGCTCGGCTACCGTGAGATTACCCTTTCCTCACTCTCCAGTGGTGACCATCCACAGATCAAGACAATGATCGAAGCACTCAATGATGAGTACCGGGGCAGAAACATCTCCTTCTCTCTGCCCAGCCTGAAGGTCACCTCTTTCGCATTGGATATCCTTGACCAACTCAGTGAGGTGCGTAAGAGCGGCCTAACCTTTGCCATCGAGACACCACTGGCAGATTGGCAACATTCGATGAATAAACCTGTGCCGTTGGAGCAGGTAATTGCAATCGCTCAAGAGGCAAAAGCCCGTGGTTGGCGACTGGCAAAGTTTTATTTCATGGTCGGACTGCCGTTCGTTGATGCAGAACAAGAGAACCAAGCGATCGTAGATTATTTGGGTGCCATCTGGGATGCAACGCGCCTAAAGATGAATATCAACATCGGAACCTTTATCCCCAAGGCCCACACTCCCTTCCAGTGGGCTGCCCAAAAGCATCCCGAAGATGCATTTATGCAACTCTCCTCACTGAAAAGGGATATACAAGGTCGGATCAAAGGGGCGAAGGTCAGTTATCACGAACCATTCATCAGCTATCTAGAGGGCTTGGTCAGCCGTGGCGATGAACGTTTTGGCCAGATCATTGAGGCAGCCTATCATAAGGGCTGTCGCCTTGATGCATGGGATGAACACCTCGACCGTCAAAAGTGGCAGGATGCTATCGCCGAAGCTGATTACGATCCCAACCCTTCAATCTTTACCGAGTACTCCTTGGATGAGAAACTCGGTTGGCAGTCCATCTCAATGAAAGTTGGATCAGGATTCTTAAAGAATGAACTGCTGGCAGCAAAAGAGAGAATTCTCACCCCAGCATGTACTGCCGATTGTAATCACCTCTGTGGGGTGTGTGCCAAAGAGACTCAGGTTATCGAGGCACCGGTGATCGAGCATATAAGCAAGAAAGAAGATTCTGAGACTGCATCTCAACCTTCTGCAGTAAAACAAGCAATCATTACGTACAAGCGTGATGGAGCACCGTTGTATGTAAGCCACATCTCCACAATGCGTAATTTTGAGATGGCTTTCCAACGCAGTGGATTGGAGATTGGCTTTACTCAAGGATACAACCCTAAACCTAAATTGGAGTTCGTCAATCCGCTATCCATTGGAATAAAGGGTGACCAAGAGGTGCTACTCTGTGAATTTATCGTAGAGACGTTCACCGATGTTGCTACAGTCAAAGATCAGCTCCAAACTTCCATTCCTGAAGGATACGAGATTTTGGACATTCTTCTCCTTGATCTTGAGAAGAAAGAGACGCTTGCCAAGTATATGGTCGGCAGTCGATATGAGATTGATTGTAGGGATGATCATGAAGCAAAAGAACAATTGATCGCCTTGAGCAAGAAAGAAGATCCTGCCTTTACCATCGAACAAGTTGGTGAAAAGAATTTCATCGTGTTGATCAACGGAGAGAGAAACATGGTGAAGTTACTCTTTGGCAAGGAGGCTGATAAGTTTGAAGTTGCTAAGCGGCTGGATATCAAACGAACCGCTCTCTACGCGCAAGAGATGGGGCAGACATATCCTGAGTATTTTGAGAGTCGTATGGCTTAACCGAGGAGCGTCTCGATCCGATCAACTGAATCTTGGGGTCCTACCATCATAAGTGTATCCCCGATGTGTAGGGGCTCCTTAGGGCCGGGGGAGAGTATGATTGTTCCTTCTCGCCTAATTGCCACAACAGTTGCCGCTGTTGCCTGCCAGAAGCGGAGTTCACCAAGACACTGTCCGATTGCCTTCGATCCCTCCTGGATTGTATAAGCAAATATAGGGAAAGGGTTGTCCTGGGCAAAGCGAGTATTGATGGAAAATACCTGATTGGCAATGGAGTACAACTCTTGGTTCAATGATTCACTTTGGCGAACAATTTGATGCATCCGGTAGAGCAACTTCTTGCTCTCATCGTGTTTATCATGAGTATCAATGAACGCTTGGGCTTGGGTAATGCTACGAACAAGTACGCCGCTGTTTTTAACAACCTCGACAACCTTCATCTCTTCAAGGAGGGCAAAAGACCGTCTGATAGTCTCGGGAGAGACACCGTACTCACCGCTCATCAACGTTCGTCCACTAAGGCGTACACCTTCTTCAAAGTCGCCATTGACGATACGTCGAGCGATATCGACAGCTATTCTTTCATAGACAGGTTTACGCTGCTTACCTGGATTTGCGGTTTGTCGATTAGGTTTTAGGTTACTTCTCTCCATTGCTCTCTCCCTCGCGCTCTTTCATCTCCTGCCACAATGCCTCCATTTCATCGAGGTGGTCGGGATTAAGAGGAATAGAGCGTTCTTGGCTCATAGTATATACACCGTTAAAACGTTTCTTTACTTTTTGATTTGCTCGGTGCAGAGCATATGATGGGTCGTATCCAAGAAAGCGACTGAGATTCACTACAGCAAAGAGCAGATCTCCTATTTCAAGCTCTAGATCTTCACCAGAGCCATTGTCCGAATACGCTTCTCGAACTTCATCTAGTTCTTCAAGAACCTTCTCTACGACACCATCTACAGCAGGCCAATCAAATCCGACCTTAGCCAGTTTCTTTTGAATCTTATATGCCTGTTCCAACGGTCCCATGGACCCAGGGATTCGATTGAAAAGATCTTCTGCGCTGTCGCTTTTACCTTCAACCTCAACTTTGATCGCGTTCCACACATCAAGGACTTCTGCGCTATCTTGGACCTCTATGTCACCGAAGACGTGAGGATGACGTCTGATGAGTTTTTCACAAACTCCATTAAGTGCTGAGATGCCATCTATGCTCTCATTTTCCTGATGCATTTCCAACAGCATCATTGCATTGAGCAATACATCTCCCAGCTCTTCTTTTATATCAGCATCCTCTGTAGCATCCAAGAATTCATAGCTCTCTTCGATAAGATTCAAAGCGGTTTCTTTAGGAGTTTGTTCACGGTCCCATGGACAGCCTCCATCACCGCGGAGCAAGGTAACTATTTCGTAGAGTTGCATCAAAGCCTCTGATACACTCATCTTTTCCTCATATGTGTAACTGATCATGTCTTCAGTATAGCCATTAGACGATATATTGAGAATATAGTTGCATTGTATATAAAAGTGTATATACTATAGCTATACAGGAGTAACCATGGACGTCATTCTTAACCCAAGCAATTCACAACCTCTCTATCTTCAAATTGTAGAACAAATTAAAGTCTTGATTACGAAAGAAATCCTCAGTGAAAATGAAAAACTTCCCTCTATTCGAGCGTTAGCACAAGAACTGGACGTCAGCGTCATCACCGTAAAACGTGCCTACCAAGAGCTTGAGTCCCAGGGATTTATTCAAACGGTTGCTGCAAAAGGATCGTTTATCGCCAGACAAAGTTATGATCAGGTCATAGAACAGTATTTAGAGAAGATTAAAACCCATATGCGCTCCATCCAACTACTCAGTCAATTCATCGGCCTTACAGATCAAGAACTTGCGATGATGTATGAACTTCAAAAGGATGGAAGGAGTTAACTTAAGGATTTGTTTACTAAAATAAAAATTATATATATGACAATACATACATTGTAATCATGATAATTCATACAATAGATTCTTGTTATTACGCACTTTCGTCGATACGAGTCGCCCTTGGTGAGCCAACTTTTCTGATGATAGTGACAACTATCCAATTTATATTTCAATTAGAGGAAGGAATATGGATTGTGCCACTTGGATGTCTTGGACCTTAGAATAAATCAACAATAGTTTTCTAGTTAACAGAATATACATTATTTACATAAAAAGAAAAATTCAATATTTGCGAATGGTTTGCAATGCACTATTGTTTCAATTCAATTGAACCTAGAGAACGTAGTTCAGACCAATAGATATTATCAAACAGGCCTTCCCTCACATTGATCGCAGCAAAGATATGGCAATAACGAGGAGCTGGATTCTCTGGACTAATCAAATAATCTTTAGCATCAAATCCCAAATCAAATCTTGTATCATTAAATCGAGTCAAAACTGTAGTATTAATAGTATAGCGAGCACCAATTGCATTCGTTAATTTGAACTCGTATAAATCTACTTCTGGTGAGCTCAATGTAATATTAAAGGTATTATCTGCCAAGCTAGGTTGGAGTGCGGTTGCATGATAATTAGAAATATCAAGGGAGAGTCCTGAGAATGCAAAAAGCTTTAAGTCATTCGAAGTCTCCAAAATTGGTTCTGATTGCAGAGAACTATCGATATGTATACCATTCGGTGAACGCCGATATTTCTTATTGAATTCACTAATAAGGGTAGATGTAGAAGAAAGACTAGGTTGATCGGTGACTATATATCCCAGAAACAATGATGGTCCAGTACCTGGTGTTATCATATCGAGATTATTATGTGGATCCTGAAAAGCGATGGAAAATTGTATCGTATCATCAGGAACAGGAGTGATATTTGTGATTGATGTGGTCACATAAAAAATCGTAGGAATCCCACAACCAGTAAAAAAAGACATAAAAAAGACAGATGCAAGGAGAAGAAGTTTATGTTTCATCTTCATTGCACCTGTCTCCTTATATGTATCGCTCTCTTGCTCTACCCTACCCTGTTGCCTAGAGTGTCGCAAGGCTATTGGCTGCGAGCTTAGAGAATTCACTGGTTGGGAATTGGTCTGCAAGCTGTTGCAGCGTAGCTTTAGCAAGATCAGTGTTGCCAGCCTTCAGCTGAAGCCGAGCTTGTCCAAAGAGTGCCTTAGGGCTCTCTGCCGCACCAAAGCCATACTCGTCAATGATCCTTGTCCAATACTCAAGAGCAAGTGTGTCATTGCCGAGATTCTCAGCACTTGCAGCGGCATTGGCCAACGAAAGCGAGCCAAGGTACGTCTGCTTACCAGCCTCAGCGCTCTTGATGAAGTAATCAAGGGCTGATTGGAACTCTTCATGCTCATAGGCTGCCAATCCCAAGAGGTAGATAGCCTTTTGGCCAGGATACTTCTTGGATTTATCAGCGAGTACGGTCAGATCGGCAATCAGGCTGTCATATTGAGCTTGGTACCCATCTTCCTCACTATCGAGATAAGCAAGTTCGCGGTACTGCTGCTGCAATTGGTCGATCTGATCAAATTGAGCTTGTGTTTTCTTTCGAGACACTGAGGTACCGATTCCCAAACCAATCAAGCCTATGACGATTACAACAAGAATAATAACGGCAACTTTAAGGTGATTCGCAAGGAAGCGATTCAATGCCAATTCAATTCGTTGTGCGCCAGTCAGCTGATCCATATCTTTCTTATTATCATTCATTGCACTTCTCCCCTACCAAGGTATGATGCAGGCGGCCTGAGCCGCCTGCTTTGTGGAGTTCAACCTCAGTTGTCTTCCTTATCTTCATCCTTGGCACGCAGCATATCTGCGAGGGAGTACGTATCCCCATCATCATCGGCGTGGATGTATTTGGCAATCTCCGACTGTTGGCTGCGCTTGACCATCTCCTTGATGGAGAGGGACAGCTTCTGAGTCGTGGGATTAACCTCAATGACCATTGCGGTGATTGGATCACCGACGTTGAACTTCTTCAGAACTTCGTCAGTGTACTCTTCATCGGGGCCGATCAGGTTGTACTTGCTGATCAAGCCTTCGATATCACCGATAACTTTGACGAAGACACCGAAGTCAGTAACGTTGGTCACTACCCCGCTGATCGTGCTGAACTTGGGATAGTCTGCTTTCAAGGTCTGCCAGGGGTTGCCCTCCAGCTGCTTGACGCCCAAGCGGATGCGGCGGTTGTCTGGCTCAACGCGGATGACAACCACGTCGATGACATCGCCTTCATTGCAGAAGGAGCTCATGTTCTTGACCTTCTTGGTCCATGAGATGTCGTCGATATGGAGGAATCCATCAATACCCTCTTCAAGGTTGATGAAGGCTCCGCTGTTGGTAATCTTAACAACCGGCTTGCTCAGAGTCTTTCCAATCGGATAGCGCTGATCGATGGTATCCCAAGGGTTCTCCTCAAGTTGCTTAAGGCCGAGAGAGACACGCTTCTTATCCAAGTCGTAACCGAGGATCTTGGCATTGACTACATCACCGACATCGAGGATTTCCTTAGGATTGTTCACCCTGCGGGTCCAGGAGAGCTCACTGATGTGTGCAAGGCCTTCGATACCAGGCTCGATTTCAATGAAAGCACCAAAAGTGGTGATTTTGGTCACCGCAGCGGTGATGGTATCACCAACGTTGTACTTTGCTTCGAAGTTGAACCAGGGATCTTCCTGCATATGCTTGAGGCTCAGGTTGATCTTCTGGGTCTCTGGGTCAATGTTGATCAGTCTCAGCTGGACAACCTGGCCCTTCTTCACAAAGTCCTTGGGACGGGTGACGTGGCCCCAGCTCATATCGTTGATATGAAGAAGGCCGTCAAATCCACCGAGGTCGATGAATGCACCAAAGGAGGTGAATGATTTGACCACTCCCTCAATGACGTCACCGATCTGAACGGTAGAGAAGAACTTCTCTTTATTTTCCTTGATCTTCAGGTCCAAGTACTCACGACGGTTGACTACGCTCTTGAGGCGGGTGCCGCTGTGGAACTTGTCGATGATGAAGTAATCCTTAACCCCAATGAGCGTCTCCGGGTCTTCGACGCGAACTACGTCGGCCTTGGAGAGGGGGCAGAATCCCTTGTACTCGCCTCCGAGGTCAACCTCGAAGCCACCCTTGATCACTTTTTCAAATTTGCCGAGGACGGGGCTGCGGGTCTCTGCTGCAGCTTTCAGCTCATCGGTGCGCTCTTTAAAGTCCGCACGCTTCTTGCTGACGACAATCTGTCCACCTCTGCCCTCTTTGTTGACGATGACAACTTTGACTTCATCGCCGACTTCGGGGTCGGTATCGAACTCATCGCGGGAGATTCTTCCCTCACTCTTGTAACCGACATCCACGAATACATACTCGTTGTTTACCTGGACAACAGTTCCGGCCACGAGCTGGCCGTCTTCGATTCCATCAAGAGATTTAAGATACTCCTCCTGCAGCAAATCCTGCATTTTGGTCATCTTTTCATCCATTGCTTGTTCTTCAGTCACTTGATTTCTCCTGATCCGTAATTTACCTATTTAGATTCGCTTTTATGCGCAAAAATAGCAGATAACACTTTCTCACAAACTTGTTCCATAGTCAAGTACGAGGTATCTATGTACAGGGCGCCGTCAGCGACCTTCAAAGCCCCGACCGGCTTACTCCGATCGATCTCATCCCGAGCGATGATTTGAGCCAAAACTTCTTCATATGGAGCTTGGTCTGGATGCTGTTTAAACCGCCTTTCAGCTCTGATTTCGGGCTTTGCATCAAAGTAGCACTTCAGCTCTGCATCGGGGAAAACGACGGTGGTGATGTCGCGCCCCTCAACGATAACATCAACGTGTTCGGCAATTCTTACCAGTTGTTCGTTCACGTATGTGCGCAGTGGTACATACGCGCTGATAGCAGCCACATGGCGGTCTACCTGGGCGGTGTGCAACAGCTCTTCGATGTCTTTGCCATCGAGATGAAACCGTCCTTCACGGATATCGACGGTGGTCGTTTTTGCCCGTTCCAATAAGCCTTCAAGGTCAGAGGGATCTCCCCCCCGGTCAAGGTGCAGCCAGGTGTAAGCTCGGTAAAAGGAGCCGCTGTTCAGGTATGAGAAGCCGCTGCGTTCAGCGAGCATCTTGGCTATAGAGCTCTTCCCTACCCCTGCAGGGCCATCTATTGCAACTACCATCGCCCTTCCCTCCTTGGCCTCAGTGGTTCGTTCTCACCTCGTAACAGAGCTCGAATCTCCTCTCGACTGATTGTTCGATAGTGGCCGGTCTTCAGGTTGTCTATCTCAATGCAACCGATGCGGGTACGCACCAGCTCCTTGATCTCATAGCCAAAGTACTCGAACATCCGCCTGATCTGACGGTTCTTTCCCTCGGTGAGGATGATGCGTGTCCACAGGCGTGAGTAGAGCTCAAAGCGCTTGATCTTGTAGCGTACTCCATCGATCTCAATGCCTCGCAGGGCGTCTTCCATATCACGACGATCAACTGGGAAAGCGGTTCGCACCATGTACTCTTTTTCAATCTCGGTGGAGGGATGGGAGATCTTTTGTGCCAACGCCCCATCGTTGGTATAGATGATCAGGCCTGCCGAGTCGCGGTCGAGCCTGCCAACATGAAAGAGTAGGTCTCGGGCGGGTGTATCGATCAGATCCCGGGCATAGAGGTGCTCGTTGGGATCATAGTTGGTAGAGAGATAGCCACGTGGCTTATACAAGGCGTAGTAGAAGGC